>CAZKXU010000021.1:0-39534 GCA_964556665.1 uncultured Bdellovibrionales bacterium | reverse complement strand
CCCCAATATTTTCCCCCAATATTTTCCCCAATATTTTCTCAGACACGATGATAAATTTAAGATAGTTAAAGTGAGGAGGTTTAACTGATTAGACTCACAGGAGGAAGATATAGATTATTCTGCTCACAGAAAGTGAAGCGGGCAACTTTTGACTGACATCACCGAATACTTAGATATGGAGGAGGTGTATGTCATATCATCCGCGCATTGAAACATCGAAATATGGGTCATTTTTAACGAGTAGGTCTAGAAACTCAGAGCTTTGGTTTGTAAACAATAAGCCGCTTGAAGATGCGATTTTAGGGTATACAGCGAAGTATACTAAGCGTTACGACGTAAAGCTCTACGCTCTGGCGATAGAGGGCAATCATACGCAGGCTCCGGCACACTTTCCTAAGTGTAATCGGGCTAAATTCATGCGTGATCTGAACTCGAGTATCGCCCGAGCAGTACCGCGCCATACCACTGAGTATCCCGGGGGTAAGTTCTGGGGTAGGAGATACTCATCGGAAGTACTTCCTGGTGATACCGATGTCGAAGATCGGTTCTTTTATACCGTACTTCAGCCGGTAAATGACGGCTTAGTGGAGAGAATTTCGGATTATCCCGGTTATAACTGTTTTCATGATGCCGTATACGGCATAAAGCGTAAATTTAAGGTTGTAAGGTGGGGTGAGTATAATGCTGCTAAGCGCTATAACCCTAAGCTATCCATTAAGGATTATACTGAAACTGTACATCTGGAATATAGCAGGCTTCCTGGCTACGAGGATATGAGTCAAAAAGAGTATGCAACGTTAATGCATAAGAAATTAGAGGAGAGACGATCTAAGATAGTAGCCGAGAGGCTAAAGGAGGGTAAGGGATTTCTTGGCCGTGAGAGATTACTTAACACCCCTCGAGGCAGTTTACCTAAGAGTACAAAAACATCTACCTATAAAAGTCACAGACCCCGCGTACTATCTGAGGATCCACAGAGGCGCCAGATTGCTAAGCAGTGGTATTTTGACACATACTTTCAATATAAAGATGCTTCTGCACGTTACCGCGCTGGTGAAGAGGGGGTAGTATTTCCAGAGGGAACCTATAAGCCTTATCGTTCGCTTGAGCCGTGTGGAGCTGCACCTCCATAAAACTTGTATGAGCTAATTCTCTATAAATTATTCCGCAATATAGGGTGGTGCGAAATTATCCTTCGTAGCGGTGAGGTTCGCCCTGAGCTTAATTTTATAGAGTCAACTGGAGATCTCCATCCTATTCCCAACCATTCCGGACCATTCCCAACCCACATTTTAATAGAATTCAGCTGTTTTTGACTCTTGACCCCGGGATCCTTCAATCGAGCAAGTTGAAAAGCATAAGTGTTATGCCTGTGTGACTATTTATATCAATGTGTCTGAGAAAATATAGGGGGGAAAATATAGGGGGTAATTATATTATAAAAATCACCATAACATTAATATGTCTCACATAACTCTAGTTATTAAATCGACACTAGTGCTGGTCACTACTTTATTAGCACTTTCAACCTCCGTACCTTCCGTACTAGCACAGTCAACTATTGAGGATGAGTACGCGGCAATCCGTGCAGCGCTTGAAAGTTCGTTTCTGGGGGTTAAGATTAACGAGAAGGCTTTAGTTATCTCCTGGATGCCACTTCAGGAGGATCTGCAGTATCGTGTAGCGATTTTTAAAGTATCGAAATTAGATCTTGTTGATCAGAAAACCACCTTTACCTCCCGCGTGCGTATGACCCGTCCAAGAGCTGGCAAGTATTTGTTAACAGTCGAAGCTCTGATGGGAGTAGAAAATATTCTTGGGCCAAAGATAGTTATTAAAATCCCCAAAGCTAGAAAAAAAACCTTATAAGCTTCGACTGTATTTACTATCAGTCATTATAAAATTTGCACCGCCAAGCGCACGAAAAGTTAATCTTATCGGCCGCACTGTTTTACTGATTTTTGAAAGGAAGATCTCTGTAGTTGTAGATGTGCTAGCAGCAGAACAAGGTATTGTAGTTAACGGCGTAGAGCTGTCATCAGCAAAGACCTCTAGAGAGCTTTCAGGGCTACAACCTCTCGAGACAATTTGAATCTCTAGTTTGCCATTGGTGCTTTGCGGAGCTATAAGCGTAAAGCGCTCATCCAAAACCGCTTCAGGGCGTAGCTGTAGCAGGTAGTTATTATTCTCATCCTGATTGACAATGCTTAACCAAGCAGAGCTCTCTTTCAAAGCGACTTCAAATTTGACACGATCGAAGTATGGAAGATTTTTTGAGATAAAAAATATATATCGCAAACCAGCGATCTGACTTAATGCTTGAATAGATCTTCTATCAGGAAAATTGGCGAGTTCCCTAGGAAGCTCTTTAATGAGCTTACTGCGCTGACCACTATACCCATTTACGGTTGGCCTACCTATAGTCGCGCTCCAGTTCATATAGTTGACCTGCAATCTTGCAAACTCCGACCATCTTTTCACCTGGCCATACTGATCAAGCTCTCCTGCAAATGGAAGTGAGATAACAGCATCCTGTGAGGTAAGTAAGCCATCGGCGAAGCGATAGACCGTAGGTGCACTAGGGATCTTTTCCAATGGAATGGAGCGATAAACAGCAGGAGCTTCCGGGATCAATTCAAGTGGAAAGGTAAGAGTGATCTGTTCCAGTATAGAAAACAGGATAATCACAACTGCAGCGGATGGTTTAATCCTCGAGTCTTTTAAAAGTTGCGTAAGCGTAAAGGCGGCGGCTAAAAGCAACAAGGTGTAACATGGCACAATGATACGGCTTATAGCGCGCATTGAGTTAAAGCCAGGCATAAGCTCATACAGCAATCTGTACGGACTAAGAGACATTACTTTAATCTCTGGATATCCAAGTGGTCCAAAGCTTAAAGTAAAAAGCATAACCGCCGTAAAGAGCGTAACCGCAACGATATCTCTATTAGTGAATATCTGTGAACCTAGTTTGCGTTCAAGCGATCCAAGGCGATAGAGGATCATGCCGAACAGAGCTATTAACAGCCATAAAGAAATCGCGGTTAAATATTTAAAAAACGGCTCACTTAATGCTGGATAAGATAAAGTTAGGCTTAAAACAAATATAGTAAGAAAGATCTCGCGTAGCCTTTTAAGCTCCGGAGCACTAGTGACTCTCCATAATCCTATTAGTACAAGGAGTATGACAATAATACCAGGAAAGAGATGCGCCTCTGAGTGGCTTAACTCAGCAGTTGCCTTGTAAACAATATTATGTGGAGAGGCAGAGAGATAGGAGAGTAGATCGGAGGAAAAATAGTAAGCTTCATGCAATGCGCGCTCACCGAATGCCTCTCTTGTATGAAGATAGGGAAGCAGAAACGGTATAATTGGTATGAAGCCTAGAAGCGCCCCTGCTCCAAGTTTAAGCCATGGAAGCTCTTTTATCATTTTGGGTTTAACTAATAGTGTCCCGATTAACAGCAACACGCAGCATAGGGCAAGAAAGATCGCATAATAGACCGTGGTGAGAAATGTTAGTGTAACGGTTAAGCTAAGAAAAAAGCTACGAGTAACGGTGGGCTTAGTAAGCAGAGTAAAAAATAAAAGAATCCCCAGTGGAATAAAAAATGCGAATTGAAGCTGTGGATGCCCAAGCATACCGACAAGGTAGTGCCATACTACAATGGTAATTCCGGAAAAGAGAGCGCCATAATGCTCCCCACTAAGCGCAAAACACAGAATGTATACAGTTAGTCCATTTAGGAAAATTGCTCCGAGCAAGAGCATGTTATAGCTAAGAGCTTCTCTAAGTCCTAGAACCTGTAGTTGTCCTGCAATTAAAGATGGCAATATAAAATTATCACTCCATGCCAGAGTCTTACCGTACGGATAGAAGCTTTTTGTATCAAACCACGGAAGTGAAAAAAAATCGGCGATATTTGAACGCATGAGCCAGAGATAAAACCCTGCATCGCGCTCAGCTCCGCCAAGTAACGCCGAATTCTCGATAAAAAGAGCTTTATAGTAGAGTACGAGAATGAGAGTAACTAAAATAAGTATAAATTGAGTTAACAGCTTCACTGATGGCCAATATAGCTTAAGAAACTCCCTCTTTAGTTGGTTTGCGTTAGACATTCTCTCTATCTCTATACAAGGATCATAATTTATCCTAACTTCTAGAGCCTGGACAGATAAGTTCTATCTTCTATATAACAATGGCCCCTGATCGCTCCGCTCTACTATTTGCGCTTACCTCTTCAGTTCTTTCGAGCTTAGCGGTTATTTTTCAGTGTAATGCTACTAAATCGCTAGGAACCTTGATTGTTGCCTGCTTTGGGCCACTCTCTGCTGGGACAGCCTGGCTTATATTTCTTAGAATGCGCGGCCGGCTTCCTTCCTGGGAAAAGATTAAAGCGGCGAGAAGAAGTTTAATACTAATAATTATTTTAGGGGCGTTTTTTCGAACACTTTTATTTGTGCATGCCACCGCTCTTACTACGGGCATCAAAGCCATGTTTTTTTCAAAGGTTGAACCTTATTTTATCTTATTCTGGCTCTGGATTTATAAGAAAGAGAGCACAAGTCTCGCTCATATATTACTTCTAGCAGTTCATATACTAGGTGCATTTCTTCTTTCAACAGGTGGGAGTTTCTCGTTAGGCGAGAGTCAGCTAGGAGATCTGCTAATCATCATAGCAATGTGCTTTAGTGGACTAGCCTACATATCAGGAACCAATAGTGCACAGCAAATAGGTGGAGTTCAAGCGGCGGCTATCTATCAGTTTGTGGGTGGATTCGTACTACTTCCCTTTGCTATTATTTTTTCAGATTCCGCTAGTTGGAGTAATTTGGAGGGCTGGAGATATCTCTCAGTTCATACAATTTTATTTCATTTTTTATCATTACCTTTCTGGTTCGCTGCTATTAAGGATCTGAAAGGCTGGGTGGTTTCAGCGCTGCGCGCAGTTGGGCCATTAATAGCTGCCCCCTTCGCATGGTTTTTTTTCGGCGACGAGCTTGACACTATCCAGATAGCAGGAGGCGGAATAGTTCTAATTACCTCGGCTTTAATTGCACGCGGAGAGATCAGGATAAACAAAGCGTAGTTGGCTATTTACTGGGTACTAGACCTTAGTCTTTCATTTACTGTGTTTACTACTATCTGTGTGATTCGATCTAGCTCTAGATTGAGTTTGTCCCCGATGCTAATCTGTGAAAACGTTGTGCGTTTTAAAGTTTCCGGTATTAAGCCGATCTTGAAAGTTCTATTTTTACTGTCTACATGAGCCACTGTTAGACTCGCACCGTTTATAGCAATGTAGCCTTGTGGAAAGATGTACGGCATTAAAGGGGCAGGAACGTGCAGACATATGGTAGTATTTCCTTCCAACTTTTCAATGCTTTCAACTGTAACTATTCCATCAACGTGCCCGGATAGTATATGCCCACCGATCTCCTCCCCTAACTTAGCGGCGCGCTCAAAATTTACATAAGCTCCAATCTTAAGTTGACCTAGAGTGCTTAGATTTAGTGTTTGGCTCATTAGATCGAAAATTACCTGAGTATTCTGAATCTCCGTGATAGTAAGACAGACACCATCTACAGAGATACTCCCCCCGATTTTAAGTTCGCGAGCGCGCTCTGCCGGCAGTTCCAATTTTAGCCGTGCTGCTCCAGCAGATCGGGTGAGATCTATTACTTTTGCTGTGCCCTGAATAATACCGATAAACATGATTAATCTTATTTTGAGCGGTTACAATTAATCCACAGCCAACACCAACCCTTTGAGATACTCCCCCTCCGGATGATTTGGATTGAGAGCATGACACGGAGCTTGGTGTAGTTCGTGCAAAATCTTTACGCTACGGCGGGAGTTGACGGCTGATCTTGAGACAACCTCTCTGAACATCTCGCGGCTTATAGCCTGTGAACAGGAGAAGGTAAAGAGTAGTCCGCCCTGCGTGATCCCTTTTAAAGCATGGGAGTTGATAGTTTCATACCCGCGCATACCTGCTTTGACTGCGCTAAGACCTTTAGCAAAGGCCGGAGGATCTAGAATAATTAAATCGTATCTGCTATCGATCGATTTTAGGAATTCAAAACAATCAGCATCAATACTCTTATGTGTAACCTCTTCGGTGAAATTTAGAGTAATATTTTCTTTAAGTAGCTCAAGGGCGGGCTTAGAGCTATCAACCGAGTCTACACTTTTCGCTCCTGCACCAAGCGCATAGACCGTGAAGCCACCACTATAGGAAAATGCATTCAGCACTGAGCAATTCTGTGCGTATCTTTTTAGCAATGCCCTATTCTCGCGCTGATCAAGAAAAAATCCGGTTTTTTGTCCGTGTTTCCAATCAACCTTAAACTTAAATCCATTTTCAACAACCAGATTGCTGCTATCTTGGCCGAAAAGGTATCCATTCTCCTGTTTGGAGTGTAAGGATTCCGCACTTTTATCAAAAACTGCTTCTATGCGCTCAGGCAGCGCCTCAACTAAGGCTGCTGCAATCTCCTTTCGAGCATTGTACATCCCGATCGAATGGCATTGTATTACCGCTGTATTTGCGTATAGATCTACAATTAAGCCAGGTAGAGCATCACCCTCTGCATTGATTAATCTAAAGGCATTAGTTTCAGGGTTCTCAAATAATCCGATTCTACGTCGAAGAGAGATAGCAGATCGGATCTTCTCACTCCAAAAAAGGGAGTCTATGCTAACTTTGTTGAACGCAATAATCTTGACTGCGATACTTGCTTCGGCGAAGTGGCCAACTGCTAAAAAGTCACCAACTGAGGAAAAAACCTCAACTGTGTCACCGGCCTTAATCTCCGGATCTTTTCTGTCAATGGCACCGGAAAAGATCCAAGGATGACACCGTCTTAATGCCGCTTCTCGTTTAGGTTTTAAAGTGATTCGTGGTAGCAAAAGAGCCTCTATAAAGTAGAAATATTGTAGGTACCCGGTCTAAATTTAGCTTAAATCCGCGCCAGTCTTTAATCGTTCTTGTTAGCAAGCTTTCATTCTCCAGTGTCAGGCCCGTTGCAACACAAAGGAGGGTCGTATTCTTGCAGCACTCCAGTATATCATGAAAGAGCTTTTCATTTCTATACGGGGTCTCCATGAATATCTGGGTCTGATTCTTGTCCACAGACTCCTCCTCGAGTCTTAGAATCGCCCGTTTTCGCTCTGCTGCATCAACAGGGAGATAGCCGTGAAAAGCAAACTGCTGTCCATTTAGGCCTGAACCCATAAGGGCTAAAAGAATAGAGCTTGGACCAACTAACGGTGTAACTTTAATACCGCTGGCCTGAGCTGCTCGCACTACCTCTGCGCCAGGATCTGCGACACAGGGACAACCGGCGTCACTTAAAAGGCCAACATCTCTACCTTGCTGGAGTAATAAAAGTGCACTTTCTAGACTCTCCTTCTCCGCTCCTCGCTCCAAGGGATAGAGCTTAAGTTCAGCAATCGGCACAGGTATCTCAAGTCTTTTAAGGTGCGCGCGAGCACTTTTTTCATTCTCCACTACAAAATGGGTGAGCCGTTGAGCAATCTTTTTGACTGCTTGCGGAATAACGTAATCTAGCGCCGATTCGCCAAGCGTATTTGGTATTAAGTACAATTGCCCTAGCACTTTTGACATACATGGTTTTATACTATAAATTGTTGACGCTGTAACGTGCCACGCAAATTCATATGTCCCTATCGTCTAGAGGCCTAGGACACTAGCCTTTCACGCTGGTGACACGGGTTCGAATCCCGTTGGGGACGCATACTTTTCTTTTGAAAAGAAGAAAATCAGTTTTACTACAAGTAACAAGACCGGGACCGCGGGCTTCCAGCCCGCTCCCAGTAGAGTACAGTATTTATTCTTTGTTTCTGAGGAATTACGCCTTATCTAATTCTGCAATAATTAAAGCTGTTAGTGCATTAAAAATATCCCTAATCGATATGATCCCTGTAAGGCCTCCGTTATCAACAATTGGAATATGCCTAAAGCTTCCATCAAGCATAGTCTTTAATGCTTTTCCTAAAGAGATGTCGGGTGTCAGCGTCTCAGGCTGAGCGGTCATGAGATCTGTTACTGTAAAAAGACTAAACTCTTTTTTAACAAGAAAGGCACGGCATACAATATCACGCTCACTGATAATCCCACACAGAACTCCACTAGCATCTAAGACTGGGATTGCTCCGATGCTTTTTTTACGCAACTGCGATATTACCTCCTTTATAGATTGAGTAAGATGCGTTCTCTCCCCGGGCTGGTGCACAACTGAGCTGATAGGCTGTTCAAAAAATGAGTTAAGGCTAGGATTAATAAATGTTTTGCCGCTTTCAACCTTGGCAAGTTGAGCTGAGGTGTATTTTAAAAAATCCTTAACCGAAACCACTCCACTTGGGAGGTTGCTTTTATGGACTACCGGAAGATGCCTGAAGCCACCATTTTTTACCTCATTTAGAGCTCGTGCAATGCTAGAGCTACGGGTCGTGACGACCGGATTAGGAGTCATAAGCTGCTTCAACGGCGTCTTGAAAACATCTTTTGATGAGAGATCTGCCTTCCTGATAATGTCACGCTCTGTCAGTACACCAGCTAATAGCATCTCCTTGTTAACTACCAAAATACAGCCGATCCCGTGGTCGCACATTTTTTTTATTGCAGACTCCAAGGGCTCATCCTCATCCAATGTCACCGGGTCCGTAGGATTCAGAGCTTTAACGGTTTTTTGAATAAACCAGTAACGGACCGTATCATGTTCATCTAATAGACTTTTGGACATTTATAAATCCTTGCGAAGCTATCGTGGGGCTGAGAGCTCCTCTAGCTTAATCTCCTTACTGTAGCTCTTACAACTGGTAATGTTCTTTGACTCAAGAATATAGGCACGATCCTCCTTCAAATCGTCAGCTACTATAAAGCCCTGATAAGGATAGCTCTGCTTGCCATCCTCAGAGCTAGCAAGACCGTATCCTGCAATTAGAATCTTCCAGAGATTTCCGACCCGATCAAAGACGATCTTATATACCGGCACCATCATTTCAGAATCAAAGTATATTACCTGTCTGCCATATAAGGAGAAGGGATCGCTTGAATTGAGTTCAATGCGCAACAGCTCCCGGGGCACAAAGACAGCAGCTGTAGGTATCCAGCCGGCACCCTGCTCAAAGCGTCGGCTTTCAAAGTTCCAGCGCGGAAATGAAAGATTGCCTCTCTCCTTTACAGCTTTGCAGCCATTTTCCAAAAAATTTAGATTTGCAGAATTCAGGTCGACAAATGGCACTAAGCCCAACACTTTTTTATCAAAGTGACCCTCCATGCTCTCCACTTTTCCAGAAAAAAGCAGAAGATCCTCCATGCTAAATCCGGATCCAAGGATACTATCGCCGCGATTAGAAGAGGTAAGTTCACGAGTCTTCTGCAGCGCGGGGGAGTATAGCCAGAGCGTGTCTTCTGGAGAATCCACAAATCTGAAAGAGAGGAAGGTGAGCTTCTCGATTGCTGGAGGTGATGTAAACCTAAGCCGTTCCCTGAAAAGTTGCCCGGTTTTGTCGGCTGCATCTATAGCGGAGGGGTAGATACGCAGAAAGGAAGCTGATGCCTCCCTTTCTTTTTTATCGGAATTAAGAAATAGCAATCTAAAATCAAAACTCAAGATACCTTGCGACCATAAAATAGAATTCCAACTCCACAGCACCATTTCAGCTACTTTGCGTGGATCCTCCTCTTTTAAAATCGCATTTCTATCACCATAGATGAAGCTATTTCGTAGTGAGATCTGCTTAAATAATGTCTCCTTGGAATAGGGAAATTTTTTAAAAGCCTCGATGCTGCCCTGTGGGGAATCCTGAGCAGGGCTGAATTGATAGTTTAAACTCCTAGCAGCATCGAGCTCTAAAACTCCTTTGCGCAGAAGAGAGTATAATTCCGGGATGAGCATATTTCTGAATTCAGTCGCATTAGCTTTGTTAATGACGATGCCGGCGACTCCGCCTTGTTTAGGTTTAGGCAGGGAGATAACCTGACCAAGCTCATCTATCGGTTGGGCAGTAATCGAGATCGGGAAGCAGATTAAAAATATTAAGAGTATTATCCTGAGCATATTAAGGCTTTTCCGATCCACTGGGACCGCGGGGTTCTAGTCTACTAGATTACCGGCTTCTTCTCCTAAACCGCACCACTCGGCTCCTTCTCAAATGGATGAGTCTCTATTCTCTGCATTTTTTTCATATGGAGTTCGTATAATTTATCGGAACCAAGATCCTCCAACACCCTTGAACGCTGCATTAAGGTCTCTTTGTCTTCAATGAATCTTCGCGGATCTGCCGGATAAACCTCGGGATGAAGACCGGTGTCCATCCTAATTGCATCAACTGGACAGGCTTCAACACAGTAACCGCAGTAGATGCATAAAAGCGTGTCGATCTCGTACCGTTTAGGAAACTTTTCAATCGATGGATCCTCATGCTCGCAGGCTTCAATATAAATGCACCTGGCGGGGCATGCTGTCGCACAAAGGAAGCAAGAGGTACACTTAATGTCACCATTAGGCTGCAATGTAAGACGGTGTCTGCCGCGATATCTTTCAGGATAAACACGACGTTCATTTGGATATTGGATAGAGGCTGCGGCGCCTGTCTGCTTGGCGAGTCCTAGGCGGTGCAACACATGAATGAAGAAATTTCTGCACATCCTTGAGGTCGTTAAGGCAACGCCTTTAAAGATCTCAACTACGTAAATCCTCTCCAAAAATGTCATCTCTTCGCGACGTTTCATAGTTTTCTCCGTAACCCTATTAATTCCTTCGTTAACCTTAATGCAAGCTTAGGAGTTGCTCCACTAATTACGTGGAAACCACAAACATACTCTCGGCACGCTGCTGCAATTCTTAAGCACAGCTCGATCGAATAATCACTTAAATCCTCAGCAGCGCTACGCTCCGCTAAATTTTTCAGCTCTTCTGAAATCTTAATTCCAGGTACGTTCGTCACCGAAAGAGCTGCTTCACCGGATTTAAACGGCAATAAACCCAAAAAAATCGGCACACCGATCCCAGCCGCTGCCTTCAAAAAAGCTGCGGCCGTTACCTCATCAAAGACCGGCTGACTAAGGGCATAGCGCGCCCCGGCATCCCGCTTACGCTCTAGTCTCCGTAACTCCGCATTAATATTCTTAACATTAGGGTTGACGACTACACCAGTTGTAAAGTCAGGCGCTCCTTTGAGCTCATTCCCAGCCAGGTCTTTCCCACCATTTAAGACCGCAATAGCATTAAGAAGACCGATCGAGTTGACCTCAAATACCCCTTTTCTTTCAGGAGAATCCCCAATTGTAACCGCGTCTCCGGTCAGGGCCACTACAGAACGCACCCCGCACACCCAAGCGGCAAGCAGATCCCCTTGCATCGCTATAAGATTTCTATCTCTGCAGGAGAGGTTAACTAACGGCTCAATCCCAAAGCGTTGTTTTAAGATAGCGGCGAACGGGAACGGGGCAAGCTTCATGCGAGCTAAGGCACTATCGGTTATATTCAGAAAATCAATCCCGTCCAGATTGCCCTCGAGGCGGGAAAATACAGGCTCTAGTGCCACCCCGCGCGGCGGATTGACCTCCAGGCAAAGCAGCAGCTCTTTTGACTTGCCGAGATTTTTGAGTTTTTCCAATGACATAGAGAGTGCTAAATGTGTGCAGTACTATCAAAAATGCTTACTTTTATTAGATACTATATGCTTTTTCCCTTAATTTCTTCAATTCTTTCTTGCAAAATTACCTTAATCTGTTTACCTTACGGAGTAGATATTTTTTGTTTTATTAATTGCTTAGACATTGTACACAGGTAATTCATGGCACCAACAATAGAAGTTTATTATTCATTCCAGAGCCCCTATTCCTATCTGGCTTTGGAGTCCGTTTATCGTTTAAACGATGATTTTGATGTAGAGCTACTATGGCAGCCATTTTCGGCGAAAGCTTCAGGGGAGAATGTACAGCCAGCTCCACTTATACCGGATAAGCTTTCATATCTTTTTGAGGATGCTAAGCGTACGGCTACTGAGCTTAATATGCCGTTTAAGGTACCTGAAGGATGGCCAGAGGGGGAGTTTGACCCAAACCGCGTAACTCGTGGTGCTGTGGTTGCAAGGGATCTAGGTATTTTAATGGAGTATAACTATAAGGTCTTTCATAAGTGGTGGGGACAAGGTGAGAACCCTAATGATGAGAACTTCATGACCGAGCTCTGCGAGGAGCTAGATATCGATCTTGGTGACTTTCTGAGCAAAATCTCCTCTTCTGATACACGGGAGAGAGTCAAAGGAATCTATCAACGTGGTAGAAAGGCGGGGGTTTTTGATACTCCGACCTTCATCATAGACCGTGAAAGAATTTTCGGTATTGATAAGATTCATTACCTTAGAGATCGTTTGACAAAGATGGGGCTTGATAAGTAGCATCTTGTTTACTGATTTCGAGCCTGCATTCATCTGACATATCGCTCTCGCGGATAATGATGCACGTTATACCGGTGACTGGACTCTTTTAGCAATTACGCATGTCTCATATACCACGGGTTTTTCTCCCTGCTTTAGGCGACGTTAATCTCCCGGTAGAGACCAACCTTTCAGCCGAGGACTCTCATCATCTGCATAAGGTACTCAGAATGAGAGCAGGTGAACATCTCCTGGTCATCGATAACAGCACTGGCAAGGAATATGAAGCCATTATTGTCGATAGTGGTAAGTCTGTTTCTATTAAGATACATGAGGAGAGGACTACTCTAAAACCGACTTCTATAATCCGCCACTTAGCCTTTGCACTCGCAAAAAACGATCACAATGATTTTGTCTGTGAAAAAGGGACTGAACTAGGTGCTGAGAATATTCTATTTTGGCAGGCAGAGAGGAGCGTAGTTCGAGCTGAAGCGACGGATCTAGATAAGCGACTTGAACGTTGGAAGCGCATTGCAGTGTCAGCTTCAAAGCAGTGCGGCAGAGTCGACATCCCGCAGATATACTTCGCTTCTGATGTACAATCCTTGGTTGACACGGTTAAGCGAACGTCTGAAAATAACGATCGGCGCATTCTACTCTCTCTCTCCACATTAGCACGTCCCTTACGTAGCTTCGGAATGCCCGGCGGTAAAATATGTTTAGTCGTTGGTCCAGCCGGAGATATTACTAGCACAGAGGAGAGTTACCTTGTAAATAATAATTACGAACTAGGCTCACTCGGCCCTCGAACATTGCGCGCTGAAACTGCAGCAGTTGCTGCTATGGCTGCAGTAGAGGCGCTTTGGGGATGATAAGAAGATGTTTCTGTTGGTAGGAAGTAATTTGTGTTAAAATTCAACTAACATGCGCTGCCCTGGATGTAAATTTGTCTGTTCCGATCTGCGAGACCTATGCCCGAAGTGCATGATCGATCTACGTCCGTACAAGAAAAGTCTACAACTGCCGATTACAAATCCGGATGCTACGCATGAAGAGCTTTTAGGGAAAAAAAAGAAAAAGGCCCCAACCAATGTGCCCGCCGCAGCAGCCACTCCACCAGCCAGTAGTGGTGTATTTGGTCTATTAAAGAGCATACTGCCTGAAACTAAACTTAAAGTCGCCTCAACAGCGACTCTAAGTAAAGATAAGTCAGAGCTTATTCCAGCTGTTCAGGAGCCTCCCATTGAAGCTTTTCAGAATCCAGAACCGGAGTCCGTAGAGAAAGAGGAGATCCCTGCAGCCATCGATGATAAAAACCTAGATTTAGGAGGCAGTGATTTTTCTGCTTCAACTACAGAATCTAAGGTTACCCAGGAGATTGCTGAGCTCTTAGCACCTCCGGTCGAGGTCTCGACCGCATCAATAATGCAAAGAGAGTTTGTTGAGACTGAAAAACCTAAGGAAGAGCCGCACCAAGTAGTCATAATGAATTCGCCACCTCTTAAAACAGAGAGCGCGAGCAGCAAACCTCCCCCCGTGCTTGAAGCAATAGATTTTGGACTGGAGGAACCTAGCGAAGCAAAAGAAAAACCTGCGGACCCCCCTCCTTCTAAGAAGCCTGAACCAGCTAAGTCCAGCACAGCGGTGCCTTTCTCCGAAATTAGCTCTGATCAGATCTTTGTTGATGCACTCGGGGAAAAAATAGATGCAGCTCTCAAAAATTCGATAGCCAAACTTGAGTCGAAGCTTGCTAAAAGTAGTGAAAAAAATGTGGGTGTGCCGCCACAAGAGGCCGATCTATCTCCTATTGCACCTAAAGCTCCTGCTGTATTGGATCTTTCAGAGGCTGGGCATGATCTAGATAAAGTTTTGGAAGGCTTAGGACATGCTGGTGAGGAACATACCTTTGAGGTCGTAAAAGAGCCTACTCCGTATGTTGATGATCCTGGTTTTGAGATGCACTTTGATCCTGAGCCAGCGCCTGATCCTGAGCCAACTCCTGAGCTAACGCCAAAGCTAGTGTTACCTGAAGAATCTGAGGGTAGATCAAAAACCAAGCTTGTGGCAGATACGGATACTGAAATTCATTTTGATACAGAACCAATAGTCAATCTAGATGCATCAGCGAATGTTATCCCTGAAGCAGCGCCACTACCCATAGCAGAGGAGACAAACACTCTAGCACAGCCCCCCGTAACAGAGGATATAAACACACTGTTCAACCATGCTGCACAGGAGCTTGAAAGCAAAGATACTCTGGAGGTAGAGCTTTCTAGCGCACAGTTTAAAGCTGTGAAAACTGAGGAGTGTGAACTACACTTTGATCTAGCCATGGAAGAGCTTGAGAATCCAGGTGGAGCAAAGCGGTACGAACAGGCGGAGAAAGAGCCAGAGTCAAAGGTGCTACCTACAAGTGCGCTGGAGAAA
Source organism: uncultured Bdellovibrionales bacterium (assembly GCA_964556665.1). Lineage (GTDB taxonomy): Bacteria > Bdellovibrionota_C > UBA2361 > UBA2361 > CAZKXU01 > CAZKXU01. Next base: position 24,695 of record CAZKXU010000021.1, on the reverse strand, counting down.
GAGCTCAAAGATCTTGAGAAGGCTGTGAGTGCGCCGCGTCTTGGATTATCAAAACGGAAAGATGATGAGTTTAAGTTAGAAGCAGATCCTACCACAGCAGATCAGGGTGGTTCGCAGGCAGGCGCAGAGCAGATTGAAAACGCATCTGTATTTCGCCGCAGCTTCGCTTTTCTTATAGATATAGCATTTATCACTGCTCTGGCATTAGCTTTAACAGCCCTTCTGGTATTTATTGAGGATCTTAGTATTAAAACGAAGCTTATTGCAGGGGAGCCTCTTCTTATTTCAGAGATTTTGCCGATTAGTGGCCATTTTATCTCTGCGTTTTTACTTAACCTAATAGCATATCCACTTATTAGCTTTTATCTCCTCAATTCAACGCTTGGTTATGGCTTTATGGGCCTTAAGATAGTAGACGAAGTAGGCCGAAAACCATCTTTTTTTCACTGCACAGTGCGTGCGACCTCGTTTCCGCTCTCTTTTCTACTGCTTGGCTTTCTCTCAGCGCTCTCTGGAGGCAAAACTCTCCATGATAGGCTTAGTAAGACCTTGACTTGCCGGGCCTGATTTTGCAAAAATACCGGGCGCTTAACAATACCCTCTCTTTTTGCCCAGGTAGCTCAGTCGGTAGAGCAGTGGACTGAAAATCCACGTGTCGGCGGTTCGATTCCGTCCTTGGGCATACGATAACTGTTAATCCTAGAAGGAGCAGTTCGAACTGTGAAAAGGCGAAAAATGCCCGAAAACACAAAGCGTTATTAAGTTTGTGAATTCACCCACAAGGTGAGCCTGCTGCCAAACTGTTTTCCGGCATTTTTTGGCCTAAAAAAAGTTAGAACTGCCACTTCTAGGTGACCTAAATCCGGCAGTTGCCGGATTTAGGTTAGTTGGGAAATATATCCGTGGTCTCCAAGAAAGATCCCAAAAGCCTTCTAAGAGAGATACTCCAATCCCAAGAGGTACCGAACACTATCTTAATCATCTCTCCTGATCGTGTGCGCAGAGATAAGATTTTTTCTCTATTAATTGACAAGCTGAACAAAAACCCTGCCAAGGTAGAGATTAAGCGTTTCGATGCGGAGAGAATTGACAAAAAAGGAATTGGTGAACTTCAAACAGCTAGCGCTTCACTCTCTCTCTTCTCGAAAAATCAGCTTTTTATTATTGATCGCCTTGAGGAGCTCCCAACTGAGATGAACCAGGAGTTCCTCTCAGTCATTGGGGCAGCCTCCAGTCAGGTTAGATTCATCCTTAGTGCCTTACGTCTGGACACTAGGTCGGTACTAAGAAAACCTTTTGATAACAAAACAAACCTTATTGAGTTTGAAGAGCTTAAGGGCTTTGAACTTAATCGTTGGATTATTAAAGAGCTATCAGGCAGCGGTATTACTAAGATAGATGAAGAGGCGATTAATGCATTAGCGCAGCTAGGTGCGGAGGATCCGGATAAAATAGCAGGGTTGATAGAGCATGCGAGTTTATACGTAGAAGGGGACACATTATTAGAGCGAGATCTTTCAGCCCTTTTCCCTGAAAAGATTGATGCGCAGGAGTTTGATTTTGTAGATGCCGTGGTACAGAGGCGAGCAGTACAGGCCGAACGCCTTTTGTCAGGAATATTACGAAACGGCAAGAATCCGATTATGTTATTGGGCCTTCTGACTAGAACGGTTATTCAGTGCCTCTCGATTCGATATCTGCTCGATCGGGGGCTTTCTGCCCCGGAAATTAAGAGCAGGCTAAAGCTCTCTCCCTACGTATACAATAAGGTACTAACCAACTTAAAAGGTTATTCCGTGGATCGTTTAAGCCATGTTATAAGAGTTATACTTAAATGTGATAGTCTTCTAAAGAATCGGGCGGTAGGACCCGAAAATATATTTGCAAGATTGTTAGCCAGCAGGCAGTAAATTTAAGGTATAATATAGTATGCGTCTTAGTTTTGTAAGTTTGATACTTACATTTTTTATTGTTTCATCCTCTCCTTGCGTAGCTCAGATCATCCCTGACCAATCTCTTTTATCTATTAAATACTCCATACCGGACTCAATTAACGGAAACCTCTCCTCTTACAAAGGTTGGGATCATCTAGTTGATCGTCTAGCACATGCCGGAGTGCCACAGGAGGAACTTTCAGAGATCTATCTTCATCCATTGATGCCTAAGTTTTCTCCGATCTATTTCTCCTTAAACCCTAAGGAGTCGCACAACATCTATCGTGGCTTTGCCTCGAAAACGTACGCCAGAAGAGGCGCCACTTTTTTAAACGACTATGCTAAGGTCCTAAGGCAGGCTCAGACGAGGTACGACGTTGATCCTAAGGTTATCACCGCAATTATGTTAATAGAGTCGCACTTCGGCGATTCAACCGGAAATCAGTTTGTAATTCAACGGCTTTCACGGCTGGCAGGACTATCCGATCCGGCAAATGTTTGGAATAACTATCGAAAGCTCTCACGGGAACAACGCGGCGTAACTTACGACAAAGTTAATGCACGTGCAAAGTATCTTGAAAAAACATTCCTTCCTGAGATTCCTGCGCTTGTAGAGATTGCGCGCAGGCAGAACGCCTCAGTTTTTGATTTTCGCGGCTCAAGTGCCGGAGCATTTGGCATTCCACAGTTTCTTCCTAGCAGCTATTTACGTTTTGGTGTGGATGGCAACAAGGATCGGTTTGTCTCGCTCTACTCAATCTCTGACTCAATTATGTCCGTAGCCAACTTTCTATCTAGCTTTGGCTGGAAGAATTCCTTAAGTGAAAAGGAGAAACGTAAGGTAGTATGGCATTACAATCACAGCGATGCGTATATTACAGCGGTGCTAAGATTGGCAGGCATGATGTAGAAGACTAGTAGATTGTAAACTAAGTTTTCTACTGGGAGCGCGGGCTTCCAGCCCGCAAACGAATTTAATCCTACTGCGTTGCTGGCTGGAAACCCGCGGTCCCAGTTTAGAAAACTCGCACTAGTGCTTCGCCAAATAAGTTTTTTCACGTATAGCGCGCAGCGTTGCCCCAGATTGGCACGCCTCGGAAGGAGGAAATCCGCAGCAATACTGAAGTATTGCGAGGATTTTCCGACTGAGAAGCGTGACAAGGTGGGGCAACGATGTGATGCTAGACGTGAAAAAACTTATTTGGAGGAGCACTAGCCCACAGATCCCTCCATCTCAAGTTCAATCAAGCGGTTTAGCTCGACTGCATACTCAAGCGGAAGCTCTTTGGCGATTGGCTCTATAAATCCACGTACAATCATTGCCGCAGCTTCATCCTCGGAAATTCCGCGACTCATTAGATAGAAAAGCTGCTCCTCGGAGATTTTAGAAACACTTGCTTCGTGGCCGATGCTGGACTGTTTCTCCTCTATCTCGATATAAGGATAGGTGTCAGTGCGACTCTCTTCATTTAAAAGCAAGGCATCACATTCGACATTAGATTTTGCATTAATAGCACCAGGGTATACCTTGCAAAGTCCACGGTAGCTTGCACGCCCGGCGCCTTTACTGATTGATTTAGATATAATGCGAGAAGTTGTATTAGGTGCAACATGTACAACCTTAGCTCCGGCATCCTGATGCTGACCGTCTTTGGCGAAGGCAACGCTTAGGATCTCCCCATGTGCGCGTTCCCCGACAAGATAAACAGCCGGATATTTCATCGTAAGCTTTGATCCTAGATTTCCATCAATCCACTCCATCGTCGCATCTTCATGCGCAACGGCACGTTTTGTAACTAGATTGTAAACATTTGCTGACCAGTTCTGAATTGTAGAATAACGGAAGCGCGCACCTTTTTTGACAACAATCTCGACCACCGCTGAGTGCAAAGAATCTGAGCTATATGACGGTGCAGTGCAGCCCTCGATATAATGCCCATAGGCGCCTTCATCAACGATTATTAGGGTGCGCTCAAATTGCCCCATCTTCTCTGCGTTAATTCTGAAATATGCCTGAAGTGGAACATCAACTTTTACACCTTTAGGTATGTATATAAAGCTGCCGCCTGACCAAACAGCGGAGTTAAGTGCGGCAAATTTATTATCAGCTGGTGGAATAATCGTGGCCCAGTATTCCTTAAAAAGCTCCGGGCATTCATGCAGCGCCATGTCGGTGTCCATGAATATCACACCTTTATCTTCCCACTCTTTTTTTAGTGAGTGATAGACGACCTCACTCTCATACTGTGCCCCTACTCCTGCTAAAACTGTCCGCTCCGCTTCAGGTATGCCAAGGCGATCGAATGTTTTTTTAATATCCGCAGGAACATCCTCCCAGGTTCTGCCCTGCTCTGACACCGGTTTCAAGTAGTAATAGATATCATCAAAGGAGAGATCCTTAAGCGCTGGCCCGCCCCAGGTTGGCATCGGCTTGGAATAAAATATATCGAGTGAATCATGCCTGAATTTTCTCATCCAGTCAGGTTCATTTTTATGATCACTTATCTGATCTATGATCTTATGATCTAACCCTTTGCGTGTTTTGAATATAGGCTTCTCTGGATCACTAAAGCCATATAACTCTTTATAGTTAGATCCGAGATCTGATATGTCTGACTGTCCACCAGTTTCCATGCTTTTGCTTTAAATCCAAATAGTTATAGATAAGAACGGCAACTTAAATTCAATACTTGAGTATAATATTCAACTACTCTTTAAGTCAAGGAAGCTAGAATTAGGAAGCCTATTATCTACTATAGTCATTAAGTATACCACAGACTAGGTCGAACTCAAGTTAGTAGGGCTTTTATTAGTTGCGACTTTGCCTGTAACTCCGGTATGTTAACTGTTATTTGAGGTAAGAGGTAATATGAATTCTGCAAAGAAAAATATCCTTGTTGTTGAGGACAATGATGACAGCAGGCACGCTCTCTGCGTCATGCTTGAGACTATGGGATATAGTCCTCTTTCCTGCAATTCAGCTAAGCAGGCCCTTTCAACGATTGTTGGTAAAACAGTTAGTTTAGCCCTTCTCGATATTATGATGCCTGAAATGAACGGCTATGAGCTCTTAAAACAGATAAGAGGGATTTCAGGGTTTGAAAACCTCCCTGTCATAATGGTAACAGCAAAGGATGAGGATAGTGAGATTATTGAGGGATATCAGTTTGGCGCTGATTACTATATTACAAAACCTTTTACTGCCAAGCAGTTAGAGTACGGGCTTAAGCTCTTCCTTTAAAAATCGCCGCTAATATCCTATACTCTCAGCGCATGCTAATTGAGCGCGAGAACTTTAAACTAAAGAGTAAGGGATTATTTATAGTCCTAGAGGGGGTCAACGGAGCGGGGAAAAGCTCATTAATTCCTGCTCTAAAGAATTATCTCTCTACCTATGCCCAGGTGCTTACAACCTTTGAGCCTGGAGCTACACCAACCGGGGCAGCCATAAGAAAAATTGTATTGGAATCACAAAATAAAATTAATTCAATTGCAGAGTTGTTTCTCTTTGCAGCCGATCGCGCCGAACATGTTGCTACGGTTATAAGGGCTGCGATCGCAGAGCAGAAAATAGTAATTTCAGACCGTTATTACTACTCTACCCTTGCCTTTCAAGGGTACGGCCGCGGGATGGACTTAAAACTGATTGAAGATATTAACCGCACTGCCATTAACGGTACTGTGCCGGATTTAACTGTACTGCTTGATTTAGATCCAAAGGCTGGGTTGGATCGAGCTGGCACACGCGCCGCATCTGCTGACTCTTTCGAGCGGGAGAAGCTTGAATTTCATACTAAGGTAAGAGATGGCTTTCTTGAGATTGCAAGTACCTCAGCAGATCCGTTTTTGGTGATAGACGCCTCAAAGCCTAAGGCAGAGGTACAGGCAGAGGTGCTCGATCTGTTTCAGAAGTTTTTAAAGATCGGATAGGAGATGAGTAATATCATAGGACACCAGATACAGCGTGATCACTTAAAACGGCTGTATCACTCGCAGAAGCTTCCCAATGCTATGATTTTCAACGGACCGTCCGGGATAGGAAAGCTTTTGGTTGCGCGGGAGCTGGCTAAGACGTTGCTGTGTCAAGGCGAGCCGCTTGGCGGTGCTTATGGTGGGTGTGGTACTTGTCGAAGCTGTGAGCTTTTTGATATTGGGAACCACCTTGACTACAGGCAGATAGAGGCGATGAATAAGGATGAGGCCTCAGTCGAGGAGATACGAACTTTGCTACAAAGTATGAATCTGCGGGCATTTGGAGGCGGCGCTAGAATCATTCTTTTTAATAACGCTCATTATCTCTCTGAATTAGTATCGAATATATTATTAAAAAATGTTGAGGAGCCAAACGCCGGTACTTACTTTATCTTTATTACCTCTAACTGCTCCCGGCTCCCAAGGACGCTACTTTCGCGCTGTCAACTTTGGCATTTTGATGAATTATCACTACAGCAGATTGAGAGCATTCTTTTGCAGAAATCGTTGCTGCAGATGGGCGGAGCCGAGCTCGCGCCATCCCAATACGCTCTTATGGCTGATGGATCTCTTGAAGGCATTGCCGAGCTCTCTGCCCATTATTCAAGCTGGCTTAATCTTACTGAGCGTCTTAATAGAGTCTCGCATGCCGAATTAGATGAAGCAGTAAGGCTAGCAGAGGAGCTTTCGAAATCGAGAGATGATCTGCGCTTAAATTTAAAGCTTTTAAGAATCTCTGCACGTAATAAAATGTTAAATGCGCTTGATGATCTTATGCGCGCTGCCTGGGCAAGCTGTCTGCACAATCTTGTCGAGGCAGAGCGTCTAATTTTCGAAAGAAACCTTAGTGCTAACAATGTTCTTCTTAACTGCTTTATAAGTCTTGCTCAAGCAGCTACTGACAGGCGCTATATAGCAGCTACTCATTCAGAGATATATTTAAATGATATAGTAGTGAGGTAGTTTTTTTGTCCTTCGGACAAAAACTGTTGTGAACATTTTCCGAACTATCTATCTAATTTCCTGGTAGATTTAGCCTGATCCAAAATTACTCGACTGCCAAAAAATGCCAATGATACTAGGATTTTAATGGAGAATAATCGTAAGCTCGTGCGAAACGCACCACTCTAAGTTTGAATTTTATTGGTGCGCCGGCGGCTGGCGCGTAACCGTTCACGGGACTGAATAAACGTTTGAAGCAGGAACTGGGAGCGCGGGGCTTCCAGCTCGCTCCCAGTCTTATCATTAAGTTGATCCACGTCACTTATAGTAGTGCGTTTCTCACACGCTTACAGCTTTTGCCCTATTTATGCCCGTTCGAGAAGGGAGGGCGATGAAAGAGGAGTAGAACCTTTTCTCGCCCTTTTAAACGAGTTTCCGTAAGGGGGTAGGCCCTTGGTGGAAGGAGGCTCAGATCATGGGCAGTTGATACGACCAGTAATCACGTCTATCACTCGTCCGGTCAGATCAGCCCCTGTCCAGTTAGGGAGTCTCTGGGGTGCGCCTTGCTGTCCGTCAAGCCAAAGCACCATGGCGAGTTCCAGAAGTTCAGAGCAAGTGCGTGTTCTTGTCGATAGCTTGCGAAGACATTGCGCCACTCCCATTCTTCTCGGTGCGCCTTGGGAATAACCTGCGAGCCACACCGCAATCAGGGGACGGACATGCCTTTCCTCGATCTGCATGCCATCTATGCTGAACACCACGGAAGCTGTAGGGGATGTGATGTAACGGCTAGTTGGGATCTTCCCACGGACCCCGAAACGGTAAGCGATCCGTTTCTGGACATCTGTATCGGAGGGCATGAATCGGTGAAGCCAGCGAAGCATCTCCGGATCCTCAAGTTCACGGATCTTAATCCCAGCTCTTATGACTGCTACCACCGAATCACGTACCGGTCCAGTCCAAGAGGAGACTTTCTCCCATCTCTTTTTTGGGAGAATACTCTTGAACACATTGCGAAGGAGTAGCATCAAGAGCTCGCTGTGTATAAATAGCCCTAACTGGAAAGCAAGGGCTAATCCTCCTAACACATCCTCCGCAGGTGAGGGTGCTTCTTTCACAACAAGGTTCTTTCTCTTCAATGCCAGATCTAGAAGTATCTGAGTCCTACTCCAGCTAACAAAGAAGGTTGCCCACATTAGCGTAGTTGTGGTTTGGAAACTTCCGCGAGGAGCAAGAAGAATCTTTCTTCCATCTTGCTTACTCCATCCATCCAACGCGAGCTCATGATTTGCTTCCCAGCCGAACAACCTCTGTAGGCGTCTACAGACTACATGATCGAATCTGCTGACCCGCAGTGCCATCTCAGCACCTTCAAGCAGGACCTCCACTGCGAACTCGCCGACTTTTGAGTCGACTTCGCCGCTATCCCGCTTATTGAAGGCAGTAAACAGCCGCTGCGGAGCCTCGTTACTGCCAGTAAGCACACCAGAGAGCGCGGCTACCACCTCCGGTGCATCCCGACGTTGCGCAAGTATTGTCAGCGTTGAGGATTGCACTGGATCTTCACTCAGAATCTCGTCACAAACAGCTCTTACCAACGCCTGCTTGGAGAAGAGGTTTTTCTTCCTCCTCCTCTTCCTATCCGCAGTCATCGAGCCCATTTTGCCCTTTTTGGCTACCTTCCCCGCACATGCGTAGCCTATGTGCGGCGTATGTTCTGAGTAGCAAATTACCCACCCATGGATAACCCGCATCCTCAGCCCCTTAAAAACTACAACTGCAGTATTTTAAGGGACTGAGGAGCCAGAATTGTAATTACGCAATAACCTTTAATCTCTCTCATCTGCACATATTTATTAATGCGGAGGGCACTATACCACCACTAATACTTGAACTCCAACAATTTTTTTATTTGTATACATGTAACTACAGGAATATTGTCATCGATCTATTATTACACCAATTATATCAACATATTAGCACATGCTATTTTATGATAGTTCATAAATTGCATATGCATAAATTATGATCTATCATAAAATACACAGGATAGAATTTTGCACCGTGTTAATTTGATTTAGTAGAATATAGACTGTTTATGAACACTCTCAAACGACACCTTACTCATTTTGTCAAGGAAGACATAGAAGAGAAGATGGTCTTAATTGGGGGGCCGCGCCAGGTTGGCAAGACCACTTTAGCCTTTGCATTGCTGGACAATGGCAACAAACAACATCCGGCTTATCTAAATTGGGATATTCCCAAGGACCGTACGGCAATTCGTCAAAGAGATTTTCCGGCTAAGCAGAAAATTATAGTGCTAGACGAGATTCATAAATATGCTCGCTGGCGAAACTACCTAAAGGGCTTATACGATGAGTTTGTTCCTGAAGTCTCATTTCTAATAACCGGCTCAGCAAGGTTAGAGCATTACCATCGCGGTGGTGATTCATTGCATGGCCGCTACCATGGATATCGACTGCATCCATTTTCAGCAGTTGAGTTAAACTCTTCTCCTACCCAGAGCGATACAGAATTACTTCTTAAATTCGGTGGATTTCCAGAGCCGTTAGTAAAGCAGAGTGAAAGATTTCATCAGCGCTGGCGCAGAGAAAGAGTATCCAGGGTTATAGCTGAGGATATAAGAAGTTTAGAGCGGGTGCAGGAACTTAGCCTACTAGAATTATTAATTGACGCCTTGCCAGACAGAGTAGGTTCTCCTATCTCCCTTAATGCTGTTGCGTTTGAGCTCGAAGTGACAGCGCAGACAGTCGAGCGCTGGGTAAAGATTCTCGAGAACATCTATCTCTGTTTCCGCATTATACCATACGGCGAAAGTAGGATTAAATCAGTACGAAAAGAGAAAAAATTGTATTTTTGGGACTGGAGTCAGGTGCCAAATAGTGGTGCCCGCTTTGAAAATATGATGGCCTGCCAGCTTTTGAAATATTGCCATTTTATTGAAGATACACAAGGTTATAAGATGGAATTACGGTATTTGCGTGATACTGCAGGAAGAGAGGTTGACTTTGTCGTTCTTAAAGATAAAAAGCCACTTTTTGCCGTTGAGGTAAAGAGTAGTGCCAGAGAAATCAATCCGAATATCAGCTATTTTTTAAACCGAACCAAAATCCCTATTTTTTACCAGGTGCATCTTCAGAATGATGATCGCTTAATATCCGGTTCTAAAGTTAGAAGCATTCCTTACTGGTTATTTTGCAAGGAACTGGGGATGCCGTAGTACTACTAAAGTAAATTGCACTATGGAAATTCCCCTCTTAGTCCTCGCCGCATTTTTTGCTGGGTTTATCGATGCCATTGCAGGCGGAGGCGGGCTGATTCAGCTCCCGGCGCTTATGGTAATACTTCCTGGTGCTGCAATTCCAACCATATTTGGTACTAATAAGTTTAGCTCTATGTTTGGAACTTTACTTGCTACATTTAATTATGTAAGAAGCGGCAATCTGATCATTAAGCCTACATTTATAGGAGCATTTTTTGCGTTTATCTTTTCATTTCTTGGGGCGCGCGCAGTCTCGTATCTTGATCCTAAAATGTTAAAACCTGCAATCATAACCTTATTAGTAGTGAGCGCTGCCTATACATACTGGAAAAAAGATTTTGGGAAACTGCAGCGTGCACGTCGGTCAAGCACAGCAGAGAGTGCAATATCAGCCATGATTGGAATAGTGCTTGGATTTTATGATGGCTTCTTTGGTCCCGGCATGGGAAGCTTTCTGATTCTAGCTTTTGTGGCGATCTTAGGCTTCGATTTCTTAAAGGCATCTACGAGCGCTAAGATAATTAATCTTACGACGAATTTGGCCGCCGTTATATTTTTTCTCTGGCATGGCAATATTATTTATAAGCTAGCGATTCCGATGGCGCTTTCCAACATCTGCGGTTCTCAGGTTGGTTCACGCATGGCGATTCTTAAGGGAAGTGTTTTTGTGCGCAAGGTTTTTCTGGTTGTGGTGACAGCGCTAATTTTAAAATTAGTAGTAAGCTAAGTTTTGTTCATTGGGACTGCGGGCTGGAAGCCCGCGGTCCCAGTAGGCTATTCTTCATTAAGTAAGTTACGTACCCGATCCGGATCAAGCCCTGCGTGAGCGGTAGAGCCATCCTTATCAGTAGCAATATTTCCTAGGAGTGAGTCTAAGGTAGCTATAGGATCCTCAATAGTGCCGCTGCTGCTCTTAGTTCTAGGAAGGGAGAGTAAAGTTGCATCATTAGATGTGTCTGCCTGCGCCGCCTGCCCCGATGATACGAGGCTCGGCAAATCATCTTGAGTTGGAAGTGCAATGTTATTACCGGCCTGAAGAGGTTTTAATGGTAGATCTGACATAGGTACTCCTAGAAATTTCGACGCTTATATTAGATGCCCATTTTTATACAAAGGCCGCATCAATTAGATTCGATCTTTTGCATGATCTGATCCCAAAAAGGAGCAGTAGGAAGCTCCTCTCCGGTTACTATCAGCTGATCGCTGGAAACCCCGTAAGCGTCAGAAACGGAATCAATTCGGGATCTTAGCTCGGAGCGTTTAAGCTTATCTGCTTTTGTAAGTACAATTAACAGATCCCTGCCTGCATCAAAAACGAGCTTTCGAAGAAATAATTCATCCTCCTCCGGCTGTCTTCTGCAATCTGTGAGTAGGCAGACAATCCTAAGTGCTTCCCGATTTTCAAAGTATTCGACTATCATACTGCTTAAGTTGTTGCGCTCCTTTTCAGACCAACGAGCAAAGCCGTAGCCGGGAAGATCCACAAGATTGATATTGCTCCCATTCTTTCCTGCTGAGAGTGTGATCTTGAAAAGGTTTATCTGTTTAGTGCTGCCTGGCTTAGAACTTACATTTGCAAGTTTGCGTCGACCGGTGAGTCGGTTAATTAATGTAGATTTGCCGGAGTTTGAGCGTCCAATCAAAGCTACCTCTGGAAATTCGCCGCGAGGAAGTTGGTGATATTCTGTTGCTCCAGCGATGAAAGTAGCTTCTTTAACTTTGTAGTTCATGAGCTTCGTTTCTAAATCTTATATTTTGTTTCAGCTTCTTCAAGTAACTTTGATTCTTTAATTTCTTTTACCTTTCCGACCTCTAGATCTCCCAAGATAATATCACCGAATGAGATTCGTTTAAGCTTAATAATCTCATGTCCGATTGACTCACCCATTCTTCGAATCTCCCGATTCTTTCCTTCAACTAATGTAATTATTAGAGTAGATTCTCGTCCGCTCGCTTTTCTTATCATCACTTCTTCAGCTCTGAGTACCTCTTCTCCATCTTTTATACCTGACTTTAGTGCGTCCACTTTGCTTTGTAAAACTTCCCCTTTAACGGTCGCAACGTATGTTCTAGGCACCTTGTTTTTTGGATCAAGCAGCCAATCAGCTAGTTTATTATCATTTGTAAAAAGTAGAAGGCCGCTAGTTGCCAGATCAAGCCGCCCTACAGCCTTGAGATGTCGGTATTCTTCTGGCAAGGAATCATAGACCGTTTTGCGTCCTTTTTCATCACTCGACGTGGTAACTACACCCCTTGGTTTATGAAAAGCAATGATCACTTTTTCAGCTGGATTCTGAGCGCTAATCTGCATGCCGCTTACAAACAGCTCAGAATCTATAGAGACATAGGCAAGCGGATCCTTAATGACTTTGCCGTTTACCCTCACTTCGCCTTTTAAAATCAAGGCAGCTGCCTTACTGCGTGAGGAAAAACCACGCTTAGAGAGTAATCTCTGCAGCTCGGTCCGTTTTTTAGGCTGCGCATCTTTCATCTCTATCTTTATTATAGGGCGGATAAACAAAAAGGTAGTTTAGCATCAAAGTAGGTAGGTAGTGCAACGTAAACTGAGTGACCCATGGCCATAGAGGGTTTTATGTATTCAGCTCAACACTATTTTGCTATATTCATACCGATTCTATCTTGGAGATAAATAGTTATGACCGAAGCAGCCATAGATAAACTACTTAATAACTCTACCTCCGGAGACGCTAATTTTAAACGCACCTTGACCGCTCCAAGTTTAATCTTGCTAGGCGTAGGTGGGATTATAGGTGCAGGAATATTTGTCCTGACCGGACAGGCGGCTGCACAGTATGCAGGGCCTGCAATAGTATTATCATTCATTGTCTCAGGCATCGGCTGTGCCTTTGCTGCGCTCTGTTATGCCGAGTTTGCCTCTATGATTCCTGTGGCAGGCAGCGCTTATACTTATGCGTATGCAACCATGGGTCGCTTCATCGCCTGGATTATCGGCTGGGACCTTATTCTTGAGTATCTTTTCGGCGCCTCCACCGTGGCGGTAGGTTGGTCCGGATATGTGGCTAGCTTTCTAAACGACATCGGTCTCACCCTTCCGGCTTCGATAGCACAGGCCCCGTTTCACTATGATCACGTTAATGGTTGGACTGCGACCGGCGCTCTAATTAATCTTCCGGCTGCACTTATTGTTGCATTCTGCACCTATCTTTTAGTTCGTGGTATAAGTGAATCATCTAAGTTCAATAATTTAATTGTGGCAGTAAAACTCACTGTAATTCTTCTCTTCATCTTCTTCGGATTAGGATATGTAAACACTGAAAACTGGATCCCTTTTATTCCTCCAAATTCAGGTGAGTATGGTTTTTTTGGCTGGAGCGGAATTTTTAGAGGAGCAGGGGTAATATTCTTTGCTTATATCGGCTTTGATTCCTTATCCACTCTGGCACAGGAGTGTAAGAATCCGCAGCGTGATATGCCGATCGGAATTATCGGTTCCCTTATTGTTTGCACGGTGCTTTATATTCTGGTCTCACTGGTGATGACCGGCATTGTAAAATATGACCAACTCAATAGCCCTGCTCCGATTGCGGTAGCTGTTAACGCTGCCGGTTCCGGATTGACCTGGTTAAGGCCGCTAATCAAACTTGGCGCAATTGCAGGACTAAGCTCCGTAGTGCTGGTTCTTTTAATGGGACAGCCACGCATATTTTTTTCAATGGCACGAGATGGATTGCTCCCACCAGTTTTTTCCAAGATACATCCACGCTTTGGAACTCCATATGTAACAACTATTTTAACCGGAGTACTTGGATTTTTTATTGCTGGATTCTGCCCAATCGGCATTTTAGGTGAACTTGTTTCAATCGGTACTTTGCTCGCCTTTGTGCTTGTATGTGTCGGCATCTGGATTTTACGGCGCACTCAACCTGATCGCCCACGACCATTTCGTTGTCCGGGCGTACCTCTTGTTCCAATACTTGGCGCGTTAGCCGCACTCTCACAGATGGCCTCGCTGCCGACAGACACCTGGATAAGGCTTGTCGTCTGGATGGCGTTAGGGTTAGTTATCTACAGATTTTACGGGATGAAAGGGGCTCTCTCAGAGAAGAGGTAACTTTAGATGTTAATGTCGTATCATAAAGCCGTTAAGATCCCTCTCATTTGATTGATCTTTTACAACTACTTGATCGACACGAGCTGAAGCTGGACCAGTATGACATAGCTTTACTGCCTTCTGAACTAACTCTAAGGGGCCTTCAAAAACCGCCGCCCCCCAATTTGGTGCCAAGCCCCCCCAATTTGCGTGACTTTCACAAATAAACCCCCCAATTTGGTGCGCCCAATTTGGTGCCCGCCCAATTTGGTGCCAGGCAACATTCCCCGCCCAATTTGGTGCCAGGCAACATTCCCCAATTTGGTGCTTCCCCAATTTGGTGCCAGACAACATTTTCGAGGGCAACATTTTCGAGGCAGCTCATTATAGTGAGTATTAATAAATTTCACTTTCATTATACATTTCAATATGTTATAAAATATTACGGCAATAGCGTGATATTTTATAACATATTGAAATAGCTGACTATTATGTATCTGGAAAGGCACATTAGCTCCAAGGTCTTGGCAATTTCTCAATTATACTCAGTTGTACTGATTACAGGCCCTCGCCAGGTGGGGAAAAGTGAGTTGGCTAGGCGACTCTTTCCTAACCATAAGTGGGTATTGCTTGATTCTTTAAGCCTTGTCGAGCAGGCAAAGAACGACCCAGCATTATTTATTAAAAACAATCCACCGCCGGCTATCTATGATGAAGTCCAGCGAGCGCCGGAGCTATTCTTGGAGATCAAAGATCAGGTTGATCGAGGTGTTGCTGGCAAAGCCGACTTTGTGCTGACCGGCTCAGAGCCATTGCCGCTTATGAAGCGTGCTTCAGAATCGTTGGCTGGTCGAGTTGGAATAGTTGAGCTTGCGCCGATGACCATCTCAGAAACTCATAGTCGCCCTAAAATTGATCTGCTAAAGTTGTTTGACTCTCCACCGCTCGGTATAAAGTTTCCAATAAACAACACGCCGCTCCAAATCCTCTTAAGGGGTGGCTTTCCTGCTATGGCTATAAAGGAACACAGTCCTAGCTTGGAAGATGTAACTCAAAGATTCTCTGACTATGTTCAGACCTACCTGACAAAGGACCTAAGAGAGCTCTCAGGAGTCAAAGATTTGGGGCGCTTTGAAAGATTCTTGCGTCTTGCAGCTACATATTCCGGTAAATTACTTAATGTAAATGAATTTTCATCAACGACCGGGATTCCTGGAACGACTCTCCATGATTGGCTTGGTATACTTGAGGCTTCGGAGCTGCTGTATCAGGTTCGGCCAAGTCAAACTAATCTGGTAAAAAGAGAGACAAAGAGGACAAAGCTGTTACTTTGCGATAGCGGACTAACCCTCTTTTTAATGGGGTTCTTCTCCGAAAAGCAGATTGAATCATCTCCCCTACTCGGAACGGTTTTTGAAACCTTTGTCGCCAATTCGTTGCGCGCATTGATAAACTGTGAGCGCAGTCGGATAGAGATCTTGCATTGGAGGCAAGCTGATACGAATGAGGTTGATTTTATTCTAGAGCTCGATATGGAAACTCATATCCCAATAGAGCTAAAGCTTACAGGCAAACCGTCAAAAGAACATATTGTCGGAATGAAAGAGCTTATGAGTTATGATAAAAAAGCTAAAAATGGCATTCTCATAACAACATACGAGGAGTGCTTCTGGATTGACCAGCATATTCTGCACCTGCCCTGGGGGGCTCTCTAGCCGGCATTCCTCACACTCGTATGAGAAATACAGGCTAGCTAACCTTAATTTGGCTAGGCCAGACAGCATAGCCCCATCTTAACTCTCGATAGATTATCTCTAAAAGCAGCAGACATATCGCCGCAAAGATAAACCAGTGCGCTAATTCATGCCGCTCCTCTTTGATCGTCGGTGTATTAAGATCTGAGAGGGCAGGATTTACTACTCCGCCAGTTTTGCCGGCTAATTCATACAGTAAAGGCATATTAAATCCCTGATTCTTACGTTCTCCAAACAATTCACCTGAAAGATAAAAAGCAACCGGAGTTAAGGTTTTGCCGCCAAGACTGCCTTGCAGCTCATATTTGCCGGCGGTCGGATGTTCAAATTTTCCAAGATATCTGCCTATCGTCTGCTTCTCAAAAGAAATAGGTTGTATTGATCCATCTGGAAGTACCAGCTGTGCAGTTACATTTTGAAGCTCTTCATTATATACAGTAAGGTCTAGGTTTAAGATGCCATGCTCTACGCTTTGCCGTAGATCAAATTTTGGCCTTTCCGTAGCAGACTCCTCCTGCTTATAACTTATAATATCACTCCAAAATGTTGAGAATTTAGACCAGTCAATCCAGGCGCGTGACCAACGTCCAGAGACATCACTACTAAATGCAACGGCATGGCCTTTTTCATAATCCCAGGAGGCTAGCAGAGGATCTGTTTTGCCGCCTCCGAAAGTAACGAGTTCAAGCTTGGCTTTAGGCTTGATCTTTGACTCTACATACCCAAGTAATGGCGGGAAAGAGCGAAGCCTAGTACTTATAGGACCAGCTGAGCCTTCACGAACTAAATATTCCTCCTCCTCTTTTAATGTTCGCTCGCCGGTACTTACCTTAACATCCTGAAGAAAAATTGAAGGCAGTGAGCGTGGGTCGAGTGTTTGGTAAAACGATCCTCCTCCTTGATCGGCCATATCTTTCAACAGGCTAATATCCGTTTCATTGCCAAGCAGTACGGTGGAAACAGTAACTCCCTGCAGCCGCAAATCTTTAACCATCGATACATAGTAAGGACCAGCATCTGGGAGTCTGCCATCTGTAAGAATTATTATATGTTTTCTGCCTGCTGGTACGTTAATAAGGGAGCGTCGTGACTCCTGTAATGCGGGCATTAAGTTAGTTCTCTCTCCAGGGAAAATCATGGCAATACGACCAAGCGCAAACTCCCTAATCTGTGCAAGCTGCCCCATCTTTACAAAGGTTGTAGGAACAGAGTCGAATCCTATAACGCCTATGTAGTCATCATCCTTTAGATTCTTTACCACCTGTCGCGATGCATCACGTGCATATTCGATTCTACTTTCAAATGACATGCTGCGTGACTTGTCTAGCACTAAACTTACCGCAACATTGACTCTTTTTCTCTCTGTAGTAGGCGGGACAAACGTGACCGGCATTACCTCTTCAATCGCTGTGTCCTTATACCCACCTAAGCCAAAACTCTTGGCACCACCGATCATGATTACTGCCCCACCGGCACAAACATATTCTTTAATCATTTGTGGAGCAGTAGTCGGCAAACTTGCACGCGCGATATTATTAAGTATGACAGCTTTGTAATTATTGAAATTCTCATCAATCTTATCACCTGCCACGAACGTTTTAAGTTCATAAGCTTGGTTAGAAAATGATTCTTTTAAGTATCTTTCATCTTGCTCGGAGCCACTCAAGAGTAAGATCTGCTCACGTCCTTCTGCGGAGAGATAAATCCGCTCAATGCTTGCAGAAAACGCTTTATCATCAGGTGTAAAGGTAGCAACTATCTCCTTAATACCGCGTGTGGAGGGAGAGCTTTTTGCTACTATTAAACTCTCTCTCTTAGGTACAATCTTTAGTTTTGAATTAAGCACCTCCTTGTTGTCATGCACGACCACAAGCGTGCCTGATTGCACGGCTGCTGTTTGATTCGACACAGTAACACGGATATCTACACTTTGCTCTGCAGGTGCGATAAGTGGCGCATGAAGATTGGAGATTCTAAGCTCATTTGGTAGCTGCGTCCCATCCTGCGGAATAAGCGGATAGATCCTAACCTTAGATCCCTTGATATTATCAAGTATTGAATGTACGTCTCCCTGCGTTTCCTCTCCATCCGAGAGCAGAATTATTTTTCCTGAGTTTGCTGAAGCTCGCAGCGCATTCTCTAAATTAGTCACACCAATATCCAGCCTTCCCCAGGCAGCCTTTAACTTGGCATACGATCCGCTCTCTGAGGTGGTGCTAGACGGAGATTTGGCAAACGGTATCATTTCAAGGTCTAGCCCTTCTGTGCGCAAACTTTGTAATCGTTCAAATAGTTTCTGCGCAGCCGATTCATTCATACTATCAGATATGTCAATTAAAGCCGTAGCTGAATACTGTTTGGTGCTTGATATGGTAAATGGTTTTGCTAGTGCAATGAGCAGAGTGCCTACGGCAAGAATTTTTAGAAACGCCCCTACTCCTGCCCATGGCTTACTCTTGAAGCGTGCTCGCAGAAGATGCACAATAAGCGGATATACAAAAGAGAGCACTAGCAGTGCGATCCCACAGTAAAGAAGCCGCTCACTCTCAAAACTCAAGCGCTCCTCCATTTAAAGCGCCTAAACGGCTTAAAAATTAGAACGGCAAGATCTAGCATTAGCATCGCTGTAGCTATTAATAGGAGTAGTTCTATCAAATTGTAATCGGCCTCACCATTTTTCTCCTCTACTGCGGAGAGAGTTGGTAAAATAACAGCAGGAGCAGTTAGAATATTTGACTCGACTGCGTCGAAAAAATTGACTGCCAAATAGCGCGGCGCAGCCTCTTCTATCAGCTCATATATCCCTGGCTTTTGTGGAGAGAAGGTATGTGGCAGGGAGCTTGGAGTGAGCGTGACGCCTTTTAGGCTAAGACTCCTAGTTTTTTTAGAAAGAGTAATCGCGGAGCCGATCTTGATATACCCATTCGAAGTGTTAAACGGAGCAAGCCACTTAAGGATATTTAAAGTTAGTATGCTAATACTACGTGAGGCTTCACCTTCGTATGGCAGCAACTCTATACCTGACACTACGAGGTGTGCTCCCTTGTGATCTCCTGCAAAGAGGATAGAGCCCTCAGTCGTATCTATTAAACTTTTGCCCCAAACAGGTACTGTCAGTTTTCGGGAGTGCTTCAGTTTAAGTGCTGGGAGGTTAAGATAAGATAGAATCGGACTCTCTCTATCCCAACTACTTAGCTCCGTAGAGTTAGTCTTAACACTTTCAAAAGTGTTGTCAGGGAGTATAAAGAGAGAATTAATAGAAGGGAGATCAGGTGGCGCTACATGGTGAAATAGTATCGCAGCGGCGTCATTTGATTCCAACTTCAATTTTAAAAACTCTGGAAGTGAGAGTTCTAGCCAGTCAAAGGATCTGATCCTGTTAAGCTTTAGATCAGCTAGTCGGTATGGACTTACTAATAGGATCTTTTTATTACTGGCGCCTGGGGCTGCCCAAGCATAGTTGTCATCACTTAGAGCATCTCCACCTTTTTCATTAAGAAGATTAACCTCAAAGGCTACGCCCTGAGGAAGATTGCTAAATTTTATGCTCTCCCTTTTGTTCGCTCCAATTTTGATCTGGCGCTTCTCTCTAAACTTAGCATTTCCGACCTGCTCAACAGAGAGCGTGGCCGAGATCTCCTCATTTGCAAAGGCTGCTACTGTGACCATCAGCTCAGAGCTCCTCCCATTCTCATCGTTTGTTAGGGCGAGATCTATAATCGAGGTATTCACTCTTTGCAGAGCAAGAGCTGTCTCTACCTGATGGAATCTTATTACGCCGGAGCTATCTTTACGATCCAAGTTTTGAATAGGGCGGTCGCTTACGACAATAATGCGCTCATACCCTCCATCTGTTAAAATATGATCCAGCGCGGTTTCTAGCTGATCACTTGCATAGTATGACTCAATCTTCGAGAGCCTTTCTTCTGCCTGCTCTCGCCCGACATCTGCCAACTCAAGAAAGCCAGACTTTCCAGTTGTATAAACTGATACCGTAGAAAGCAGAGGTAGCGATGTAAGCTCGGCTAATGCAATGCGCTTTGCCTCAGAAATTCTAGTACCCCCAATAGTTTTTGCACGCATGCTATATGAATTATCAATCAAGAAGGCGACCCTAGTTCCCTTTGCGTTTTTAAAAACACCTGATAGTGCCAGGAGCAAGAGAGCAAAAAGAAGGAGTTCAAAAAAGAAGCGGAAAGGAGGTAGAAACTGTTTACGCGAAGTCGCTTTGTGAGTAAGCGCTCTTAGAAATAAAGTCGTTGCTACTACAAGTTGCTCGCCACGGCCTTTACGTAGATACGCATATACCAGCAGCGCTGCGATCGGAATACCAAGAAACAATAATGCTGGAGTGGTGAAACCGAACATTACTTAAGTAGCCCTGTAAGTGTTAGATTTTTTAATACTACATCTTCAAGTGATTGATCTGATGAGATCTGAGCATAGCCGATGCGGCTCTGATAGAGAAAGTTTTTTAAACGTTGATTATGAGTTTGCAATAAATATTGATACTCCTTCCTTGAGACATCATCCATTCCTATAGAAAACTGCTCTCCTGTCTCGCTATCTACGACAGTGGCTTCTGAGCGTTCACGCATCGGCAGAATATCGCTTGGGCTTAGAAGTTGAATCGCCGTAATATCAAGATTTTTTGCACGTAGGGTGTTAAAGCAGCGCTCGATATTCTCGAACGGGAAGAGAAAGTCTGAGATAAAGATTGCAATGCCGGGATGTCTTAGCCTAGTTGCCAGGAGAGCGATCTCTTTTTGAAGATCTATATTCCTCCCCGGATTTACCTTTGAGACTTGCAGCATCAGTTGGTGAATTGCCCTACCACCATAATAACTAGGCGTTAGAAGCTCTCCAAGAGCAGACAGGGAAACTGAATCCTGCTCCATTAGTCCTATATAGCTCAGCGCAATTGCCAAGTTTCTACCCATCTCCCATTTGCCTTCATCCGCCGGTGTGCACATTGAGGCGCTGGTGTCCAGGATTATTACAACCGAAATGTCTTTTTCCTCCTGAAACCGTTTTACATATAGCCTGTCACTGCGTGCGTATACACCCCAATCGATATGGCGCGGATTATCACCAAGCTCATATTTACGGTAGTCTGAGAACTCCATGCCATGACCTCGTTTTAATGAGAGATGCCCTCCCTGCCTAGTCCCAAGGAATGAGCGTCGTGCGCGGAGCTTTAAAAGCTCTAACTGTTTTAAAAAGCGATCATCTAAGGCTATAGGGATCACCTCGTTTTACCTCTTATAACTGTCATTTATAGAGTCATCAGGCATTAAAATTAGAGATTTTTTGAATTGCAAATGCATCTAGTCTATAGTGTAATATCTGAACGCAGTATACTCCAACTTTATCATAATAATTCTAAGATATGTCAGTCAGAAATACGTTAATTAAGACTTTCAGCCTCTCCTTGCTTCTTGTCGCGTACACCCCTGCTATGGCGGATGAGATACTCGTCACAAATTGCTCTGGTGATACTAGGGCTATTTATAATCTTCCTACAGGAACGACAGGACAAACGGTTGAAGGTAATATCGTTGATTCAAACGGAACTCCGGTAGAGGGTGAGATCGCGACACTTACAAACGTAGAGACCGGCAAGGCTTTGACTGCCACTGCAAGTAACGGCGTTCTTACTTACTCCAACGTATCACCTGGGAAATGGAAGCTATGCACGGCCGGCAATCTTACCCTTGTAGATGTTTCTATCGGTGCTGGTGAGAGTAAAATGGGATCTCTTGCTAAGGTTGGAGCTTTAGCTGGAGTTGCTGGGATTGGTGCTGCTTTGGCTAATAGTGGTAGTAGTGGATCGACCACCGAGTCGATCTCCCAAATTATAGTCGAATCTAATAACAACATAACAGCCGCTGCGGTTCCTCCCTCGAATATAAAGAAAGATCGTGGACACGGAGTTAGAGCTCAAGCGAACGAAGAATGCCTATCGGATGTTGAGCCTGTGCCGGTTTCTCCAAGCAGCTAGATTATATCCGGGAACTATCCTTTTTACGAATATATAGCATGGGAGGCCCGTACAGAACCTGTGAGGCTGCCTGTCGGTCGCCAAGGGAAGTAATTCGATGCCTACATATTCATCAACATTTTGATCGACTTTTTTACTAGCATTCTCAACAGTTCCTGTCCTAAAGGATAGGAACTAACTAAACAGAATTTATCTGCAGACTGCCTTCTTGGCTAGCTCAGAGGCAAATTTCCTTGCCTTGACCGCATTCTCTGACGGCTTTCCACATGAAAGAATCACCGTGTCCGCTCGAATATCGTGACTCTTACTCCTAACTCCATCAATTGTAATCTTCTTTGTGCAATCAAGCTCTCCAAAATAATCAAAATAAGCGAACTTAAGAAGCTCATCGGTTGCGTCCTCATCTACTGGAAGTATTTCAGGAAGATTGTACGCTGTAAGTTTTACCTTGATCCTCTTCACAGGCACTTCACAGATAGTTTGAGGAGTTCCCATCTGGTTGCCGTTATTCGGATTTCTACTCTGTCCGATAATTTTCATAGTGCAACCTTTGTCAGTCACAACTTGGCCCACATTACAAGATGCGGCAAAAAGTCCGTTCTTAAATGTCCCTTCACATCTTTGTGCAAAAAGATCTGAACTGCTAAAGAGAACTAGTGTACAGAGTAAAAGAGATAAGCTCTTAATTTTTGTCATAAAGTACCAACCTGATAGGGTTAAATTTAACTTACATTATTAGCATATTCTAAAGATTACAACATTCATCAATTTGCTCAAACTGGCAGAAAGAATCAAACGCTATTTTGCGTTTCTAATCTGCTCTATAATGTCATCTGAGCTTACTCCGTCAGCCTCTGCTTGGAAATTGAGTACAAGTCGATGCCTTAATGCGGGAACGATACTGAATTTAATATCCTCAAAAGCCATATTTATACGACCATCCATCAGCGCAGATACCTTAGCTAAAAGAACAATAGATTGTGCGCCGCGAGGTCCCGGTCCAAAGCGTACATATCGCTCTACCAGCTCTGAAGCAAACTCATTCCCAGGAGTAAGCGCCGCCAACATTCTCACAAGCACCTCTTGCAGAGGTTCAGCCATAAGCACCTGTCGTACAAGCGCTTTCATCTGCTCAATTTTCGAAACGACCTCATGAGATGAGAACACGGCCCGTACTTCAGAGCTGGCAGCGCCTGTAGTTCGCACTAAGACCTGCTTTAGCTCCTCCGATGTCGGTGGCTTTACGATGAGCTTACTAATAAAACGATCAAGCTGTGCTTCAGGGAGTGGATAGGTTCCTTCAAGTTCAACCGGGTTCTGCGTAGCTAGCACGAAGAAGGGCGGATTAAGCTTATATGTTTCATCTAGAACTGTAATCTGCCGCTCTTCCATCGCTTCAAGTAGAGCTGACTGTGTTTTTGGTGTAGCACGATTAATCTCATCAGCTAGCACGATGTTTGCGAATATTGGGCCGGGTTTAAAAACAAAGCGGCGCTTACCGGAATCATCCTCGGTTAGAACCTGGGTGCCGGTAACATCTGATGGCATTAGATCCGGCGTGAACTGAATCCGTTTAAAGGAGAGACCTAAGGCTTTTGCTACAGATTTAACAAGAAGGGTCTTACCCAGACCCGGCACTCCTTCTAAAAGTACATGCCCTCCGGCGAATATTGCGGATAAGGTACGCCGTACCGTCTCTCGCTGGCCTACGATCACACGCCCTAACTCAGACTCAATCTGTACAAAAACCCTCTTAAATTCAGCCATTTCGGCGGCTAAGTGATCGGCGCTAGGTTTAGAGTCCATGACGGAGGAATATAGCACCGCTTTCAAGAAAGCGGAATGAGGATAAACCTAGAAAGAGCAGTTCGAACTAAGAAAAGGCGAAAATGCCCGATGACACACAGCTTTATTAAGTTTGCGAGTTCACCCAAAAGGTGAGGCTGCTGCCGAGCTGTTTTCGGGCATTTTTTGGCCTAAAAAAGGGTTAGAACTGCTTTTTCTAGGTTGCCTAAATCCGGCAACTGCCGGATTTAGGATAAATTGCTATTTCTCCGTTGTTGTATAGGGGTTTTAAGGGTGATAGAATACCCTCTGATTTTGTATTTGATTGGTTATAAATATGCCTCTGTTTGGTTCTGGTAGAAGTCAGTTGTCGAAGGATCAAAGACGACAGCTCGGACCTGGCACTCTGGAGCCAAAGAGAGCTGACCTGTCAAAGTATTACCACGGCGCTCAAGCGGCAAGGATTGAAGTCAAAAAACCAGCTTCACCTCCTGCTACACCAGATGCTGCTATAAAGAATGACGATGGCGCACTCGATGCCCCGTTTGGTGAGGTAGTAATCATCCGTCATAGGTCACCAGAAAGAGTATCGCCGATTCAAAGGATATTAAATTGGGCATCTAATCTAGGTTCAAGCGTACGTTCATTACTTGTGGGCCTATTTGGTAAAGCAAGATAATCTGTGATTGTCCATAAGCAGTTATTGAAGCTGGTTCTGCCAACCATGTGATGCCTCTCGATAAAATAGCGCAATCAATTATGGAGGCGGCCGGGAATTAATATCATACTCGCTATAGTTGTTGAGAATGCTATTATTAAGGTCGATAGGGAGCCTCACAGATTCTGGACGGGCTTCCTACTGATATTTTTGCAAAAGCGGAAGCAGACTAGTGCTTCGCCAAATAAGTTTTTTCACGTCTAGCATCACATCGTTGCCCCACCTTGTCACGCT
>CAZKXU010000020.1:0-40813 GCA_964556665.1 uncultured Bdellovibrionales bacterium | reverse complement strand
GATGCCCAAACAATTCAGATTCTAAGAGACTCTCACTAAAGGCTGCACAGTTCTGGGCGATGAAAGGAGCATTCTTCCTGGTGCTATTAAAATGAAGTGCTGAAGCCACCAACTCTTTTCCTGTGCCGGATTCCCCTGTAATAAGGACCGGCACTGTGGAGGCTGAAACTTTTTCTATCATCTCAAAGACCGGCCGCATCACCGCACTTTGACCGATAATATTCGAAAGGTTCATACGCTCTCCCAATACTTTGGTGAGCCTGTGGTTTATCTCATTCTGTTTCTGCAGCTCAGTATAAAGCTGTCGTGTGCGCATAGCTGCCTTTAGCCGTGCTAACAACTCCTCACGTTCAAAAGGCTTCTTTATATAATCATCCGCTCCTCGGGATAGTCCTTCGACAATATCCTCGAGCGTATCTTTAGCAGTTAGAAGAATTACCGGAATATACCTTAGCAGCGGGTCTGCTTTAAGTTTAGAAGTGACCTCTAACCCCCCAGGTCCAGGCATATTAATATCTAGAATTATAAGATCAGGATGTTCTGAAGATTTTGAGAGTGCCTCTTGTCCGCTAGCAGCTGTTAATACGGTAAAGCCCTCCTGCTCTAACAATCTCTGCAAAGCATACAATGCTTCCGGATTGTCATCAGCAATTAGGACTTTGGATGCCGTCACCAAAATTATCCTTTCATCATATCAAGGAACTCTTTATTGCCCTTACTGCCTTCCATCTTAGAGAGTATCCATTCCATAGCCTCTACAGGATTTAGAGGATTTAAAACTTTTCTAAGCAGCCATACTTTCTGCAATACATCATCCTTTAGCAGCAGATCCTCTTTTCTAGTACCTGACTTATTTAGATCCATAGCTGGCCATACACGGCGCTCTGCCAGCTTGCGATCTAGCACAAGCTCCATATTGCCGGTACCTTTAAACTCCTCGAATATTACCTCATCCATGCGAGAACCGGTATCGATTAGAGCTGTTCCAATGATCGTGAGCGAACCGCCCTCTTCTATATTGCGCGCAGCTCCAAAAAATCTCTTAGGCTTGTGCAAAGCGTTTGAGTCCACACCGCCTGAAAGAATTTTTCCGCTTGGTGGAACTACGGTGTTATAAGCACGCGCTAAGCGGGTGATCGAATCGAGCAGAATAACAACATCTTTTTTATGTTCAACTAAGCGCTTAGCCTTCTCGATAACCATCTCTGCTACCTGAACATGGCGCTGTGCCGGCTCATCGAAGGTCGAACTTACAACCTCTCCTTTAACGGAGCGCTGCATATCAGTTACCTCTTCAGGCCGCTCATCGATTAATAATACGATTAGAACCACCTCTTTATGATTCTCAGTGATAGAATTTGCAATATTCTGCATAAGAATCGTCTTACCGGTTCTTGGAGGAGCAACTATCAAGGCGCGCTGTCCTTTTCCTATCGGACAGAAGAGATCAACGATGCGTGCTGACATGCCGCCCTTCTTGCTTTCCAGCTTAAGTCTCTCTAACGGATAGATCGGTGTAAGATTTTCATAATGCACCTTATTCTTAAGAACATCAGGGCTGTCTCCGTTAACTGAGTTAACCTTAAGCAATGCAAAATATCTCTCTCCCTCTTTTTCACGCGGCGGACGAATTAATCCATCAACAGTATCACCGGTTTTAAGTCCAAATTTTCTAATCTGGGCAGGTGAGACGTAGATATCATCCGACCCGGGCAGATAGCTGAAATCCGTGGCTCTCAGGAACCCAAAGCCATCCGGCAGGCATTCCAATACGCCCTCTGCCGAGATACTGCCGTTGGACTCAGATTGCGCCGTGAGAATCGCAAAGATGAGCTCTTGGCGACGCATAGTGTTGGCGCCTTCGATATTAAATTCGGTGGCAAGCTTTACTAGCTCTTCAGGTTTACGACTCTTTAATTCATTTAAGTTCATAGATGTGGGTCCTGGATAGGCCACGTGAAAAGCACGACCTATATTGGAAGATTCTTATTCACGCGGGATTTTAGATGAGATAAAAAAATACAAAATTAACTATCAAATTAAACCAAAGCTATTGATTATTATGTGGGGCTCAACAACGAGATAAGCCTTAAACATGGATCGGAATGACAAGGGAAATCTAATTGAGATTTCCTCTATTGTCAAGCCCCTCTCTCTCAATAATTGTCTTTGCCGCCACAGCCCTAATGTACCTAGGGCTTAACTCTGCAAGCGCTGATACTCTAAAATCCGGATTTTGTAACCCTTTTTCAATGAAAATCTCCCCTAATGAACGGGCCAAAGAGAGTGTTGGCTGCACGGTGTACGGCTGTAAGTTTAGCTCATTACAGTTACCGATCAATACGATGTCTCCGTCCTCAAATTGGTTGCATTTTTTTTGGTTAGCTATCTCAGTTAAAAGCTTTGAATGAGCATATATCTCCCCTTCAAAAAGAGGGAGCAATCTTCCCTTATTTGATTTATAAGCAGCGCAGAATAGCTCCCCTCGCCCCGCAGAGACAACGGAGTATAATAGTTTATACTGTGTACGATATTGAAAGACTCTACCCATCTCTGTTGAGATCTGATTGACCGGAACACTCAATCCTAAACTAAGCCCCTTCACAAAGCCGTACCCGATTCTTAATCCGGTAAAGGAGCCGGGCCCTGTCCCAATTACTATAGACTTTATGAGGCCTGCACCTCCAACCGGATCTACTAGGCTCTTAGTTAATCGTAATAGCTCCTCATCATGGCTTTCAGCAGCGGAGTGTGCTTCATGCCAGGCGAAACCATCAAAGAGAGCAAGGCTTGCACTGGGAGTAGAGGTGTCTATTGCTAATAACATAGTAGTCGCTAAAAAAGTGTGGGCCTTCTCCCAGTCCTCGTCTTTGTCTTTGTCTTTGTCTTTGTCCGGAATCCTTATCCTCGTCACAGTCCACGCCCCGTTGACTAGGGCTAGGGCAAAGAACTCAGACGAGGACGAAGACTGGGAAAAGGAGACGCTGCTGAGTTCACCATCATATGACTTGTAGCCACCAGCCCCACTCTATCCGGCCGCCATTGTTCGCATAATGTCATTAAATACAACGTATATCATTAAGCCCAGCAACAGAAACATGCCGACCTGATTTGCCATCTCTTTAAACTTTAAATTAAGTGGTCCGCCTTTTACAGCTTCAATAATAAAAAATAAGAGATGTCCTCCATCAAGTACTGGTAAAGGCAATAGATTAAATATTGCTAAGCCAACACTTAAAAAGATCATGAAACCCAATAATGATTCTAGTCCCTTCTTTGCACTTCTACCCGCTTCACCAAAGATAAAGATCGGGCCGGCTAGATTCTTAGTTGAAACCAACCCTCTTACAAGACCAAAGAGCATCGAAACTGTCATGCGTGAAACATGGTAGACATGCATAGTTCCACCACTCACAGCCTTAGAAAAATCGACCGGGCGACGGTCAAAATCTGCGAGAATGCCGATCCTATATACTGGCTTTTTCTCCCCCTCTATTATCGCTAATTCTGAAGGGCGATCACTTGCTGCAAGCTTTATGTAATAGATCCCCTTCTCCTCCTCAGTGTTCCGTTCAACAATAAACTCAAGTTCGACTCCACCGGAATTGGCAATTGTTTCGGCCAACTCTTTCCAAGTCGCAAGCTCCTTACCGTTGATACTCTTAACAAAATCCTTAGATTTTAGACCTGCCTTAGCTGCCGGCTCACCTGGTACGACCTCTCCGATGATAGGCTTATCAATCGGCACAGCCTCCCCGTATATGTAAAAAGAGGCTATCGCCAAAACTATAGCTAATAAGATATTAAAGAGCGGCCCTGCCAATACGATCGAACTTTTCTCCCAGAAATTCTTCTCTAAAAACCACTTTGATCTATCGGCCAGTAGCGCCTTAGTACTCTCATCAACCTCTTCTACATTTACCGGCTCAGCAGGGTCAGCAGGCTCAACCTGCAGATCGCGCGGCTCATCACCAACCATCTTTACATACCCACCCAGAGGAATAAGCCTTAATGAATATCTTGTCTCACCGTAGCGACGACTCCAGACTTTAGGACCAAATCCGATCGCAAACTCAAGCACTCCGACTTTATTAAATTTAGCCAGTAGGAAGTGCCCTAACTCATGAATAAAAATTAAAAGGCCAAAAACTATTACTGGGCCGTATATATGTGTCATATAAAATTAAACCCGACTTAAATCTGATCTCATCTTTTTTTCTAACTCAATTAACTCTGCTAATGAAGAGTATGAACAGGCTACAAATCTTGACAGAGCTTCCTCTACAAACTTTGAAATTGCGGTAAATGTGATCTTTCCCTTCAAGAAAAGATCTACAGCGATCTCATCTGCTATGTTAAACACAGCCGCGGCAGTACCGCCAGCCCTAAGAGCCTGGCGTGCCAGTGCAACCCCTTTAAAGCGGCTCTGATCTAGCTCAATAAATTGCAGAGCCGCATGCTCTGCAAGTTTGAGCTGGGAAACCCCACTTTTTATCCGTCTTCCTGGAAATGCTAGTGCAAAGGATATAGCTGCTCGCATATCAGGGACTGAGGCCTGGACTTTGGCTGAACCATCAATAAACCTAACTATCGAATGCACAATTGACTGCGGATGCACTAAAACCTCAATCATCTCTTGAGGCAGATCAAAGAGCCAGCGTGCCTCGATCAATTCGAGTCCTTTATTAAACATAGTGGCGGAATCAACGCTGATCTTAGCACCCATGCTCCAACACGGATGCCGAACTGCCTCCTCGGGAGTAATTTTTGAAAAAGTCTCAATTGCTGTATTTAGAAACGGCCCGCCGGAGGCTGTAAGAATCAGGCTCTCTACATCCTCGCGCTGTTCACCTAATAGTGTCTGGAACAGAGCGCTGTGCTCGCTATCAACCGGGATTATGCGAGCGACACTTCTTTGCATCATTGAAGTGACAAGCTCACCTGCCACTACCAGGCTCTCTTTATTGGCCAGCGCGATCTGCTTACCAGCATCTATAGCAGCTATGACGCCACGTAAGCCTGCCATGCCTACAATAGCAGCTAAAACTATATCAGCCTCAGGATCTGCGGCCAGTTCCTCGACAGCAGTATCGTTATCTAAAATCTCGATACCAAGACCAGGATCGATCTCTTTTTTAAGTTCTTTTACAGCCTCTTTACAGGCAAGCGCTATATATTTAGGTCGAAAACGGTTGGCCTGTTCAAGCAGCAATTTATAATTTGAGCCAGCCGCTAGAGCATAGACCTCAAACTTATCCATATTTTCTGCCAGTACGGCCAAGCTCTGCTGACCAATTGAACCTGTCGATCCCAAAATGACAACTCGTCTACGAGCTAAAGCTTGAGTATTTCTAAAAACTGAGGTGGGAACCAACATCCTAACCCTTACCCAAAATTAAAAGGCCGACTAATAGCACCGGGGCCGCCATCAACACACCGTCTAATCTATCCAACACCCCGCCATGCCCAGGCAGTATATTGCCGCTGTCCTTAACCTGATGAAGCCTTTTTAAGTAACTCTTTGCTAAGTCTCCTATCTGCGCTGCGAGAGTAGAGAAAATACCGATAAGCGCTATCGTATAGAAATGTTCAAGTGGCCCGACTAAGCCAAAAAACAAAATAGCAGTGATACTCCCAGCTAGTAACCCGGCAAAGGAACCTAGGACTGTCTTACCAGGAGAGATGGCCTCCGCTATTTTTAATGTTCCAAACTTGGAGCCAACAAAGTATGCAGCGATATCATTGAGACAAACCACTAAAAAAAGCCAGATGACATACTGATATGAAGCAGTAAACATTGTAATTGCCAACAAGGAGGCTCCTCCAAAACCTATTAAAATTAGTCCAATAAATATCTCCTGTGATATAGTAGCCGCTTTGTTAAGCTCCTCCCGTCCTTCAAGCACCACGTAGGCTAATGCTACAATCGCTGAAAAAGAAAAACCTACCATTAAAGCGTTAGCTGCATACTGTAGTACAAGTCCAGATTGAAGTGGATTCATGCCGGAAAGACGTACTATAAAGATAAATGAGGGTAGAAGCAGTATCAAAAAGTAATTAATCGCTCGAATCGACCCGGCGCCAGACTTAGTACTGAATGAGGCAAACTCAAGTGCTGAGATGCCTATCGCTGCAAAGCTTAATAGTAATAAGAGTAATTTGCCGGCTGTAAAAAGAAAAGCTACAAAGCAGCTACCTATCAGCAGCGTTGTTAAAATAATAGCGGTGAAGACTCGTTTATTAAGATCTTTGGGATCCATAGTGATATTTTCTACTGTGATTACTGCTCACCTACTACAGCTCTCCGCTCCTCCATCTGCTCCTTAGTAAGTCCATAACGTCGCTCCCTTTTACCATACTCAGCTAAGCAACGTTGATACTCCTGCTTATTAAAATCGGGCCAGAGCTCCTTAGAAACAACAATCTCTGTATATGCCAACTCCCAAAGAAGAAAATTGGAAATTCTGTTTTCATCACTTGTTCTAATTAAGAGATCAGGATCTGGAATATCAGGGGCGTAAAGATACCGGGAAAATAGCTGCTCATTAAACTGTGAGATTTCTAGCTCGCCGTTCTTGACTGCCATAGCCATTAACCTTGCGGCATTTACAATTTCATCACGACCGCCATATGAAAGTGCTAGTATGAGCTCCATGCCGTCAAGATCCTTGGTACGGTCAATTTTCTCCAAAACAGTTTCACGTATCTGCGGATTTAGTCGGGAAAGATCCCCTATCGCCCGTAGACGTATACCGTTCTTCAATAAAAGCTCCAGCTCTGAGTCGAGATATTGATTAAGCAGGCGCATCAAGGCCCCTACCTCTTCAGTAGGCCTGCTCCAATTCTCAGTTGAAAATGCGAATAGAGTAAGATACCTAATTCCAAGACGGCGCGATTCCTCTACAACAGTGCGCACGGTTTTTGCTCCAGCACGATGTCCTTCGACTCTTGGCAATAGTCGCCTCTTCGCCCACCTGCCATTACCATCCATTATGATCGCGACATGGCGCGGGAGATTTTCAAGTTGCTGTGAATTCCCGTTTTGGTTTGACATAATCTGTTGAGCCTGTTACTGGGACTGTAGGCAATCTCCTTGCCCCAGTCTTCGTCCTTGTCTTTGTCCGGAATCCTTACCCTCGTCACAGTCCACGCCCCGTAGACTAGGACTAGGGCAAAGAACTCGGACAAGGACAGGAACAAAGACGAGGGCTGGGATAAAGAGAATACCCACACTTAATGAGCAAATACTCCTAGCTAACCACAATTTCCCTACCTACACCTCCATCATCTCTTTCTCTTTCTGAGCACCCAGCGCGTCAATCTCTTTTATATACTTAGCAACGATCTTTTCAACACCTTCCTGCTCACGCCGCGACTCGTCCTGCGATAGCTTCTTTCCCTTCTCTTCATCTTTAATAACATTAATTGTATCACGTCGATGGTTGCGAATTCCTACTCTGGCAGCTTCTGTGGTCTCATGCACCTTCTTAATAAGCTCCTTGCGGCGATCCTGGGTTAAGGCTGGGATATTTACACGAATAAGATTTCCTTCACGCTGTGGATTTAGGCCTAAATCTGCCGCACGAATAGCTTTTTCGACACTATCCACAGCGCCTGCATCATACACCTGAACCGCTATTGTACGGGGCTCAGGCACATTAATACTTCCCATCTGAATAAGAGGTGTCTGTGTACCGTAATAATCAACTTTTACCCCTTCGAGCAATGCGCCCGAGGCTCGCCCAGTACGCAATCGTGAAAGTTCAGTTTTAAAATGTTCAACAGATTTTTTACATTGGCTTTCTAGGTCATTAATTCGATTTCCCATATACTAGTCTCCAGCTTGCACTAAAGTACCGATATTCTCACCACCTACTACGCGCGACAAATTTCCAATCTTACCGATATTAAAAACTACTATCGGGAGATCATTATCCATACAAAGAGAGATTGCAGCTGCATCCATTACACTCAATCTTCCTTTTAATACATCCATGAAGCTAAGTTTCTCGTAGGGCCTAGCTTCCTTATTTTTATTTGGGTCTGAATCGTAAACTGCGTCAACTTTAGTGCCTTTGAGAAGCACATCGGCGCTGATCTCCATCGCACGTAATGCTGCTGCAGTGTCAGTCGTAAAATATGGATTACCTGTACCTGCAGCAAATATAACAACTCGATTTTTTTCTAGATGACGGGTGGCTCTTCTTCTTATGTATGGTTCAGCTATTGCGCGCATCTCGATGGCTGACATGACACGCGTAGCGACACCAACTTTCTCAAGAAAATCTTGTAGTGCTAGAGCATTGATTACGGTGGCTAGCATACCCATGTAGTCACCTGAAGCACGATCAAGCCCCTTGCCTACTCCCTGCATGCCACGAAAAATATTTCCGCCACCGATAACAATCCCTAACTGACAGCCAAGTTCATGAACCTCATGAATCTCCTTCACCAGTACAGAAATAATATCCGGATTAATGCCAAAACCCTGAGTTCCGGCTAGAATCTCCCCACTTAACTTAAGAAGAACCCTTTTATATTTAAGCGGTTTAAACATGCTAAACTTTGATAACTGTTTACTGCATCATTGCAGCAACATCTGCGGCCAGATTGCTCTGCTGCTTCTCGATTCCTTCGCCCACTACAAAACGGATAAAACGGCGCACAGCCACCTTCTCTCCACACTTTATACCGAGCTCATCGATCATATCCTTAACGGTACGCTTACCGCTCTCATCTTTAACATACGGCTGCTTCATGAAAACTTTATCTTCGTAGTATTTCTCAAGCTTACCAGGCAGAATCTTATCGGCCTTAGATCTCTCCTTCTCGCCAAGCTGCTCAATCAAAATCTCCTTTTCCTTTGAGATTACCGCCTCTGGAATATCCTCTACTGTTAGATATTCAGGCTTCATTGCTGCTACATGCATCGCCAGATCGCGAGCCAACGCCTTAAACTCCTCACCGCGAGCCACGAAATCAGTCTCGCTATTAAGCTCGACGAGAGCTACTATCTGATCGCCTGGATGAACATAAACACCTACAGTACCCTCTGCAGCGATCTTGCCTGTACGTTTGCCTAGATCTTTAAGCCCTTTTTTACGCAGTACCTCAATCGCTAGATCGATATCACCCTTAGCTTCAGCCAAGGCTGATTTGCAATCCATCATTCCTGCCCCAGTTTTTTCACGTAACTTCTTAACAAGCTCTAATGAAACATCAGCCATACCTTCCTCATTTAGATTTAAAATATTATATTAATGCGCTATCGCTGTTGCTGCGTGAGCGGTGGTTCCAGCTCCGTTTGTGCCGTTACGTACAGCCTCTGCATTGGCACCACGGTTGTCCTTCGGGATACTCGCTGCATTAATCGCCTTTCCCTCAATTACGGCATCCGCTATACCAGCAGTTAACAATCTCAATGTACGGATAGCATCATCATTTGAAGGGATCGGGTAATCAATTAAAGTTGGATCAACGTTTGAATCTACAAGCGCAATAACAGGGATCTGAAGCCTACGCGCCTCTGCTACAGCGATATGTTCCTTGATAATATCAACTACAAACAGGAACTCAGGCAAAGAGCGCATATCCCTGATACCGCCAAGAGATGCCTGCAGCTTATCTACCTCACGGCTCATGCTAAGCTTCTCTTTTTTCGCTATCTTAATCTTAGAACTTGGATCTTCCGCTTTTGCTAAAAACTCCTCGTAGCGCTTCAACCTATCAATCGAATTCTTAATAGTCTGAAAGTTACTAAGTGTTCCGCCAAGCCAACGACTATTCACAAAGAATGAGCTTGAACGCTCAGCTTCAGCCTTAATGATCTCACGCGCCTGCTGCTTAGTACCAACAAAGAGTCCGTTGCCGCCCTTTGCTACAGTGTTAATGATAAAGCGACGGGTCTGCTCCCAGAGCTTAAGGGTGATATCAAGATTTAAAATATGTATGCCGTTACGCTCCCCAAAGATATATGGAAGCATTTTAGGATTCCATTTTTCTGTCTGATGACCAAAATGCGCTCCCGCCTCAAGTAGGGATTCTAAAGTGATAGATACAGTTGCAGTACTATAGTTTGATTTAATCATTCATTACTCCGTCTTAGTTAAGCCTCCCCAGGTAATTTTGGAAGCGCCGCTGCGCCTTAAAATTTAAGCCTCCACATGAGACCTAAACTCACCAAGACTATTGATACCTAGGTGTGAAATTTAAGGGTATTAGGATAACACATATTGTGGTTAAGGGTAAAGGGGGCTATCTACCTCAACACAGACTCAAAAATAGCCCTTCCCCTATCAGCACCAATATACCCTACCCGCGATTCTGCTGCCCGCTCCGGATGAGGCATGAGCCCTACAACATTACCTTTTTCACTACAGATGCCAGCTATTGAATGCATTGCGCCATTAGGATTGCAGGTCCTACTACCATGATCAATCTTCCCTGCTTCTCCACAATATCTGAAGACGACCCTTCCGTTCCCTTCTAAAAGCTTAAGCGTCTCCTCGTCGGCAAAATAATTGCCTTCGAAGTGAGCAATCGGTGAAGTCAAAACTTCTCCTGCTTTTAGTTTCGCTGTAAAAGGTGTCTTGGTATTTTCAACTTTATAATGAACGAACTGTGAGATAAAACGCATCTCGATATTAGCAAGTAAAACGCCTGGAAGAAGACCCACCTCACATAGAATCTGAAATCCGTTACAGACGCCTAGAATCGGCACGCCCTTGCCTGCCAAAGTTTTTATCTCATTGATAATTGGTGCAACTCGCGCCAACGCACCGGTGCGGAGATAATCTCCGAAGGAGAAGCCACCTGGGAGAATTACTACATCCGGCTTGCCTATATCCCGCTCTTTGTACCAGACATACTGAATATCCTGTCCGAGCAATGCCGAATAGGTATGAATAATGTCATGCTCACAGTTGGTCCCAGGAAATACGACTACTGCTATCTTCATTAGGCAGCCCTTATCTCATAGTTTTCAATTATAGTATTAGCTAACAACTTGGTGCAAAGCTCCTCAACTTTCTCCTTGGCTTTATCGAAATTGACAGCCTTAACATCAAGCTCGATCAGTTTTCCGACACGGACATTCGAGGCGTCCGAGCCAAGCTCCGCTAGACTGTGCTCTACTGCTTTACCCTGAACATCTAAGACTCCAGGTTTGAGACGAACTAAGACTTGAATACGCATAATGTAATACCAATTTACAAATATTAATGAGCTATCATCCCAAGCTCCCTGAGCTCCGACACGGTTATCAGATTACAGATAACAGAAACCAGCACTCCGTTCACCGATCTTAAAAATCAACCACCAAACGCCCGCTCAAATATATAATCAACATGCCTTAAATGGCGCTTTAAATCAAACAGATCCTTTAATTCTGCAACACTAAGGTGTTCTTTAATCTCCTTATCATCATTCACCCGTGTAAACAGATCGGGACCACCCTCCCAAGCCTTAAGTGCATGATCCTGAACAAGCTTATAGGCGCGCTCACGCAGCATGCCTTTATCGACCAAGGCAACCAGAAGTGAACCTGAGTATATTAACCCTCTAGTTGACTCCAGATTCTCCATCATTCTTTCCGGATAGACAACTAGCCCCTTTACAATCCGATGAAAGCGGTTAAGCATAAAATCAATAGTAATACAGGCGTCCGGCGCTATAACCCTTTCTACAGAGCTATGACTGATATCCCTTTCATGCCAGAGAGCAACATTCTCATAAGCTGCCTGGGCATAACTTCGCATCAGACGTGCTAAACCGCATACATTCTCACTTAAGATCGGATTCCTCTTATGCGGCATGGCAGAGGAGCCTTTCTGTCCCTTAGTAAATTCCTCCTCTGCTTCACGAACCTCGGTCCTCTGAAGATGACGTATCTCCACCGCAAAACGCTCTATCGAGCTTCCTAGAACAGCCAACGCTCCAAAAAATGCGGCATGACGATCACGATGCACCACCTGTGAAGCCACCACCTCCGCAGTTAAGCCCAGCTTTTTCATGACATGCGACTCAACCTGTGGAGGCAATGAGGCATATGTTCCAACCGCTCCGCTTATCTTTCCGACTACAGCATCTTTTAAGGCCGCTTCTACTCTCTGCCGATTCCGCCTAATCTCTGCATACCATGAGGCAAGCTTAATACCAAAGGTTGTGGGCTCTGCATGAATCCCATGCGATCTTCCGATACAGGGTGTAAGTTTAAACTCCTGCGCTCTTTTCTTAAGCGTACCTTCAAGCTCTTCAATATCTTTTAGAATAATCTGACCGGAACGGAGAATCTGAACTGCAAAGGTCGTGTCCAGCAGATCGTTAGAGGTCATCCCGCGATGTACAAATCTGGAACTCTCGCCTACATTCTCTGCTACGTTTGTTAAAAAAGCGATAACATCGTGTTTAAGCTCCTCTTCCAACTTAAGTACACGGTTAAGATCAAATTTACCTTTGGATCTAAGATCGTTTAGCGCCTGCTGCGGGGCAAGACCTACCTGAACCATACCTTCAAGGGCCAAAGTCTCGACCTCAAGCCAAATTTCAAGGCGGCTCTGGTCCGACCATATTGCTGTGATTTCCGGACGGGAATAACGCGGGATCATAGTTGAATTCTACTGAAACTATCTACTATTTAAAGCGGAATAAAGCAAGGCTCGCTAGCCGACCAAGGATTATTTAAACCCTTCCTCACTTGATAATATTTTAGACTTAGTTGAACTTCGAATATTACCGACAACTGAGGTCAGTTATCTGATATCTGAATCAGATACTGATCGGCTCGGCAGCCGATCAGTCCTGTGCTAAGCGCTAGCTTGTATCAGCTTGTAGAGATGTGCTCCTAGGGAATCAAGAGTTTGCCATTGAGGAGAGCTCTCTAACCCTGAGATGGTTAGCAGTGCTTGAACCTCTCTTAATGACCCCATAGCTATATGAAAGAACCGTAATTGGTCTCTTCTGCCGGTTCTTCCCGATCCCTCGGCCAGGTTAAGGACTATCGAGGAAGCAGCTCTGGCAAGCTGCCCGGAAAGATAAGGTGGAAGTTTTAGGCATCGGCTTTGCTTATAAAAATCTACCGCTAATATATAGGTTCTAAAGTTTGAACAATGCACGGTATCAGATTCCGTTAACTGAAATCTGATTTCAGATCTCTGTTTATACCTGGCGGTAGATTTTTATCGGCAAAGCCGCTGCCTAAAACTTCCCGCCGAACTCAGAGCGCAGCTTGCCAGAGCAGCCTCCAGTACCGTGCTTAACCTGGCCGAGGGATCGGGAAGAACCGGACAAGCTGATCAACGACGATTCTTTGTTATAGCCTTTGGTTCAATACGGGAATGTCAGGCAATTCTAGACCTTCTCACAGATAGACAACCTTCACTGGAAGCTCTCTCTGATACTCTTGCAGCTCATGCATACAAGTTAATTCAGAGCTGCCGGGCATAGGCCCTGTGACTATCTGTTTACTTCATTCCGAAGATATTAATACCTACTTTCTTCACGAATCGCTTCAATCTGTCGCATCGACTTAGCAAGGCTCGCTAGCCGACACTTGCACTGCTAGCATATTCCCCAACCTCAAATAACGGCGTTGGATCGTACACATTAGCTGCTATCAGTGTCTCGGGCACCCGATCTCCAAGAATCCCCCTTGAAGAGCTAAGCGCTAGATCGGTCGTATTTGAATTTTCACTTATATGACCCAATACTAGGTGTAGGAGCTCTGGACTGACGAGATCAGAGATCAGATTAGCAGCATCAGTATTGCTAAGATGACCATGACTTGAAGCAATTCTCTTTTTAAGATCCCAGGAGTAGCTACAGGTTTGCAGCATCTCCTCATCATGGTTAGATTCAATCAGTAAGGCATTGCAGTTCAGAAGACTAGCTCTTACTAACTTAGTTACGCGCCCAAGGTCGGTTGCCTGCCCATAACGGAGCCCTTCATATTCTACAGTAAATCCGACGGGATCACGTGCATCATGCGTAATGCTAAACGGGAAGATCTTAATATTACCTATAGAAAACCGTGCTCCGGATTCAAAGTGCTCTAATCCATAAACATCATCCATGAATTTTGCTGTATCCGCATTTGCATAGACCGGGACACGGTGCTTCTTGCTAAACTGAGCTACGCCTTTGATGTGGTCAGAGTGTTCATGCGTAATAAGTATAGATTTAATCGAATCAGCTGCAATTCCTAACTGTAAAAGCCTGCGCTCTGTCTCGCGACAGGAAAGTCCGCAATCAATTAGGATTCTATGGTTACCGCACTCTAAAAACGTTGAGTTAGCTTTTGAACCACTTGATAGTACTGAGAAACGCATCGCGGAAAGAGTATAGGTTAGTTAGAATCCTAGCAAGTAGAAAGAAAGACAAGCAGAGTTGCGAAGACTCAAGATACCGATCAACTTATCCGATATACAATCAGAGAGTTTAAAACCAGCTAGATTAAATGGAAGGCCTTAACACCGATATACTTAACACAAAGATCCTTATTGTCGATGATCTACAGAGCCTAAGAAGAGTTCTAAAACGGCTTTTGATGCAGCTTGGCTTTAGAGAGATCCTAGAGGCTAGCGATGGAGAGGAAGCCAGAGTAATACTTGAATCGACCCCAGTTAACTTTGTCATATCTGATTGGGAGATGCCTACCCTTAACGGATATGAACTTCTAAAATGGGTGCGTGCCGAAGAACGTCTCAAAGCAATACCTTTCATTATGATTACCTCCGTTAACAACAAGGATATGGTGGTACAGGCTGCAGAAGCAGGAGTCTCTGATTATATTGCCAAACCTTTCAGTAAAGAGATCGTAGCGGCAAAGATTATCAAAGCCCTAACACCACCTGAGCCTAATTTGACCAACTCTTCCAAATAGTCGTAATCTATAAGAATGTACAGAGAGGAACTTGAATTGGCGAGATCCCTAGCCCATAAGGCTGGTGCTCGGATTATGGAGCTGCGTCGTGACGCAGTTAACCTGAATATTATAGACAAAGGCAATCAAGACTTAGTGACTGCTGCTGACTTAGAGTCAGAAAAAATAATTATATCCGGTATAAAATCAAAATTTCCTAGTCATAAAATCCTTAGTGAAGAGAGCTCCGAAGGCTTTCATATTACTGATTATATGGCGTCACAGCTTTGGATTATCGACCCAATAGATGGCACAACTGACTATGCGCATGGTCTTAAACAGTGCAATATTTCAATAGCCTACTATGAGCATGGGGTTGCTAAAGCAGCTGTAGTATATGCTCCATTTCTAGATGAAACATTTACCGCCATTAGCGGAGCCGGAGCTTTTCTGAACGGGAAAGAGCTCTGCTGTAGTAAAACCACGAGTCTAGAAAATGCATTAGTTATCTTCGGAACAAACACATTAGGCAAGCGCAGGTCAAATTTCAATAGAATGATGAAGCATCTAGAAAGCCTGCTAACTCACTGTCGGGATATCCGCCGTCTTGGAGCAGCAGCAATCGATCTGTGTTATGTTGCAGCTGGCCGCGTCGATGCCTTTTGCGAATTAGCGCTCAGTCCATGGGATGTAGCGGCGGGCGGACTGATAGCTGCAGAAGCTGGGGCAGTGAAAGCTGCAATTAAAGATGGTAATATACAATCTGAAATTCCATTCGGACTATATGCGGCAGAGGTTTTAGTTTGTAATCCTAGTCTACTCCCAAAACTTAAGGAGATCCTGATATGAGTGAAATTTTCGAGGTGCAGCGTTATGAAAATGGTGTCAAATTAGTCGAGTTTATTGCTAAAAACTTATCGCTATCTAAAAAACGTGCGAAAGCCTTAATAGACACCAAGGTGGTGTTTGTAAATAACAAGCGGGTCTGGATGGCTGGTCACAACTTGCAAAGCGGTGACAATGTAGAGGTACAGCGTACAGTAAGTAAACGGCTTAGCAGCGTAAAGATCGCCTACCAAGACGAGCATTATATTGTTATTGATAAGCCAGCAGGAGTACTTAGTAATGGGAAAGAGAGTGTCGAAACAGTGCTGCAGCAGCAGTTTTCCGACCTCAATATTGTGGCGGTACATAGGTTGGACCGAGAGACGAGCGGGTGTCTTATCTTTGCAACAAGTGAGGAAGCATATGATGCAATAATTCCATTATTTGAAGAGGGTAAAATTGTAAAAATCTATCAGGCCATTGTGCTTGGCAAAATAAAGAGAAACGAAGGTGTGATTGACAAGCGGCTTGCCGGCAAAACAGCTGTTACACGCTACCGCGTACTGGACAGCAACCATGTCGCGACACACTTAAAGCTTCAATTAGAAACCGGGCGGACTCATCAGATCAGAAAACATCTCAATATAATTCATCACCCCTTAGTCGGTGATAAGAGTTATTTAACAGAACGCCTTGATTCAAAATTGCTGCGAGAGGCGCCTAGACAGATGCTGCATGCACGCGGTATAAAATTTAAGCATCCGTATAGCGGCAAATATATAGATATAACTGTAGAACTGCCTGCTGACTATAAGAGCTACCTGCGTAAAGTTGAGTTGAAGTAAGTCAAAAGCAGCACCCAAGATGCGCTTCTGAACAATATGAGTTTGCGCGATGTAAATCCAAATATCCTGATCGTCGGACCTGGTGCCGTTGGTATATTCTTCGCCTGTTATTTAGGCCAAGATCATAAGATCTGGTTACTTACAAAAGACTCTCATACTAATGTAAAAAAAGATGCTGAGTACAAAATCAGTGGGGCATTAAACCTCTCCTCAAAGCCAAAGGTCATACGAATCTCAGAAATAGATCAAGTTCCACGTGAAAATCTCCAGATATGGCTATGCCTTAAGGCTTTTCAGATTAAGGATGCGCTTGATCAAATTTCACCGCTATTGACCCCGCATTGCGAAATAGTGATCACATCTAATGGACTTGGAATTTATGATGATCATATAAATAGACTTTCTAAATTCAGCGTAATCCGTCTATTCCTTGCAACTGGCGCAAAAAAAGCATCCCAGCATGAGATAATCCTTTCCGGCGAAGCAGCTGTGCTTGTGGCTAGCGCACCAGAGCATGTCGAGATACGTGATAAAATAGCAGCCGAG
This sequence comes from uncultured Bdellovibrionales bacterium, assembly GCA_964556665.1. Classification (GTDB taxonomy): domain Bacteria; phylum Bdellovibrionota_C; class UBA2361; order UBA2361; family CAZKXU01; genus CAZKXU01. The sequence continues at coordinate 23,740 of CAZKXU010000020.1, read as the reverse complement.
CTTAGATCTTGCGGCGCAATCGTTGAGATCATGCCTAATGTTAAAGCGGCGGAATGGAGTAAGACCGTTGTAAACTGCGTAGTAAATTCGATCTGTACCCTTGCCGATCGTGAAAATGGATATATAGTTACTGATCCGAGTGGCCGTCAACTAGCAGAGAAAATACTTACCGAGGTCTTATCTATTGCCGCCGCTGACGGCTGCAAGCTGCAGATTAGTAGTGAGAAATTCTTCAGCGGTCTAACGCGCTATACAACCAATATCAACTCAACCTTAGTCGACCTGCGCCTAAAAAGAGCTTGGGAAATTGAATATTTTTTAGGCAGAGTTATAGACAAAGCCAAGCAATATCACATTTCCGCTCCGGAAACTGTCAGAATCTATGAGCAGTTATTAGCTTTAAAGGTAATTGCTCAAAAAGTAGGGGCAATCTCCTAGTCCCAGTCTTTGTCCTTGTCTTTGTCTTTGTCCGGAATCCTTACCCTAGCCCCAGTCCACGCCCCGTTGACTGGGGCTAGGGCAAAGAACTCAGACGAAGACAAGGACAAAGACGAGGACTAGGACTAGGATAAAGAGACTACCCACACTTAATGAGCACTTACGGTTATGACGAGGCCTGTGCCTCCTCTTCCGACTCTTCCGCCTCACCCACCTCATCCTCATCCTCAGCTTTTTTAGGAAATGGGCTAACAAAAAGTCTAGCCAAATTAGAACATTTTACCTCGCTGTTCGGCCGTATTTTTGGCTTTTCACAGCTACTACACTCAAAATGATCTCCACTTTGTGCACGGGCATGGGTGTGACCACAATCGATGCAATCTTTTGCTATATTTTTAGGTGGTATGGCTGATACGGGTATACGAGGTGTAACAAATATCGCCTTCTCCTCAATTAGCCCTAAAATATGTGCCTTGCCTAAGGTTGCTAATACTCTATTTAAAGCCGAGACCCTAAGTGGTCCTTGACCTGCACCTTTATGATATTCAATAACCAAAAATAGATCTTTACCGGGGTTTGCTTTCCTAAAATCATCTACCTGTTTCTCGCCACTTTTTCCCTCCCTGATACGTTGCATCCTTCGAACTACCTCCTTAGCAACAGTATGACGGTAGTTATCTTTCATGCCAAATAGGTGAGTACGTAGGGATTTAATCTTATCTCTAACATCATCTAAATATTTTGATTGATTTTGCAAAGCCCTACTTAGCATGTTTACAGTGTAGGTTAAGTGACTAATACGTGAATCTAGTTGCTCAGTGCTTTCAAGTGGTGATAAGGAATGACCTTTTTGAAGTTCTTTTTTTTCGTCAGGGTGAGCTCTATTCCATGCAAGCTTCTCCTGATTCTCCTTAAGAATTGTCTGATTTTGGGAAGTTCTTGTACTATTTTCCTGAGCAATTGCTTTATTTCTCTCACGCACCGTAATAAGCTTTAGTAGAGTATTGCCGATCTCCTCATTTAAATCTTCAAAAATATCCCGCACCTCACCTTCTGGCTTTCTTAGAATCTTGCTAATACGCCAAAGCCTATCAATTTTATCTTTTATACTCATCATCTGTGGAAAGGTAACATTGGTTGATGCGCCGTATGCAGTTGACCTTATCCCTGCACGCTGCTCTCTAACTACAGTTGGTTCAGTGCCTTCGCCACGTGAAACTGAATACCCTTTTCTATGCGCACTGTTTCCTACCTGCACAGAAGACTCAGCTCTAATCGGCTGATTAAATAACAGCCTAGCAAATTTACCTTCACTCCCATTTCGATCATTATCCTCGACGCCGTAAACCTGAAGCCAGCCGGCGCTATTTTTCCGTTTATCAGTACGCTCTGCCTTTGGATCGAGTACAAAGACCGCAAACATATCCCCGATTGTAAGATCTGGCACTGCGCCGGATCTAACCGCGGCAAGTACATTTGCAACATGCGTACAATGACCCGCATCTATCTTTTTAAATGTTGGGCGGGCAATCCACCTATCACCATGCTTATCAAAGCGAAAACCTGATACCTCTACCCGGTAAGTTTTACCTGTGATCTCATCAATCCCCTCCATAGTCCAAGGAGAGACTCCTTCTTCAACTACCTTTTTCATTCCTTTTAGCCGCTTAGTCTGAGCTATTTGAATTTCAACCTCTTTAGTTTGGTGCGGGGCTTCAAAGTCCGGTACAGTAATTGAAACTGAATAATATTTTTGGCCACTTCCTGTCGTACGTTCCTCAATTCCCTTTGATGAAAAAAGCTTATCCTCTATAAATGGGTAACGAATTCTTTTCTCTGAAACCGGTGTCCACTTAGGTGGCCGTATTACTCTAGTTAAATTTTGATACTTAGTATTAAGATCGCGCAGTACTTGGAGCTCCTTATTTCTCTCCATTATTTCAGTGAGGTTCCTACCCGAGACAAACTCAGTTTTTTCTTTACGCCACTTTGCAAGTGCTGGGATTGAAAAAAGCTTTAGACGTTCACTGCGGCTACGTGGAATGCCTCCTTGACAATATTTTTTGCAGGCCTCTAAATAGGCTTTACCGTCCTCACTCTCCTTAAAATCTTCGACCTCAGCCCTACGAGCAGCCTCATCCTTATTGTAACGTTTTACTAACTTGATATGGCTTTTAAGATGTTGTATCGCCTCATCCAGAATTACTTCATGCCAGTTTTTACCAAAGCTTGCTTCAGGATCGTTTGCTTGATTAAGCTTTGCGATAAGATCCTTTAACATAGCAAGTGGAGTAAAGCCCTGATCTTTGCACAAATTGCAAAGTGCGACGTAGCTATCCATCTTAGGTATATTACTCTCTGCATCATCAAGCTTACTTTGATTGGCTCGAATCTTTTTTTGGATCGCTCTCTCTTTTGTAGCTTTTTTGGCGGTATCTTTCGGATCAGCTGATTCACCCAAGCTAACAAGTTCTTCCCGTAGGATTCTTAGATTTTTCTCTGCCTTCTTTTTTTTATTAATTGCTTTTTCTAATGGCCCATTAATAGGCTCTTCCTTGGCACTACCTTTAATACAACCGAGGGCAGAGGCATAACAGGTCTCGCCACCGTAAATAAGTAGTGTAAGTGAGCGAACCAGATGCTTATTGTTAATATTGTGTAGGGCGGCATAGAAAAAATCCTGCATTAATTTTTTATGTTCGGAATTCTCACCAGTAGCATCGCCGTACCCGCCGTCGTACCACCTTTTAATGGTGTTTACGATCTTGGCAATCTCTGTGTTTAGGCCAGTAGTCAGTTTTGCCACCACCTCGTGCGAGGTCTCAAGAACTAATGGAGATTCTACACGCTGCACCTTAACAGGCTCTGATTCAGCATTAAAAGCACGCTTAAATCTTTTGCCAAGTGGTGGATACTCTAATCCCACCCGTTTTTTTACTTCTATAAATACTGCCATAGGTGGGCATTCTACTATTAACTCAATACATATGCAAAAGGGTTTGAAAACCACCAATGATAGTGGTACTATGCCGCTGGGTAGATGTGAAAAGAAAAGGAGGTTTTTGGTACATCCACGATTAAGTTGCCAATATATAAGGCTATTTAGGCGTGGGTGTATCGGGTAGATTGCGCATGACGCCCGGGGAAAGAGTACTCTCTTTGCCTCTCCACGCATTTGCAAGTGGACACGTATCACGGACAGGGTAACCTGACCTAACCTTGCAGCACCTTTTTTCTTTTTCCACCGATGTGAGCGGTTCGGGAAGGCAGTAAGTAGTTGAATCCACGGCGATATCCGCCAGAAAAAGAGGCCGTTCTTAAGCCTTCATCTAGAAATGGTGGAGGTTCGGGAAACTGCCCTTTTTTCGCCTGGTATAACAGTTAGTTACGCCAGGTAGGGTAGCGCTACGGTGGGATTTGAGAGGTGTGGATACTAAGATAACGTGTCGCATCACGACCGCTTACTTCTGGTAGCGCTACGGTGGGATTTGAGAGGTGTGGATATACCTTCTCCCCTGTTAAGGCGATCTCAAGAGTAGCGCTACGGTGGGATTTGAGAGGTGTGGATACCTCATAGTTTGCCTACTCCTTTTTCACGATAGTAGCGCTACGGTGGGATTTGATGGGTGCGGATACGATGGGCTTGAGCGTTTGCCCGAGCCGGGAGCAGTAACGCTACGGTGGGAGTCGCTTGCCTGGGTAGGTTATAATCTTTTCACAACACTACCCATAGATTGAATCTTCGATCGCTATGATAATCTTTCATTCGCTTACTGAATCATATCTAGATGCGATTCCCAGTTTATGTAACAACACCTGGTGCACATCTTTCGTATGTAAACGGCCGGTTACAAGTTAAATACCCTGAGCCAGAGAGCAAAGTCGTAGATCTACCGATCAGAAAAATCTCCTCAATATTTCTATATGGACCATCCTCTTATACACCACATTTCCTAGAAATTTCTTTACGCTTGCACATCTCGCATCAGATTTTTAGCTCAAGTGGACGATACATAGGCACAATTTCAAAAGGGTACTTACAAAACGCTTCAATAAATCAAGCGGTTTGGCAGGTAAGAGATAATTTAAGCTCAAGAAACAGAATAGCTGGCTGGATTTTAGCTGAGAAATTAAGTGCAATGCGTAAACTGTTAACTAGTGCTCCTCCAAATAAGTTTTTTCACGTCTAGCATCACATCGTTGCCCCACCTTGTCACGCTTCTCAGTCGGAAAATCCTCGCAATACTCCAGTATTGCTGCGGATTTCCTCCTTCCGAGGCGTGCCAATCTGGGGCAACGCTGCGCGCCATACGTGAAAAAACTTATTTGGCGAAGCACTAGAATTAGAGAAAAAACTACATTTGTGCAAGATGATATAATGAGGCATTAAAGTTACTTAAAGACATCATTGTGCTTATTGATCAAACAACAGACCGAATAAAGCTATATCATGTTGCAAGAGGTGATAACTTAGAATGTTATGAAGAACTTATAGCTAAACTTGTGATATAAATTAGATGCAGCTACTCATTCTTTTAGAGTTCTAATAAATCTATGGGTAGTGTTGTGAAAAGATTATAACCTACCCAGGCAAACCACTCCCACCGTAGCGCTATCATTGGACGGACTAAGCGGTTTTTCTCATGTATCCGCACCTATCAAATCCCACCGTAGCGCTATCGTGTAACGACCTGCCTTGAATCGGCCAAGGTATCCGCACCTATCAAATCCCACCGTAGCGCTATCGGTGTAGCTCTAATTACCCGCTTCGATCGAGTATCCGCACCTATCAAATCCCACCGTAGCGCTATCGGCAAACCGGAGGCATGAATGAGAAGGTGTATCCGCACCTATCAAATCCCACCGTAGCGCTATCCCTACCTGGCGTAACTCACCGTTATTCCAGGCGAAAAAAGGGCAGTTTCCCGAACCTCCACCATTTCTGGATGAAGGCTTAAGAACGGCCTCTTTTTCTGGTGGATATCGCTGTGGATTCAACTACTTACTGCCTTCCCGAACCGGTCACCTCGGTGGAAAAAGAAAAAAGGTGCTGCAAGGCTAGGTCAGGTTACCCTGTCCGTGATACGCGTCCCTTGCAAATGCGTGGAGAGGCAAAGAGGGTACTCTTTCCCCGGGCGTCATGCACAATCTACCCGATACACCCACGTCTAAATAGCCTTAAATATTGGCAACTTAATCGTGGATGTACCAAAAACCTCCTTCTCTTTTCACTTCTACCCAGCGGCATAGTACCACTACTGTTGGTGGATTTCAAACTCTTTTGCTATGCTCGACTCGAAGTGCAGCCTTCCCGTTCTCTCATAGGAGTTTATTAATAATGTCGACTATAACAAACCGTACCGCTTCTTTATCACATCTAATTCCCCGTTCTCTTTTAAGCGCTTAAGACCATCTGTAAGGATCTTAGCGTATTCTTTAGATTTGGGAAGCGCCGGGGAGAATGCAATATGGATTGCTTCATTGCCGAATTCACCTGCGATGCGTGTAGCGTTGCGAAGTCCTCTTACAGTTAGCTTATGCTTCATTACATTTCGATCCTCGACAATAACAGCTAGTTTTTTTTCTAGGAGCATTTTAAGCAGCCGATTTAGTCCTTCATCTCCATTAGCTACAAAGATACGATTACTATCTGCTTGATTCTCTTTAATATAAAGATCTAGCTCCTTACCGTAAGAATACCCTTCTATCACTCCTAGCTTAATGCTCTTGAATGACTCTATATTATTAAAAACCCAGGTAGAAGAGGATAAGACAAAGAGCGTCTGCCCAGATTCGAGCGCAGCCTCTTCTGGGAAGATAAAATCAGGGGCATCGTCTTTATATGCACCAACAATCCCATTGTACTTTCCTAAGCGTGATTCCTCTATGGCCTTATTCCAAGCGAGGTTAGAATACGAGATAGTATGACCAGCCGGCTCAAAAACCTGCTTAGCAATCTCTATAAATATTCCTGGGTAGCTTCCGTTAGGAGTACAGTTGTAAGGACACCATTCATCTGCCACAAATGTAATCGTGTCAGCGTTAACCCTGCCTGAAGCTGTAAAAATGAGCGCAGCTATGAGAATAGGTAAAATATTACCTTTTAAAAACACGGTTGTATATCTACCTAAGTTTATTATTCGCATAGCCATCTAGCCGATCCTACTCATAGTTTTTCAAATATCTATATCCAACGCATTATCGATAAAGCAATAAAAATAACTCTATGCCTAAGGTGCAAGCTTAGCTCTCCTTTTCTCAAATTATGAGAAAAGGCAGCTTGAGCGGTATTTTAAGATAATCAGAGAGCTAGCAAAAGGGGGATAGTTTATTAGACTATAGACTAAACTTCAATCTAGGAAGCCCAAGCAGCCGCTCTGCAATGATATTTCTCTGAATCTCCGATGTACCAGCCGCGATTGTTCTGCCGCGTGAATAAAGATACCGATGTGTATCCCCGTCCTCATGATCCATCAGTGCCTCCGCCCCACGAAATTTCAAGGCAAGCTTAGCTATTGTCTGAAATGATTCACTCCAGAAAAGCTTGTCTAATGATCCTTCCGCCCCAGGATTCTTACCTGATGCATAATCCAAGAGGTGCTCATAGGCTAGCGCTCGCACCGCACAAGCTTTTGCAATAGCCTGTGCCAACTCAACCTTTAGAGCAGTACGTGCATCGTTTTTATATTTTTTAAGCAGTCCCCTTAAGGCAACCTCAGACTGAATCTGCCTTGCGAAGGTAAGGACGACTCGCTCAAACATTAATGTAGAAATTGCGATGTTCCATCCATCCCCTATCTGACCAACGATGTTCTCCTTTGGTACAAATACCTCATCAAAAAAAACTTCATTGAATTCAGAATCACCAGATATCTGCTTGAGCGGCCTTACAGTAATCCCTTTGCTTCTCATATCTACTAAGAGATAGCTTAACCCTTTATGCCTCTTCTCCTCCGGGGAGGTACGACATAATATAAAGCAGAAGTTTGCTACCTGTGCAAAGCTAGTCCATATTTTTTGTCCGCTGATATAGAAGCCTTCTTTTTCAACCCTAGCTTTAGTTTTGATCGCTGCCAGATCGCTCCCCGCTCCTGGCTCTGAAAATCCCTGGCACCATACCTCCTCTGCTGAGAGTATTTTTGCTAAATAGCGGCTCTTTTGAGCAGGCGTGCCATGTTTAATCAATACCGGCCCGACCATAGTTAAGCCGAACAGACCAAGAATCTGCGGTGCATTTGCACGTACGAGCTCCTCCTGAACAACTGCTTCCTCTACCAAACTCAAACCGCGCCCGCCAAACTCCTTCGGCCAATAGACCCCGATCCAGCGTCCGGCTGCAAGTTTTGCCTGCCACTCCTTTCCTATTTTTATGAAGTTTTCAAGTGCTGCGTCCTTCTCTAAGCGCGGAGGTGGATTAGCATGAAGCCATCCCCGTAGCTCAGCTCTGAAAGCTTCTACCTGTTCTGAAATTGAAAGTTTGATCACCTACCGATATCTCTCTAACTTTGAGGAGGCTGCCGAGTCAACCATCCAGGTCACCGAACCCTTTGCTCTTGTAAAAAGCCTTGCCGGTAATACCTCTTCACTCTCCTCACCTTCTAACACTCTTTTAAGCATCATCGATTTCGCATCGCCGCTTACGATGTAAATAATTCTTCGTGCTCCGATAATCGCCTCTGCGCTGAGGCTAATCCGGTCTAACCCATCATCTGGCCCCTTGGCTACAGTCACAAGCTCTGAAGGTTCATGTTTCTGCCCTGGAAAAAGTGAAGCCGTATGCCCATCCGTACCCATGCCTAGCAAAACTAAGTCAAATTGTGGCCGCTCACCTGCTCTTAGCCCCTCCTCTCTTCTGATAAGCTCTGCATAAGCTCGTGCACCTTCCTGAGGCGAAGCAAGAGATGTGTCAATTGGAAACAGTTTAGGCCCATGACTCCGCACAGCATTTACCAATGTTTCATCAGCTAAGCGAAAATTGCTTTGAGAATCTGAATGCGGGACCCAACGTTCATCCCCCCAAAATAATCGTAAGGCACCCCAATTAATCTCCTCTAGACGAGGCGGCTTTGTGAGCGCACGATATATTGATCCTGGTGTTTTTCCACCTGAGAGCACAAAGGAGGCTCTGCCGCGTTCAGTAAAGGCCTCGTTAAGAGAAGCCACTATTTCATCGGCTACTGCTCCTATAAAAAGCTTTGATTCTATAATTTCGACTGTAAAGCCCACGAGATTTATCCTACAATAGTTCAGTCAGAGAGGCCACAATGAAAAGAGCGCGCTATAAGCTATTTAAAAGTAAGTGCTGTGGCACGCGCTTCGCTATAATTTGTAATACTTTCCCCTATTAGGAAAAATCTTGTGAAACAGCCGGATACCGACTCATCCCTGAGCGATCTTGATACTTTATAACTTGTTCCTAGGCTTACCTCTGTTTCCAGTCTCTCTCCCCGCTTCAGGCGTATATATTTGCCGTTATCAAAGGACATCGTTAGCTCATCTATGCGTGGAGCATCCCCTCCTTTACAGCCTTCAATTACAAGATCGATCGTGCTGCCATCCGGTGCCAGACATTTATAGCCAGAGGATCCTTTTTCTCCTACCTTAAGCCCAATTCTGTTTACTATCCAAGCCGCCAATAGTTTTGCACAAAACGGCAAAGCGGAATCTGGGCTAGTTGCACGTATACTAACCTTACTAAGCTTGGTTAGGGAGCTTAGCAGTGTTGTTTTTCCAAACTCACTTTTAATCTCATCACGCCAAACACTAATACGGATCCAATCTAGATCTACCGATGTGATGTCGGAGTCACTAAGCAGAGCGATAGTACCTGTATCCATCGAGGAGGAGTCATATATTACTCGATCAATTAAAGGCAGGAAAAAAGAGAGATCTTTTGCTGAGATGCCAGGATCAAATACTAGGAGATCTGATGGCATCCCACCCAAGGCATTTGAACGAATCGCATTTGAAACACCGCTGATCAGCTCACGTGTTGCTCCAAAACGTATAATCTCAGAGCAGGTCCTTTCCTTGTGTGAATAAAAGTGACAGCGCGCCGAAATCTCAGCTTCCACCTTTTGCAAAGACTGATCGAAATAGACAACGAAAAACCGGCTGGGATAACTTTCAGAAAACGAATCCAGTAATGGCTCAAGAGTTGGAAGAAGTTCTTTCTTTGAAACTAAAATAATGAAATTCGTACTGGCAGAGCTTGCATAATCCTTCTCACCCTCATCCATGTTCGAGAGTAAGGATGCAAGCATTTTACCGACAGAGGCGACCTCGGTCTTTATATATGCGTTAATCTGTCCCAAGCTATAACCTCCGCCAGCGATGACCAGTTGGAGCTAAGAGGCGTGCTGCCTCTTTTGGTCCCCAGCTGCCAGCTTCGTAATCATAGAGCTTCGGAGACTCCGGGGCCTTCCATGCCTCGAACACAGGAGCAAGTAAATCCCAAGCCTCCTCGATCTCGTCATTTCTGGTAAAGAGCGTAGCATCCCCCTTCATTGCATCGAGGAGTAGCCTCTCGTAAGCATCGGGTGAGGCAATCCCAAAAGATGAATGATAGCTAAAATCCATAACCACTGGCTTTACGCGCATACGAGGTCCAGGCGGCTTTGAACAGATTTTTAAGGCGATACCCTCTTTAGGTTGGACCTGAATGGAGAGTACGTTTTGCTCTAATTCAACCGACTCTCGCCCCCGAAACATAGCCTGCGGAGCTGCCTTGAAATAAACAGCAATTTCAGTGATACGTTTTGGAAGCCTCTTGCCTGCACGCACAAAGATAGGAACACCAGCAAAGCGCCAGTTATCGATAAATAGTTTGAGCGCCACAAAAGTTTCAGTTTTTGAGGCTGCTGGCACCCCTTTCTCCTCAAGGTATCCAGACACCTCCTTGCCATCTACATACCCTTTTGTGTAATGACCCCTAACGGTGTGAGTAAAAACATCCTGAATTGAATAACGCCGCATCGAGCGCAGGACCTTAACTTTTTCATCACGAATACTATCGGCTGAGCTAAGTGATATTGGAGGCTCAATACATAGTAGCGCTAAGATCTGCAGAAGATGATTCTGAACAATATCCCTTATAATGCCGCTTTGATCGAAATAGCCGGCACGACTGCCGACTCCAATATTCTCTGCAACAGAGATCTGAATATGATCGATATGATCTTTGTTCCATAACGGTTCAAAGATACCATTAGCAAATCTAAAAACTAATATATTCTGAACTGTCTCTTTGCCCAAATAGTGATCGATACGGTAGATCTGCCCTTCGGAAAAACTGGTGCGCAAGACTTTATTCAATTCACGCGCAGACTCAAGATCATGCCCGAAAGGTTTCTCTATAATCACGGAGGTACTGCGCAACCCTTTTCCTACTTCCTCGACAAGTCCGGCACCTTTTAAATTAGTTGCGATCGGACCAAAAAACTCAGGAGCAGTTGCCAGGTAAAAGAGATAATTTAAGTCCTCTCCTTTCTTTTTGCAAATACTCTGCAAGCGGGACTGCAGCGCAGAGAAATCGTCAGCTGAGTTGACATCCAGCGGTTGGTAAAAAATATTCTGTGAGAACTTAGCCCATGCCTCCTCGGTGGCAGGATGGCGCGCGAACTGTTTAATCCCTTCATAGAGTTTGGCACGAAATTCCTCATCGCTTAGCTTTGATCTAGCTACACCCACCACTACGAAGCTTGATGGCAGATAGTTGTCCTGAGCTAGGCTGTAAACCGCGGGCACAAGTTTTCGACTTGTCAGATCCCCTGTAGCCCCGAATATTACTAGCGCCGTAGAGGGCGGTCTAATGATTCTATTTTCACCTTCAGCGAATGGATTTGTCATCACTAACCTTATCCTAACTTAGCCCGTTTCTTATCTATCGATCCTAGAAGATCCGTATAGGCATCAGCAAATAGCTTTACTCCCTGAACCTGCAGATCGAACAGCAGCTCCTCAAACGGCACCCCTAAATGTTTCAATTCCACTATGATCTTCTTGGCTTCATCCAATCCCTTATGTAAACGCGGCTCTATTGTAGCCTTCTCGATTAATGCCTTTACTGTCTGTGGCGGCATGGTGTTGACAGTATCTTTACCGGCCAACTCCTCTACATACAAGACCGGAGAAAATGCAGGATTCTTAGTCCCTGTACTAGCCCAGAGTGGTCGCTGAACAAGCGCACCTTTTTTACTGAGCGCCTTAAAGCGCGCAGATCCGAAGAGCTTCTCGAAACCCTCATATGCATACTTGGAGTTTGCAATACCAATCCGCCCTAACATACGCTCCTTTACTTCTGCCTTAGCTTTACCCTGAGCAATTAACTGATCTAGACTTTTCTCACAGATCGCATCTACGCGGGAGACAAAGAAACTAGCAACTGAGGCAAGACCTCCAAGTGCCGCTCCGCGCTTATCACGAGCCTCTAACGCGTTAATATAGGCATGCGCTACCTGCTCATAAACCTCGCGGGAAAAAATAAGGGTTATATTTACGTTTATTCCTTCATCCAACAGCTCATATATTGCCGGCAAGCCCTCCTTGGTTGCAGGAACTTTGATCATAATATTTGGCCGGTTAAGCTTCTTCCAAAGAGAGCGCGCCATTTCAATCGTAGCCATCGTATTTGCGGCTAAAAATGGGGAGACCTCTATACTGGCGTAGCCATCGGTCCGATTGGAGCTTTTATAAACTGGTGCTAATAGATCCGCTGCTCTGCCTACATCCTCTACCATCAGCTCAAAACAGAGATCCTCATTATTAAGCCCCTTTTTTATACAGGCCTTCATCTCATCGTCATAATTAGAGGAGTCAGCGATGGCGTTCTTAAATATCGTAGGGTTACTTGTCAAACCACTTACCCCCTGATCGATAAACCCCTTAAGCTCGCCGCTATTTAATACATCCCTGGAGAGATTATCGTACCAAACAGACTGACCGAGGGTGTTAAGGGCGTTAATGTTCTGATTTTTCATATAAAAACCTTATAACAAATTAGACAGCCGTATTATAAACCAGAGCACTAAAAGTGAATACAGACAAAATTGAGGGTGCTCAGCTATATAAAGAAGTTTGATCCTAGAAAGAGCAGTTCGAACTAAGAAAAGGCGAAAAATGCCCGAAAACACACAGCTTTATTAAGTTTGCGAGTTCACCCAAAAGGTGAGGCTGCTGCCGAGCTGTTTTCGGGCATTTTTTGGCCTAAAAAAGGGTTAGAACTGCTTTTTCTAGGTTGCCTAAATCCGGCAACTGCCGGATTTAGTTTGATTGTCTCAAACTATGGACGAGGCAATAGCATCGTCAGCGCTGATAGGCCTCGCAAGGATTACTGTGTAATCTTACTTTTAACTTTGAAATTAACAAGGATTGGTTTAGGAATATTATCCTTAGGCTGAGGATCGAGCTTGTCTATGATTCTCTCAAATTCATGGATTTCATCTATTTCAGATCGTAACTGTACTATATTAAAAGAAGGGAGAATCCGGTTCTTAGCACCAATCTGACCTGATTTCCTTCTAATAGCATGACGTCTTAGCATAGCGAAGCTCGTAGTATATTACTAAATATCCAGTTAAGCAACTCAAGAGACAGCAATTCTTGGTATATCCTTAGGTCCAAGGTAGCTTTTGATGCCTGCTCTTCGATTGCGCCAGTAACGATATGAAGTAATGAGACAGTTGATCGCGTATGGAATACCATTTACATGACATATTTCATCACCATAATAAGTAGGGATTGGACGCTCAACAATTCTTAACTCACGTTCCGCCATTGCTAAAAGTATCTGTGTATCGAAATGCCAATTATTCGTAAAAGATTCAAATGGAATCTTCTCCAATGCAGCAGTAGAATATAGCCTGTATCCGGAGTGATACTCTGAGAGCCCAAGGCCAGAGAGTTGATTCTGTATATAGGTAAGGGTGCGATTGCCGAAATATTTATAAAGCGGCATTCCACCTCTAAGTGCCGCCCCGGGTATAGCCATACGTGAACCGAAAACCATATCCGCCTCGCCGTTCTCTAGCGGCTTTAGCAGATCATCTAAGGCCTCCGGTGCATACTGACCATCTCCGTGTACTAGAGCGACGATATCCAGTCCGCGATCAATCGCATAACGGTAGCCTACTTTCTGATTACCTCCATAACCCTGATTCTCAACGTTTCGGTGAATCGTAAGCTTACTAATATTATGCTCATGCTTGTAACCTATTGCTGCATAATAGGTATTATCCTTACTACAATCATCGATGACGAAAATCTCCTCCACCCGTTCATACACATTTGGTGGTATACGGGATAAGGTTTTTACAAGGTGGTTTACCGCATTGTAAGCTATGATGAATATGCCGATTCTTGGTTTGGACATAGAATTTTCTCTATCTTTATATAATACGCCCTACTAAATCATACCCGGCCACCTCTGTAATCTCGACCTGGTAAAACTCCCCAACCTTAACTGCTCCTAATTGCTCCTCTCCTCCTAAGATATCGTTAATAATAACGACGCCGTCAACCTCAGGTGCTTGAAATTCAGTTCTGCCTGTCAGTAATAGATCGGTATCCTGATGAGTCCCTTCTACTAAAACCTTTAAAGTTTTTCCTACAAAACCTTTTAGTTTCTGAGCAACAACCTGCTGCTGTGCAAGCATCAGCCGCTCACGCCGTGCGTTCTTCTCCTCCTCAGTCACCTGATTTGGCATATCGTAGGATGGAGTACCCTCCTCTCTCGAATAGGTAAAGATACCTACATTTGTAAAATGTCCTTCCCTGATAAAATCTTCAAGATCGGCGATATCAGCTTCGCTCTCTCCTGGAAATCCAACTATGAATGTAGTTCTAAGATGTATTGTCGGAGCAGTCTCTCTTATAAACCGAATCACGTTTCGCGGAGAGAAACGCCCCAAAGGCCGCTTCATTAATTTAAGTAACGGCTCGCTCGAATGCTGGAGTGGCATATCAAGATAGTTGCAGACCGAGGAGAGTGTTTCGATCTCTTTAAGCAGCGGAGCCTCTATGCCGATTGGATAGGCATAGAGCAGTCTAATCCAATCAACGGCTGCACTGCTATCAAGCTCCTTTAAAAGGTCCGTCAAGCCTGGTGCTTTTATGTCACTTCCGTAATTCGTAAGATCCTGAGCTACTAGATTAATCTCCCGCACTCCCTGGGCTGCTAAGGCTTTCACCTCATGCACAACTGAGCCGATCGATCGGCTGCGCATCTCTCCCCTAATTTTAGGAATTATGCAGAAAGTACAGGGTCGGTTACAGCCCTCCGATATCTTCACATACGCAGAGGCACGCCCATCAGAAATTATTCGCGGGGACCTCTCATCATACAAAAAATATGGCCGCTCGGCTTGACTGAGCAGATCTTTCATCGCTCCGCTTGCAACTTTCGCTACCGACATGAGGTCTTCAGAGGTTATGAACTCATCCACCTCCGGAAGCTCGGCCTTTAGATCTCCTTTGTAACGAGAGACCATACATCCTGCCACTATAAGCCTTCTAAGATTAGCTGTTTCCTTTAACTCTGAGACCTCCAAAACACAATCAAGACTCTCCTTTACTGAGGCCTCCAAGAATCCACAGGTATTAACTACAACTACCTCTGCTGTATTTAGATCAGTTACTATTTCAAAGCCGCTATTTTTAAGCACTCCTAGCATGACCTCTGAATCAACCTGATTTTTTGCACAGCCAAGTGTTACGACAGCTGCTCTGCCGCGGAACTCCTTAGCCTGCTTAGCTAGAGCACGACCCTGCACCTTGATGGATGGAGAGGTATCGCAGCTCTCACTCTTCTGATCATCTATGATATTAAGAGTTACCGTCATCTGTTCGCTTATCAATTATATCTACACCTGCTGGGAAGTTAGCCGCAAAAAGATCCTCTGTAAGAGCTTTATTCAGCGAGGTGATGCTAAGAATAAAGGCGGTGCTATTTCCAACCGCATCGTTAAGTTTGGCACCTACTACTACAAAATCATCCGCCCGTACCAGGAGCTGAAACCGTTTTAACTCCTCTGAGTCTTTTTTCGGAGACAGCTCTATAAGATAGTTCTTACCCGCACGGCAGCGCTTCAATAAAGTAAAGTCCCTCTCTAGATCTCCGATCCCTAATAGAAAAGAGAGCGGAAGATCGGAGCTAAAGCGCTCACTAAAATTCTGAATAAGAACCTGCCTATCTAATACCTGATAATACCAGATTGTGCGATCCTTTGCCAAAAACACCTCTTCCTCTGGACTGATATAGTGCCAACGCATAGCGTTGTTTTGAAAAGAGAGCCGCCCTTTACTAAATTCCCTGTCATTTAAGGAGCTTAAGTGCGATTCCTGTGCAAATTCAGCTTCAAAGGACTGGACTCCTCGGTAACGGGATTGCACGGAGGTAAGTATATTTTTGCTTGCGGCTGCAGACAGAGCAGCACTGCAGTTAAATGGATCTGGCTGGGCTATGAGCAAGTCCGGCAGACAGATTAAAGCTATAATTAAAAAACCTCTCCATTTTTTCATTGTAATAAGCTCACCGCAATTCTGCCTTAAGAGTAACCTCCCTCTCCTTCCCACCTAGTCCGCCGCGTCGCAAGGTAAGCTTAAGAGGTTTACCACCATTAGCATTTACGATCTCTTCAACCTGCTCCTTATTCTTAACAGGGACTCCGTTTATGCCGACAATCAGATCTGCACTTTCTATGTCACTAACATAACCGTTTACAAAAACGTTATCGACCCAGCGCAATACAGGCTGTACTCCAGCCTCATCGGCGGGACTGTTCTTGATAATTTTATAGACCATCGCGCCTTGATTGGTGTCCACCAAAACCCATCCCAGATCAGGTCTAAGAACCTTTCCGGTAGCTATCAGTTCAGGCAAAACCTGTCTAATGCGGTTTGCCGGTACCGCGAAGCCTATCCCCGCCGATGCTCCAGAGCCGCTTAAGATAGCTGAATTTAAACCGATCAGTTTCCCGCTCAGATCTAAAAGCGGACCTCCTGAGTTACCGGGATTAATAGCTGCATCTGTTTGAATCAGTTCTTTCAATAAAGCTCCGCTCGGTCCGCGTATAGCTCGATGTAAGCTTGAAACTATTCCCTGTGTCAGAGTTCTATTAAGTCCAAAAGGATTGCCGATTGCCAGTACCTGCTGACCGATCTCAAGCTTAGCTGAGTCACCGAACTGCAATGCCACTAGATCTTTTGGCGGATTTACAATCTGCAAAACGGCAAGATCGTCCTCCGGATCAAGACCAACTAGGCGCGCCTTATGCTGTGTACTGCTGGCAACTGATATCTCGATACGATCGGCATTCTTAATTACGTGATAATTAGTAATTACTATGCCGCGCTCTGCATCCACAATTACTCCAGATCCAGTGCCTTCCTGCGGCTGCAGCTTAAGAAACAGATCGTACGGATCGACCGAAAATGTAACCGTAGTAATGTAAACCACCGCATCAGCAGTGCGCTTATAAACATCAATACTGCGCTGCTCATCACTACTACGGTAAACAAGCTCGCTCTCAGCGCCAGCATCTGTTGGTCCAAGTACAATCCATGAGCGCAGCCCTTCATAGAGCAGGATCATGACAGCAAATATCAATAGAACCCTAAGTTTTTTCATTATCCCAGATGTGCCACCATATCAATTTCAACTAATGAGCCTTTAGGCAGCGCCGAAACCTGAACAGTAGCCCGTGCTGGCCGAGCTTCATTACCAAGGTATTTGGAATAAATCTCATTTACAACCTGAAAATTCCCAAGATCAGTTAGGTAGATGGTTGAGCGTGCTACGCTACCAAAATCAACTTTTAAGTGAGCTAGTAGTGCCTTAAGATTATCCATGACACGTGTGGTCTGCTCTTTGATACCACCACTTACCATCTGTCCATTCGCTGGATCGAGTGGTATTTGCCCTGAAAGATACGCCATACCTCCGGCAATAACAGCCTGTGAGTACGGACCAATTGCACCAGGAACTCCCGGAGCGTCGTTTATATATTTTACCATAAGATGTTCTCCTCTTAAAAAATATCAGACTTACCACAGAGGTCATTAAGGGCTGAGAGAAGAAGGGAAAACTGATTAGCAGCTGTCCGTATCCCATTTTCAGTTATCAGAAATCGGATATCCGAAAACTGATAACGGTATTATTTCTCTCTGCTCTACCTCACCTCTGCGCTTATGTTCATACTCACCCCTCTTTCCCGGCCTCCAGATCAATCGAGGTAGTCATATGTTTTACCCGTTCAACTTTTATAACACCAGGCACCATCTCAATTGCCCTCTTGATGCGGTCCAGCTGTCTTGCATCCTCGATGGTCAGCTCGAACGAGTTAACAGCTTTCCCTGTTTCGGTAGTTCTAATCTGTGCACTACAGATATTTGCTCCATTCTGAGTAATAGCCTGCGTCACATTAGCCAGTAATCCGATCTGATCCTGCGATAGCACTGTCAAGCGCACCTTGCGAGGAGCATGTACTTCAACATCCCACCCTACATCTACACGTCGTAACGGATCAGCCTGCAAAACCTGAGCGCAATCTGCGTAATGCACAGTTACTCCGCGCCCGCGTGTTATAAACCCAACTATACGATCTCCTGGCAGCGGTTCACAACAACGCGCAAACCGGACCAGAATATCATCAAATCCTGATACTTTAACGCCAACCTTTTGACGGGAAGCACGGGCTGCACGCTGAAAAATCCTTTCAAGCGGTGAAGCCTCTTTCCTTAGCTTCTCATCAATATCGACCCCTTCCGGCAGCAATTTGGCTAACACTTTCGTAGTACTGAGCTTGCCATATCCGATCTCTGCATACAGATCCCCTTCTGTTTTAAGTCCAAGCTCCTCAGAAAGCTGCTTGATTTTCCCCTCTTTCTCTAATTTCTTAACACCCAACTTTACTTTACGCAGATCTTTTTGTAAGAGCTCCAGACCGATTGCTACTGAGCGTGCATGCTCCTCCGATTTAATAAAGGCGCGTACACGTTGCTTGGCTTTAGAGGTCTGTAAAAATCTAAGCCAATCTTTACTTGGAACGTGCCCTTTACTGGTCATAATCTCGACCGTATCACCGTTCTCCAATTTATAATCAAGCGGCACAATCAACCCATTTACCCTCGCACCGGTAGTGCGATGACCAACATCGGTGTGCACAGCATAGGCAAAGTCAACCGGTGTCGAGTTATAAGGTAGGCGGATCAGGTCACCTTTAGGTGTAAATACGAAGACCTCCTCCGGGAAAAGCTCGCTCTTTACGCTCTGAATAAACTCATCAGGATTTTTGAGATACTGCTGACCATCCACTAGCTCCTTTACCCACTGCAGATCGAATTCAGGCACGCCACCTCCGCTGCCCTCCTCTTTGTATTTCCAATGCGCCGCAATACCCTCCTCCGCAATTTTATTCATATCCGGAGTTCTAATCTGAACCTCGATACGTTGTCCGCCTGGACCGATCACCGAGGTATGCAGTGACTGATACATATTCGGTTTCGGCATCGCTATGTAGTCTTTGAAACGGTTCGGTATGGGCTTGTAGCTCGCATGTACTATGCCTAAACTTTCATAACAGGCACGCAACGTAGGCACCATAATGCGAAAGCCTAAAAGATCGTAGACTTCATCAAAAGCCAGATGATCATTATCCATCTTCTTCCAGATCGAATAAAAGTGTTTCGATCTACCTGTCACAGAGGCACTGACGCCGCTCTCTTCCAGCTTCTTCGAGATCTCCTTACATGTTGCAGCGATATACTTATCACGCTCACTTGCACTCTTATCGAAACTGCCCTTAATTAACTTATACAGCTCTGGGCGGATATATAATAAACAGAGATCCTCAAGCTCAGATTTTAACCAGTGAATACCAAGCCGATTGGCCAGAGGCGCATAGATCTCCTCAGTCTCCTGGGCGATACGACGACGCTTTTCGTCAGACAGATGGCTTAAGGTGCGCATGTTATGAAGCCGATCGCAGAGCTTAACAAGCACGACTCTGATATCCTTAGCCATAGCAACTAACATCTTCCGAAAACTCTCGGCCTGCTTCTCTTCACGTGACTCAAACTCAAAACGGGTGAGCTTCGTGACCCCCTCGACTATATCTGCAATATCCGCTGTAAATTTTGCAGCTAACTCATCCCGCGTAACAAAGCAGTCCTCAATAGTGTCATGTATTAGAGAGGCGGCCACTGATGGCATATCAAGCTTGAGCTCACAGACCAACAAGGCTGTCTCTACAAGATGATTGAGGTATGGCTCTCCAGATGCACGCACCTGTCCCTTATGCAGCGTAGAGGCGTAGTCATAGGCGCGCCTTACCAGCTCAAGATCTGGATCGGGGTGATATTTACGAATAGCAGCTTCTAGTCTATCGAACTGCAGTGGTAACATAGAATCGTCCTTGGAATGAGGCTCTCAAAGGGACTCATTCCAAGGACGATTGATTTTGGATTAAAACTTTATGAACAACGCGCTATGAGGTCTTAGGCTCGTCATCGTCATCTTTTTCGTCATCATCTTCGTCGTCTCCCTTTGAACCAGCAGCAGCATCACTAGCAATAACCGGTGCTGCTTCTAATGTAGGAAGAATTGACTCAGTTGTAACTGATTCACTAAGTGAACTCTGACCATTCTCCGTGTGGCCATGACCGTTGCCATTACTAGAGAGAGCCTCGACAGGCGCATCAACAATCTGATGATTTTCCGCAGCTCGAAGCGCAGCCAGCTCATCAATCCGAGCGCGATCTTCAGCTGTCATCCAACGCACAGTTCCATCTGCGATCTCACGGAGCGATGTAACGACAGGCTTGTTACCCTTAGTTTCAGAGGTAGATTTGGAACTAGCCAATATCTGCTTTGTGCGCTTTGAGGCCATCTGAACCAAGGCGAAACGATTCCGTTCTTTTAATAGACAATCTTCGACAGTTATACGTGCCATATGGTACTATTTATACAAGTTATTAAGATCATTAACTTATAATACATTAATGGATTAATTGTAAAGGGGGGATGTCAGGGCCTTGGTGAGGGTGCTCGAAATTGCTCAAAAAGCGTTGGTAAGCATAAGTCACACTGGGAGCGCCCGCAAGTAAGTAGCAGTTAATTGATCTGCGGGCAGGATGCCGCGCTCCCAGTGCCGACACTATTTGAGTAATTATTACACTCTGATTTCTTATCTGAAACTTACGAAATTCGGCCGAATTATTTGACTGGAAATTGAAGTCCATATATCCTATTAGCACTGGAGGGTCTGGTGAAATTCACTTCTTTGCTCCGCAAAATATGCGCACTGCTCCTAATTCCTGCCCTAGCCTTCTCCCAAGAATCTATTCAAAAAGTATTCTCTCCAACTGGAGACAGCTACGGAAGCAAACTAAAAATCAGCTCCTCATATGGCAAAAGTAAGACTCTTATAGTTGGAGGATCCAACCAGGGAAGCGCATATGTGCAGTTCTCAAATGCCGACATACTAAGCTTCCTAAATACCATAGAGCTAACAGAGGCAATCTTGGAGCTCCCCTTACTAAGCATAAGCAGGTTAAAAGCTGGTGACAGTGTTGACCTAAACCTCAGGAAAATTTCAGCTGCTTGGAACGAGAGCTTCGCCACAGGTAATGTCTCAGCAAAATGTAAGGGCTCAAGATGCTCGAAGTCAAAAGCTCTTAAACTCCCAAAAGTTGGGGGTCAAGTTTCGGCTTCAAATGTTAATGGCCCTCAGACAGGTACAATCTCATTTAGTGTACTCGGAGATATTCTTACACTTAAAGGAGGCGGCGAGCTCTTTGGTTGGGCTCTTACTTCAAAAACTAAAAAAGGGGGAAAGAGTCCTACTATCAAACTCTCCTCTAAAGAAGGGAGCATCTCTCCCAGGTTGGTTCTGAAAGGAGTACCCATCGATAGAGAGAAACCAACCCTTTCGATATTGCTACCTACCGCAGGCTCTAGAGTTGCAAAAGCACCGATACTTGTTCTCGGTACTGTTAACGATCTGAATCCTGTAGCCGTATCTGTAAATGGAGTTGCAGCTGTAGTTGCAAATGGACTGTTTCGTGTTGAGAATCTGAGCTTAGTTAAAGGGAACAATACGATCTTTGTTTCGGCTAAGGACCTTAATGGAAATGAGGAGATCTTAACAAGAGAGGTGTTTTATGACCCAACTTTCCCCTCAATATTAATTACCGAACCTAGCCAAGAAGAGCGCATTTACACCTCTCCAATACGTATTGTAGGAGAAGTAAGCGAGAGTGCAAAGTCAGTAACAGTAAACGGAAATCCAGCCGTAGTTTCAGGTACTAGTTTTGTTTTGGATTTTTTAACACTTATTGAAGGTGCAAATACCATAACAGCAACAGTCACAGACGATCGGGGACAGACTTCAAGCTTTAGTACTGTAGTATTTTTAGATACCGCGGTTCCAGTAGTTGAGATAATAGATCCAAAGCCAAATACCCTTGTAAATATTCCGCTGATAGATCTCTTTGGTCGTGTCGACGACTTATCCTCAACGCTGAATGTTAACGGCTCTGCGGTGTCGTTAAATTCAAAAGGTGAGTTTTTTCTTGAAAACATACCACTCGTAAACGGGACAAACAATATAGTAGTGTCGGCGACTGATCTTTTTGGTCGGGTTGGAGAATCAACCGTAACTGTTAGCTATATTCAGCCCTTATCAATTTCAATTTTAACGCCGGAGAACTTTTCAATTTTCACTGCAGGGTCTGTGACTTTTTCCGGTGTTGTCGATAAGAAAGCTACCTCTGTTTATGTAAACGAAGTACCAGCGGAGATAAGCAGTGGTAACTGGAGCGTTACCTTGCCGATAACTGAAGGATCAAAGGTGATCTCTGCTGTAGCTCGGGATAATAACGGTAGAATTGGGACTGATTCGATTAATATTATAAGGGACACCACTCCTCCAAGGCTAGAAGTTGATTCACCATTAGATGGTGCAACAGTGTATACACCAAATGTAACGATAACTGGGTTGGTTAACGATATTTTAATTGGTACGGTGAATGCCCCACAGGCTAAAGTTTTTGTAAATGGAGTTGAAGCTGTAGTTGGCAACAGAAATTTTGCCATGTCGGATTTTCCTTTAGTTGAAGGGGTCAATACGCTTAATGTTCTCGGTGTTGATCAGGCTGGAAATGGGGTTACTAAAAGTATCAACGTAACCTATATAAATCCAGCCGGACTTAAGCATGTGGAGGTTGTCTCTGGAAATTTGCAAACGGGGTCGATTGGGAGTGAGTTAAATTTACCGATTGTGGTCAAGGCTGTTGGCGCAGATGGAACACCACTATTGAATGAGCAGGTCATTTTCCGTGTTATACAGAACGATGGAAAGGTGGTTTCAGTAAATGGATTAACTGCCACTGAACCGGCAATTATTGTTAAAACCGATTCCAATGGTTTAGCCGCAGCAAAATGGACCCTTGGTCAAAGGGCCGGCGCTGGAAACCAGATGGTTGAGGCTTCAATCTTGGGTTTCCCCGGTAAGGCGAGTTTCTGTGCTGTTGGGGAGCCAAATGATCCCGCTTATATTCACAACGATGCCGGAAATAATCAGGTCGGAATTCCAGGAGAGCCTCTTACTAAACCTTTTGTGGCCACCGTAACTGATAACGGATTTAATCGTGTTCAGAATGTCCCAGTAACATTTAAAGTGATTGAAGGGGGTGGACATTTTAATGGTTCCGATACCACGGTTGCTTACACCGACAGTGATGGCCGTGCATATGCTATATATGTAATGGGCCCAGGAGATGGCCAGGATAATAATAGAATCGAAGCAAACTTTGCTGGGAACAGCACCAGTGCTGTGATGTTTGTGGCGAGTGGTAAGACCGCTGGGATTCCAGACAATACACAGGTAAGCGGAATAGTTCTTGATAACCAAAACCTTCCTATAGAAGGTGTGACCATGCATGTTGAGGGTTCAAATCTGTTTACAACCACCAACGCTCAAGGTCAGTTTGTGATAAAGCCTGCGCCGGTTGGGCACCTCCATTTAGTTGCGGATGGGTCCACAGCGAAGCGTCCGGGAAGTTGGGTGACCTTAATGTTTGAACTAATCAGCATCGCCGGTCGGGACAATACAGTTGGTATGCCGTTATTCTTAGTAGAAAATAATCTAAAAGATGGTGTGCAGATTAGTCCAACTCAAGGTGGTGTGGTTAAACTTCCGGAGATGCCAGGATTCGCCTTAGAGATTGAGCCAAATTCAGTTACTTTTCCAGATGGATCTAAAACTGGTTCTGTATTTGCAACCATCGTTCATGCTGATAAGGCACC
>CAZKXU010000019.1:0-41428 GCA_964556665.1 uncultured Bdellovibrionales bacterium | reverse complement strand
CTTAAGCCACTCGGCCATCTCTCCGCATTTCCCCCTTCTGTCATAGCTGATTCTGAATATAAGCTATCAAAGAAGGGGGTGCTATACAGTATTGAGATTTTCATCATTTTTCAAGTCATCTCAACATTTTCCCTTGTTTTGCCATAATTATCACTTTCTGTTATCCTCTTAACCTCAAATTTTGCGCCCTTAGCTCAGCTGGATTAGAGCGTCTGACTACGGATCAGAAGGTCGGGAGTTCGAATCTCTCAGGGCGCGCCATTTTTCGATAATTAATGCAGTTTCATGACTTAATGACTGAGGCCTTAAATGAGGCGAAAGTTGCGAGAGAGGCGGGCGACGTACCGGTCGGAGCAGTAATAGAGAAGGATGGAAAGATAATCGCGCGAGCTCACAATGAGATTGAGATCTCAGGTGATGCAACTGCGCATGCAGAGATACTAGCTATAAGGAAAGCATCTGCAGTCATCGGAGACTGGAGGCTTAATGGCTGTACTCTCTGTGTTACCCTCGAGCCATGTTCGATGTGCAGTGGCGCAATTAAGCTATCCCGGGTTTCGCGCGTAGTGTTTGGTACCCGTGATCCGCGATTCGGTGTCGCTGGTTCAGTGATTGATCTGCTTAGAGATGAAAGGCTCGGAGCTGTGCCGGAGATCATAGAGGGCATTAATGCCAATGAATGCTCAGAGGAGTTAAAGGATTTTTTTCGAGAGATTAGAAGGACGTAATTTAATAAGCGCATCCTGCTCTTATTAAATTGCGGAGAGATGGCCGAGTGGCTTAAGGCGCACGCCTGGAAAGTGTGTATAGGCTAAAACCTATCGGGGGTTCGAATCCCCCTCTCTCCGCCATTATTGAAAGTACCAGTGCGATCTCAAGTAGTTAATTTTGCTTGAGATCGTAGAATCCATGAAGTGGTACAAATTGGGTGACAAAGACGAAATGCTGCTAAAGACTGAGCTTGTCAAAATGCAAGCGAGTTGACGCTGAAAGTTTTTAATTACTCCCGAGAGATTGATCAGGAATCGAGATCTTGTTGCCAGCTAAACCAGTTTAATAACCGACTGTGTTTTGAAAGCCCCTGTACAGCCACTTCTGCAACTAAAAAATCTTAAGCAATCCTTCTGGACCATCAAGTTCAAAACGCAACTGCTTGATAACGTCAAAGCCTAAGAGACCGTCTATCTCATACTTTGCAAACTGATCAAAATCATGTGCCCCAATTTCCATATTAGAGAATGACATTCCAAAAAGTTGAAAGTCCTTTACTCTGACAAGATATCCTTCTTGAGTGTCTCCAGATGGACCCTTCACTACCGTCACTCCTATTGAATCGCTTGCAGAATATCCAATGCTTTCAATTACGCATGTATCTATTTGTGTCTTTCCGCATCCTGAATCAAAAACTAATCTCAGCCTCTCATGCTTTCGTGGTCCAAACACAAGCGCATCAACGATAGGGATTTCTTGCGAACGATCGAAGTGAATCAAGCGCATGTGATTCTCATGTAGTTGCCCATCATAATCAGATCATCGCTTTTCTCTGGATGTCCTACGAAAATTCTTGCGCCAGATATTGGTTCGCCTTCCAATATCAATTTATTGAACTCCTTTCTTGTCTTTGCATGAATACGAACTACGCCGCTATTAGGATATGGTTGCCCATCCGTCCAATCATAATCAATCAGATGTACCCATTCCTTGTCGTACTGTTTACTAATCTCATCCCATGTAAGTTTTTTCATATGCGCCACCTGTAAAATGGAGAGTTAAAAATCTGCCTTAAAGCTAACATATTCTGCAAAATTCTGCCATAAAATCAAAAACCTTTAAGCCGTCTTTCTTAAACCTTCAAGAATGACCCTGATTGCATTGTGAGATATTGATACCTGCCACTCGTCTTTTACATAGCTACTAATTGCCCGATACGAGAGCCCCTGATCTCTACGTTTTCTCATAGCCACTAAACATCTCTGCTGAAGATCATCTTTAATCAAGTTTCCACTACGATCTTTTCGATATCCAAAAGCAACCTTACCATCCTGATACTTTCCTTCAGTTCTAGTCCTTAATTTTGCTTCTGAAATACGCTCCCTAATACGAGTTCTTTCCTGTTCAGCCACCGCTGAAAGTATAGTAAATACAAGCTGTCCGATGCCATTTCCGACATTGCCACCAAGATCTATAGAATGAAGCTCTATTCCACCTAAATTATCCCGCACATATTAGATCTTCATCAAACTAGTTATTGTGGAAAGAGTTAACTAGTAGGAATCAATTATTAAAACTCTGGGCGTTCTAGTCTTTGCCTAGTCTCTGCTCTCATAATTTATCAAAAATTAGTATCTACTTATCATAGTATTGTAGTTATTGAAGTGTGTAGATAATATACTGTCTGAGATGAGGGAACACATGAAAAGTAGGAAGTCACATATCAGCGTAATTATACCAGTTCTGAATGAGTCAAGAACAATAGGTAAACTAGTAACATACGTCTTAAAGAACAAACGGGTCGGGGAGGTTTTGGTGGTGGATGACGGATCTCTCGACGACACACCCGAAGTTGCCGAGCGCAGTGGAGCACGTGTAATTACCAGCTCTTTGTTGGGCAAGGGGGCTTCGATGGAGGACGGCATGTTGGAGGCGCTTTATCCTACGATCCTATATTTAGACGGAGATTTGCACGGACTTAATCGAAATCTGATTGACAATATGACCGATCCGATACTTGCCGGTACCGCTGATTTTGTAAAAGCACGATTCTCTCGTATAGCAGGGAGAGTAACAGTGCTTACCGCAAAACCATTACTGGAAACCTATTTCCCGGAAATATATCATATTAATCAGCCGCTTGGAGGCATTATGGCAGCTCGCAAAGAGCTACTTCAACAACTACGCTATGAAATTGATTATGGTGTGGATATCGGTCTGCTAATCGATGCTACTGCTCTCTGTGCGAGAATAGTAGAGGTTGATATAGGACGATTAGAGCATGATTCTCAACCTCTTAATGCACTCGGCGACATGGCTGTGCAGGTTACACGCGCAATTATCGAACGTGCCGGTGAGTGGGGACGTTTACAAATCGGATATGTTCGCCGTACCCGTGAGAACGCACGACGTAAGCGAGCTGCCTGCTTAGATCGAATAATTTCACTAGCCAAGCCATTTACTAAAATGGCTTTAGTTGACATGGATGGTACTCTTATTAAGGGTAGATTTATAATTGAGCTGGCGCGCGCAACGCGACGGATGGAGGAGTTGTCACTTTACCTTGATCGTTATGACCTTACTCCACTTACCCGTATGCGTAAGATAGCGGCAATTTTTAAGGGGGTACATCAAAAGACTTTTATTGATGTTGCACGTAAAATTCCTTTAAACAGCAAAGCCATTGATATGGTAGTTGGATTACGAAAGCGTGGATATCTCGTCGGCGTATGTACAGATAGTTATCACATCGCAGGATCAATAATAAGGCGACGGGTTTTTGCCGATTTTTGTATTGCCAACATGATGAAGTTTCATCATGAGCGAGCCAGCGGGCAGGTTGAGGTGGCACCGGCAATGCGGCATCACAATGGCTGCAAGCGACATCCCGTATGTAAATTAAATGTATTGAAAAACATAACCTCCCGGTTACAAATTAAACGAAATGAAGTATTAGTGATTGGAGATTCCGAAAATGATATCTGCCTACTAAAGGCGGTCGATTCCTCTTTTGCCTTTCAGCCCAAAAGCCCTGAAGTAGCTCAGGCCGCAAAGTTTCGAATCGATCATCTGCTTACTGAAGTTTTGAATTTTATATAATTATAAAGACAAATGTTACAGTTCTATTTATTATAGCGAGTAACACTAGTACTTTGACCATGGAATGTGCTTTTTGTAGAATATTATCAAACGAACTGCATGCTAGCGTAGTCTTTGAGGATGCTTCAGTTCTTGCCTTTTTGGATATTCATCCAGTAAATACCGGTCATACTTTAGTTATTCCCAAACGACATGTTCAATCATTTGCTGATTTAACAACAGAGGAAGTAAGTCAACTATTTGAGGCAGGTCAACATATCGCAAGCCATATTAAAGATTCAATTTCTGGCTGTGAGGGGACTAGTCTCTCGTTGGCTGATGGTGAAGTAGCAGGACAAGAGGTTCCACACATTCATTTGCATGTTATACCAAGATTTTATGCAGATGGCTTTGGTTGGAAGTTTCCACCACATTATAGTGAAAAAGCTGCGCCGAGAGAGGAGTTAGACAAAGTAGCAAAGACTCTCAACGCATCCATTCAAAAGAATAAATAAAGCCCGCTATGCTCTCAGTGATTAGATTATTGAACTACTCAAATATACTTGTTAAAGTAGATCTCTATGATGGATTTAAACCCCTTTAGAAGAGCTGTATTGAACTTAGCGTTATTGACACCGTTGCCAAAACCACCACCATTTGCTACTGCTACTCTTCCAAACTTACCTTACTAGGCTATTAGTACTAAAGAAGCCGATCCTACTATACAACCTTTTGTTAAAAGGACAGGCTATTCCTCTGAGATAGCAGCAAAACTCAAGGAGCAGAAAATTGATCTCGGAGATGGGAAATATGAATTCGCTGAATGGAAGCGAGCTTTTTTTGCCATGGCACCATTTCCAGGAGAACAGCCTACAACGTTCTCACGTGGAAGAGGAAAGGACGAACCGGTTAAGATCTGTGTTTTTACTGATGGGCAAGATGCAGTAACTCAGATCAGTGGACTTATCCTTGTTCAACGAACCGACAATGGAGAGATAACTACCTTCTCTTTTAAGACTATCGT
The DNA here is from genome assembly GCA_964556665.1 of uncultured Bdellovibrionales bacterium. Lineage (GTDB taxonomy): Bacteria > Bdellovibrionota_C > UBA2361 > UBA2361 > CAZKXU01 > CAZKXU01. Next base: position 36,615 of record CAZKXU010000019.1, on the reverse strand, counting down.
AGCATCTGAAACTACGGCTACAAGATTAGCCGGTATTGGACCTAAGCATTTATTGGGGCCTAAAGGAACACTAACTTCATTTAGCCCTGATTTGACTAAAAGTGCTATTTTTCCAGATGAGGGAACATATCAAGCATTGCTTTGTATTCAGTATACAGCAGGAGACTCTCAAAAAACATTAATAGTTGCCCCTACTGAGGTAGTTGCGAAGTAGGAAGAACAGGAACACCTAAATCTTGCCCTACTTATCTTATTATACTTTCCCAGCACCCTTATTTTTCCTTATCCAGGTTGTCCAAAATATTTTTTAGTGAGGCGGTTCTTTCTAGCGGACTCATCCCTTCAAGTGAGCTGCGAATATCTGAAACAACTGCCCTAGCGGTTTCTTCTCCAAGACCTTTTTTAACATAGGCCTGTTCAATCGCAGAGATCATCTGCTCCTCACTACCCGCTGGAGCTACAGGCTGTGGTGCCTTTGTGCTCTCTACTGGAGGAGCGACAGGATTCTCAGGTATAACCGTTCTGCTTGGTACTGGAATTGGATCACTGTCCTGATCCTCCACCTCTATCCAATCATCAGAATCTTCAGGGGTAATATCATTTTTTATATCTATTCGTGGCGGGCTAGGAATTGCTGAGGGCTTTAGTGGTACATTTGGCTTCTTAATCTGCTTTTTTCCTGCGGGGGTAAGAGCAAATCTAGTTTTTGCTGCTCCTAGATGTGCAGCGATTACCTGTAGGCGCGAGGTAAAGGCTGGATGCGAATTTGATAGACTAAATTTAGTGTTCTTAAAAATGGGGTCATTTGCCATGCGCTTCCAGAACTGCACACCCTTCTCCGGATCGTATCCAGCATCTGCCATTAAAAATAGGGCTACATAGTCAGCCTCTATCTCCTGAGCAATCCAAACATCATTTTTGAGCTCAGCCTTAGGCTTCTCAAGCTTCGGAAGTAGATTAGCAGCTCGCTCCAAAATTGTAGGGCGTTCATGTCTCGCCATCACATGCGCCAGCTCATGTGCGATCACCGCTGCCAACTCATCATCATCTCGCACAGCCTTAAACACTCCAGTCCACACAAAAACACGACGACCGGCGGTCACTGCAACGTTTTTGACCCGTTCATCTCTTAATAGATGAATCCTCCATCCAACCTTACTAATCTTAGCTGCTTGAAAAAGCTGATTAATAACCGCATCAACCCTTTTTACTCGGGATCCGGAGGTCTCAGGTGGAAAGGTTTTACTAAGGGTGGCAAAACTATGTTCAGATTCAGAGATCTGCTTACTGTCCGGCATCTTCAGTGTCGGTATCTCTCCAGGTTTAATAGGAGAATTCATAGCGCAGGCAGCAAGCAGAAAGAGGAATAATATAGATAATAATCTAATCAACATATCAGGAAATTTTAGTAAATATTCAATATTATTTAAAGATGTAAGTTATGTAAGAATAGTATCATATGGAGATATGTATTATCGGCGGCGGCAACATGGGATACGCGTTTGCAAGAGCATTACTTAGCGAACGTGTTATAACACCACCCCATCTCACTATAGTAGAGAAGGTATTAGCACGTGCTGATTGGCTTAGAAACGATCTTGGCTGCAAGGTATCTACCGAAGTGGGTGAATCTATCCGCTCATCATCAACGTTAATTCTTGCCGTAAAGCCGCAGGATTTTTCTACTACTGCAGCAGAGCTTATATCATATCTCAAGCCTGAAACCGTGATTCTCTCTGTCTTGGCAGGAGTAAAGTTAAATAGATTAAGCAAAGAGCTCAACGGACATAGTCGAATTGTTCGCTCAATGCCAAATCTAGGAGCAGAGCTCCAACTAAGTATGACAGTGTTTGTTTCCAGTGCTGCACTGAATCAAGAGGAACATGCCCTTGCGCGCCGAATATTTGATTCAGCCGGTCTCTCCCTCGAAGTTACAGAGGAAGCTCTCATTGACGCTGCTACAGCAGTCTCTGCTACCGGTCCTGGGCTAGTATTTTACTTCCTAGAACAGATGTTACTTGCAGCCACAGAGCTTGGATTTACTAAAGAGCAAGGGAAGCTTCTCCTCACCCAATCTTATAGAGCCGCTATAGAGCTCTGGGCAAAATCAGATCTCTCACCTGAAGCCTGGCGAGCTAAAGTTACCTCCAAGGCCGGGACTACAGAGGCTGCCATGAATGTTTTTGAGGCCGGCAAGGTCGGCGAGAGTATAAGAAAAGGGGTAGTTCAAGCCTGCATTCGAAGCCGAGAATTAAGTAAGTAATCATCAATTCTCCCGAATCACGACCTCAAATTCCATCATCTTACTAGCATAATTTTTTACGTCTCACTGGGACCGCGGGCTTCCAGCCCGCAACGAAATGCCAGCTAGTTCATATGCGGGCTGGAAGCCCGCGGTACCAGTAAATTTAGAAGATTTATGTTGCAGTGATTACTCCGATCTATCAAAAACCATTATGCAAAAAGATCCTCATCTCATGCTGGCCCCGCGCTTTGCACCTATCGTAGATAGAATTAGCTCTATTGTACTTGGGAAAGATCGGGAGATCCGCCTCGCCTTAGCCTGTCTCTTTGGTAAAGGCCACCTTCTGATCGAAGATATCCCAGGTATAGGCAAAACAACCTTAGCGAAGGTCCTTGCTCAAACTTTAGGATTAGAATTTACACGTGTACAGTGCACCAGCGATATGCTGCCAAGTGATATTCTCGGCGCCTCGATTTACGATCAGTCAACAGGAAAATTTACTTTGCATAAAGGCCCAGTCTTTACACAGGTACTGCTTGCTGACGAGATAAATAGAACAACTCCAAAGACCCAGAGCGCCCTACTTGAAGCGATGGAGGAAAGACAGGTATCGATTGAGGGTCACACTTATCCGCTAGGAAATCCATTTTTCGTAATCGCAACCCAGAATCCGTTTGAGCAAGGCGGCACATTTATTCTGCCTGAATCACAGCTTGATCGTTTTCTTATGCGTATACACATTGGGTATCCGAGCCGTTCAGCGGAACGAGACATATTAAAAAGCTCAGGGCAGTCTCGTCACCATATCACTGCGCATGCCGTACTCTCAGCGTCAGATGTAGCAAAGATTCAAGATGAGATCGCTGCGGTAAATCTAGCAGATACCCTGCTTGAATATGTCCAGGATATATTACAGTTCTCCCGTGACTCAAACCGTTTCGCATTAGGTCTTTCACCTCGTGCTGGCATAGCTTTAATCCGAGCAGCGCAAGCATGGGCTTTTATCCATGGACGAAATCATGTACTGCCTGAGGATGTTCAGCAGGTATTTCCATATGTAGCGGCACACCGGCTAGTCTCAGCAGAGCATACCAGCTTAGAGCATGCAGTGCTGCAGCGTGTTTTTGAAGAGGTCGCCGTGCCCAGATGATCTCCGCTATCAGAAAATATATAGCCAAAAAACTTACGCCTCACACATTAGATCTGCTTCCTCATACTTTAATCCGCCAAAGGATCTATATTCTGCCAACTAAGCAGGGCTTTAAGTTTCTGGGAATTCTGACTGTACTGCTGCTTATCTCATTAAACTATAATAACAACCTCGGATTTTTAATGACCTTTCTTTTGGGGAGTATTTTTGTAGTTTCTATTATCTACACCTACAGAAACTTAGCAGGTCTAACCGTACAATCAATCAGCGCAAATCCTGTATTTGTAGGGGAAGAGGCCGTTTTTGAATTAAGCCTTGACCCTTTAAATCTACCGCGTGCCATGATCGAGTTAAGTGTTAATAAAGGGGAAATTACAAGGGTAGAATTTACGGATGCCACTACTCAACGTGCCAAAATCAAAGTTCTAGCTAAAGAACGTGGACTACTGGAGCCAAATCGGATCACTGTCGCTACTCGTTATCCATTTTCATTTTTTCGTGCCTGGTCGTACTTATACACAGATGCGCACTGCCTTGTATATCCAAAACCGATTCACGCGCCGCTACCAAACAGCAGAGTCACCGATGCAGACTTAAATGGCGGCGTTACCGTAAAACGCCCAGGCGTCGAAGATTTTGAGGGATTAAAAAATTATCAGCCCGGTGATTCAATGCGACAGATCTACTGGAAGGCTTTTACACGCGGACGTGGACTATTCACTAAGGTGTTTTCCGCAGAACATGGACAGGTAGTACTGCTTAATTTTGAAACGCTACGTGTCTCGGATCTAGAGGAGAAACTCTCAGTTCTGTGCGGCTTTGTACTCACATTGAATCGCAACCGCACCAGTTTCTCCCTAAATCTACCTAAGAATCCAATTGAGCCTGGGAAGGGAGAGAAACATATGCGTAGATGCTTGGAGGCTTTGGCGTCATATGGGAATTAGAAAATGACCAACGAAAAGATGCATATCCGCTCAATAGTAGCGGCCCTTGCGCTGGCATTGATACCGCATATCGGCACTCTTCCTAAGTGGATCGTTGGTTGGTGTTTAGCTTTATGGGGGCTCGCCTATTTTCTTGAGGCAAAGGGATTACCTCAGCCTCCAAAACTATTACGTGTTGCCTTGACTCTCCTCGGCGCAGCAGGAGTTGTTGGCACATACGGACAATACAGTGTCGATGCCTGCGTTTCACTTGTAGCTGTTCTGCTAGGAGTAAAACCGCTTGAAACCGGAACAGGACGTGATAAACAGGCCTTGATATTTATCTCCTATTTCCTTGTGCTAACCGCCTTTTTCTATTCGCAATCATTGCTCATGACCCTCTATCTTGTAACGGCTGTTCTGCTTACCACTTCAGCATTAATAGTTGTGAATGACCTGACAACGACGCTCAAACAGGCCGTCAAAAAAACCGGCTGGATGATCGTGCAGGCCTCTCCTTTAGTGTTAGTAGCCTTTCTCGCCTTTCCACGTATCTCTACAAACTTATGGGGTTTTGCTCTTAACCCACAGGCTGTATCAGGCATTACCGACTCATTTGCTCCGGGGGATATAAACAGGTTGGTACAGGACGGCAGTGTTGCCTTTAGAGCCACTTTCGAGGATGCACTGCCAGCAGCGCAGGATCGATACTGGCGCGGTCTTGTATTTTACAATTTTGATGGAAAAACCTGGCGGCACTCTAAGCGTCATGTAGGAGTCAGGGCTAAACCGCTTAAGTCCAAAAAGGCGATCACTTATCAGATCTCACTTGAGCCACATAGCCAGAACTGGCTCTTTGCGCTTGACACTCCGGACCGCTCCTCTCTTACCACCGGCTTTGTGCTGAAAGATAATAGCTTCATCTCCCTTAAACCTATCACAGAGCGTACTGACTACACAGTCACAAGCCTTCTGCGGGCCGACACCTCTGCTCAGGAGGTTTTCCCTGATCTAACCTTAGCACTTCCAAAAGATGGGAATCTTAAGGCCAGAGCACGGGCTAAGAGTTGGCTTGATGAGAGTAAGGGAGATAGTCAGTCATATATAGATTTAATATTAACATATATCGCTGAGCAGAACTTCTACTATACCTTAGCACCACCGCTTTTAGGGGATGATTCCATAGATGATTTTCTCTTTAACACAAGAAAGGGGTACTGTGAACACTATGCCTCAGCCTTTGCATTCCTGATGCGAGCAGCTGGAATACCGACACGTATAATCGGCGGATATCTTGGCGGTGAGGTAAATCCACTCGGCAATTACATGATTATCAGACAGTCAGACGCACATGTTTGGGTTGAGGTTTGGCTTAAGGGAAAGGGCTGGATCAGGGTCGACCCCACATCCGCTGTGGCTCCGGATCGAATCGTAAACGGCATTGAAGCCTCTGTTAATCCGGATGAGCTACCACTCTTTCTCTCATCTTCAAAGCTAGGACCGCTATACCAACACTGGCGCTCAGCAACCTTACACTGGGATCTTATAAACTTCCGTTGGGATAGCTGGATGACCGGGTATACACGACTTAGCCAGATGGAGCTCCTTAAGAAGTTAGGCATAGACCCGCGATCAGCTAAAGGAGGCACCCTGCTCGCTCTTTTGATCCTAACCGTACTTGGGATGACGGTATCGGTTGCTTTTTATATAGCTAACCGTGCAACACCACGGAATCTTGACCCCATAAGAAAGACATATGATCTCTTCCTCAAAAAGTTGGCCAAGGCAGGGGTAGATAAACCTGCTTCGATGGGACCTGTTGAATTTAACCAGCTCGTCGTAGAGAGGCTTCCAACAGCTGCGGAAAATACGACTGAGATCACAGAACTCTATGTAGAGCTTAGGTATAAAGAGAGCGAGATTAGAGAGGAGCTGGTTAAAAAACTGGAAGATCGGGTAAATCACCTAGCGCTGCATGTTGAGCACTGAATCAGGGAGCTAAACCACTAACTTCTTTCCAGTCGACTGGGAGGCAGTATTTTTGCCCCCTAGAACTAACTGGGACCGCGGGCATCCTGCCCGCAAACGAATTTGCTGCTACTACTTGCAGGCAAGAAGCCCACGCTCCCAAGAGCTGCAAAGGATGCAGATCGGTGCGGTTTGATTACCACTTCAATTACTATATAATCTCTAGATTACATAAAAATTGCCTTCTCCCAAACCGACGCAAATAATATTGTTAAACTGTTCGACTCAAGCCCTCAGCAAGTTGATACCTACTATTTAGACTAGCCGCTTCTACGCGTAACAGAGTAAGGACACCCTTCCTACTACATACTCATAGATTTGCTTTGCACAAATAATTCTCATCTGGCATCATAACCATATGGAACCAAAACGTTTTCTATTTATTTCAATTGAGGGTTTAATTGTCGACATCGCCTGGCAGGTACAGAAGGAAGGGCATGAGGTAAAGCTATTCATTGAACATGCTCCTGACAAAGAGATCGGGGATGGGTTTGTCACTAAATGTGATAACTGGGAGGAGTGGGTAGACTGGGCTGATACTATTGTTTTTGATGATGTACTAGGTCAAGGGACTAAGGCAGCAGAGCTAAGAAAGCGCGGCAAATTTGTAGTTGGAGGAACTCCGTATACAGATAAACTTGAAGACGATCGTGCTTTTGGCCAGGACGAGCTAAAACGGTGTGGAATTCCTATAATACCGTACCAGCACTATTCATCTTTCGATGAAGCAATTGAATACGTCCGTGCAAATCCGGGCCGCTACGCGATTAAACCAAGCGGCGAGGCTCAGAACGTAAAAAGGCTTCTTTTTATCGGCGAAGAGGAGAACGGCGAGGATGTCCTGCAGATGCTTGAAGCTTACAAAAAAATCTGGTCAGAACGGATAAAAGAGTTTCAGCTTCAGCGCAGAGTAACCGGAGTAGAGGTCGCGGTCGGTGCTTTTTTTAACGGCAAGGAATTTGTATATCCGATTAATGTAAATTTTGAGAATAAGAAGCTTTTTCCGGGAAATATAGGCCCCTCCACCGGAGAGATGGGAACAAGCATGTTCTGGAGTGACCCAAACAGATTATTTAATCTTACCTTAAAAAAGGTCGAGCCTAGACTACGTGAGGAGGGGTATGTCGGTTATATTGATCTTAACTGCATAGTCAACAATAACGGCATCTATCCACTAGAATTCACCTCCCGCTTCGGATATCCAACCATCAGTATCCAACAGGAGGGACTCATAACACCGATTAGCGAGCTTCTATACGAACTACCGCGCGGAGAGATCACGAACTTTAAAACTAAGAAAGGTTTTCAGGTAGGAGTAAGGATCGTGGTACCACCCTACCCTTTTGACGATGAAAAGACATTTGAAACCTACTCACGGGATGTGGTCATTATGTTTAAACGTCCACAGAAGGACGGTTTCCATATTGAGGATGTAAAGTTAGTTAACGATCAATGGATCTTAACCGGCACCTCCGGAGTAACTCTGATTGTAGTCGGCACAGGCCAGACCATGCGCCAAGCCCAGGCGCAGGCCTACTCTCGGATTAAAAACCTGATGCTCCCTAATATGTACTATCGGGACGATATCGGTGAACGGTGGATAGAAGATAGCGACAGGCTGCATAACTGGGGGTATTTGAGGGAAAACTAACAGTCGCCTACTGGGAGCGCGGGCTTCCAGCCCGCAACGAATTACTAGCTAATTTGTTTGCGGGCTGGAAGCCCGCGCTCCCAGTAGGGCAAGGCGTTTATCGGCCATCAAAATTAAAATCACCAAAATATAAATACATCCATAACCTTATATTATTCTCTTTATATAAGGGTCTTCTATGTCTGCAATGATGATAACACCAGAGGAACAGGCGCTTAGAATCGCTAGCATTAGAGTTGAGGAGGCGCTAGATCTTGGAATTATTAAAGAGCCCAGAGAAAAAGAGCTAATGAATCTGCGAGATTCCAACCCAGCCCAATTTATTAAAGAAGCGGAGGCATTAGCACGTCACATATGCTACGCTCGAGATGAACGCTTAAAGCGTCGTGCCGCTTAATCTCTATTCCAATTTTCGATCATACGCCTCCGGATGCCGGATCTTTCCACCCTGGTTTGCGGTTATTATAAGTGCTGCTGTTGCTAGTAGTGAAGTGAGAGCGATCGGAATGATGAACAGGCCTGCCATACCGGGCTTGAACCTCGTAGCTAGTAAAGAGAGTATACTTAACACCCCTAATGCAGTCGTGAGCCAGAGTGCGTACTCAGCAACATCCTCATGGTTTTCAATATCTGATTCATGCACTCCTGGTATCTCCTCAACATACTCCTCAGCCTCCTCACCCAAAAGATAGGCCGGCACAGCAAAGGCTGTAGCTCCAATAAAGATTGAGAGCGCCACTGACTGGAGGGTCTGATTTTTTCGCCAAAGAGAGAGAAAAAATATTACTATCCCCAGCGGTATCATTACTATTGGAAAATGAACCAGAATTAGGTGTAGATGAGCTAAATTCATAGTGTGTCCTTATAAAATACTGCCCCTACTATTAAGAGCATAGTATATCTCTAAATTTTCCACTAGTTTTCATAGTAAAGTTGACTTCCCTTAAACAAAGGAATAACTTTTTTAAACTAAGGGACGCAATATATTAGGTGCTGTAAACGCCTAATAAATTGTGGAGAGGTGGCCGAGTGGTCGAAGGCGTCTGATTCGAAATCAGATATACCGGCAACGGTATCGGGGGTTCGAATCCCTTCCTCTCCGCCATTCTGCTTCGCTAAAGCTACACAGTATAATTAATTATTGGAATTGGAACTACAATGGATTCGAACACCCCGCGCCATGGATGGCGCGGACGCGAAGCGGAGCAAGACGAGGCCGACGCCGCTACTGCGGCGGTCGAGTCTTGCGAGTTCCCGTGAGCCCAAGGATGGGCGAACGGGAACAGTAGATATGACCGAATCCCTTCCTCTCCGCCATTCTGCTTCGCTAAAGCTACACAGTATGATTAATTATAGGAATTGGAACAGAGATCGTACGAGCAATGATTCCTTACTATACTGAATGACAAAATAACGTACCGTTATTTTGTCTGTCGGCCTTTGACCATCCATGGCCAAAGGCCTCCTCGAACGTCTTGAAACGGGTCCCCCGAGCGCCCATTTCAAGCCGTTCTCCAAGCCTACGGCTCGTCCTGGCCATCCATGGCCAGGCTTTAGCAAGTGACAGAATAACACTACGGCATTCTTCACTTGCCATATATTTATATAATTATCAATAAGTTAGTTAATAATTTTACTTTTATTCAATTTATACTCATTTTATTGTTGATTTTTAAGCTTAAGCTGTTAGGCTTCCTGCTCATGGCGATGGGAAATGGTTACTAAGGTGACACATTAGATTCCATTCAGGAGCTGGTGATGACGGACTTCCTGATCGACTGGTGGTGGGTTTTCTTGTTGGCAACCTTGGCGCTCCCAGGCATCGCTTTCATTCTGGCTCAGCAGATTGGGAAGATGCCAAAGTGCATTTGGCGCTCGTGCCTGCGCAAGTTGGCGATTGGATGCGGTGTGGCGACTGTCCTCTGCCTGATACTTACGATAGTCGGCTCAATGCAATCTTCTACTGACTACGCTCGATATCGAGAGGATATCGAGATGTGCATCAAGCGGCACGAGGGCGCGGCAGTGGAGCAGCAGATAGTAACTATTACGGAGGTGAGAAGGCCGGTATCAGTGAGTGCGTTTCTGCAAAATGGCCAGTACGCAACGGTTCTGAACATCAACAGCTGTGACTTTTATACCACAGAGTACCCAGAGGTAAAGGGCACCTGTCATGGTAAAAGCTCACTTCACACTGGTACCGAGATCAAGGCAACCGTAATAAGAGCGAAAGAGAGAGTGGTCGGAGTCTTTGCTGATCTGACTGCACGCTAATGAGAGAGCTACTCGCAATTGAGGATCAAAGGTTGAGCGAGGGAATTCAGGAAGGTTATTTAAACTCCCTCGCCAACCATATTTTGTAATGGCGTTATGCATGATAAGGATTTAACCAGTACTACTCCTGCGAGTCGTAGGATTACTGAAAGATCTCCCGATCCGCTGCTTTCCTTCACATTCCTGGATCAGCTAAGTCTTCTTACAAGGTTTAGGGATGTGCCGGAAATAATCACTCGACAGGTTATTAAAGAGCTGGAAAACTCCGCCCCAAGCACCTGGAGATGTCATAACGAACCCCCTACTTCTTACTTACAGATTGCGAGCAAGAGAAGCGTAATCACACTTAATTCATTATTAGGGTATCCAAACGATTTAACACTTACACTTAGGATTGAAAGCGGATCTTATAGACTCGAATTTACTGCGAACTCCTCAGAGACAAGAAATGCAGTGGCCGCACTTAGGAGAAATGCTTCACAGTTTATGTTCGCATTAAAAACTGAGATTGCACGTCCTATCTTTTTCTGGTCGAAACGGCCAGAGATAGCGTTGGAAGCAGACTGGGAGAAAAAGGAAGGAAGAGCTGGATATAATGCTACGCCAGGATATTTCGAGGCCCAAAAAGGTGATTTCACTTTTAGGATCTATTATAGGCGCAATCAGATCAGAGAGACAGCAGGTAAGGTTCTGGATCGTGGCTTTCAAGAGGAGCTGCTAATGAGCTCTCTTTTATCAAACTCAAGTCAAATTAGCGTTCTTGATTTCGAACGGTACTGTTGCGCTCCTGGAGGTTTTAAAGATTCTGCCTCTAATGAATTTGTCGTTATAGATATTCACTGCAAACGACTCGAGGAGCTAAAGAGAGAGCTTGGACCATTTTTTTACTTTCTCGGATTAGATGAAATCGTTCAATCTGTGTCAGGTAAACGGTGGATAGATACACTTTGGACTAACCTTAATAGTTAAAGCACGACTGCACTGGAACATAAATTTTTTCCCTGGCTGGGAGCGGGCTTCCGGCCCGCAAACGAATTAAGTGCTACTACGTTGCGGGCTGGAAGCCCGCGCTCCCAGTTGAAAACTTAGTTTACAGGGTAATAGTTTATTAAGATTTGATTTAGCTGTAAAATAAGATATGCAAACAACAGTAGCAGTTTTGCCTACAACAGCCCATGCTGACACACCTAGAGGATTAAGTTCTCCACGCATACCTTGCCTTGAAAAGTCGTTTATTTTTGCAAAACTTACTGAATTAGGAGTAGAAGATCCCAAGCGATTTTTCGAAACAGTATATAGATCTCCTGATTTCCGTCGTGCTTTTGATCTTGTTTGGCGTGGTGCAGATAAAGTTTTTAACTGCAAACTAAACAGGGAGGAGAAGATTCTCTGGGCAAACTTTGCCTTAAGGTATTCTCTTCCAATTATAATTGCTGCGGCTTTAAAACCACTTTCACCGGAATTAGAGGATTGCCTTGGTCAAACCTGGGTGCGAAAAGAGAATCAGCGTAGGGGAGCGCTAAAAGAGCGCTTTTTGCGGGATCGCAGATTTCCAGATCCAAATCTACCAGTCGCTCATGAGGCCTTTCACTCTTTATTAAGGCTACACTTAGGGAGATCTCCAGCTCCAGGTTATCAGCCAACAATAGATCCTACTACTCTTACTAAAGTCAACGAATATATTGCGGCCAGAGTACCACCTGGATTTGCATTTTTCCTTACACCGGAACTTGCAGCTGAGGAGGCTTTCGCAACTTTGTGGGGCGGGCAGATGGATCCCTCAGGAGATAATTTTAGCTCTTTTCTACTCTTTGCCTCTGATCCAAATCATGCTGAGGAGTATATAAAACGAACTCAGCGCGTGCTTGATGCAGCTACTGATTGTCAGCTCGCCTGTGAGGAGATTCCTGGGGACTTCGCAGCTAGGTTTCACCTTATAACTGCCTTACAGGATGAAAATATTGATACATTTGAGGGTGCAATAACTGCCCATTTACGCATAATGAGAATTTTTAATCGGAATACAGTTGCCCGCAGCTGGGGCGAAATAGAGCATGGAGAAAATCCTTGCACTCTAGGAGAAGTTCTTGCACATGCTGACAGAGCTGCCGCCTCGATGGAGGAGCATCTACCTACTGAGATAGGAGATACCGCTAGACGCATATACGAAGGGCATCGTGCAGAAAATGATAGAGTTTTGTTTGAGGTGTTTCTAGAGAAAATAATGGAAAGGGCTGCATAGATATCAGCTACTCTGCCTTCCAAAAACTTTGATTTCTGTGCAAGCTGGTTTTTGAATAAAAATAATTATTGCATCTTCTCATTAAATGTATTATTTTCTTTTTATGTTCTTAGACCTCATCAAAACTTTAACACTCACCTCTCCGCGTTTCCCGTTTGCGCTCTAAGCGCAACATAAATTTATCTTCCTACATCCCTATTTCTTAATTATTCGCAGCAGCGGTGGTTTTTGCATTTTGAATTGTTACTATGGAACAGCATAGCTACTATACGTGTAACTATAGATCCGGAATTGGTAGTGAACTAGGCTTAACACACCTACATGTCGAAGGAGGGGACAGAGAGCTAGCATTATTATTAGTAGAGGAAGGGTTTAAAAGACACAGCGCCCCTGGAAAGGTAGTGCAGGTGGAGAGGCAGATTAAAGGGCCGCAGTTTAGTATTGAATCGGAAAGTTATCAAGCACATACACCTATTACAGAGGAGAAACCGCAGGTCAGAGAGTTTATCGCTACTAGCTGCTATGAGAGAGAGGCAGATGCACGGTCGATGCTGCGTCTAATTATACCACGTATTAAACAAGGGGATGTTGTTGAGGCGGAGCTTCCGGTAGCAAAGATTGACCGTGATGGTGAAATCTGGGGTGAGCTAACCTTGCCAGCTCATATAGATCTCGGATTAGATGGATTCTCCTCGATTCAGACTAAACCTTTTGAGGTTCATCACTGTATTAATATCGAATCTCAGGATAGAGAGCTGACTGGCTTAATTGATAGTATTGCAAAGTTAGATCTACTGCGTCAGAAATTAACTCGCGCCGGGGTTTCAGTTGGAACATTACTACAGTATAGTAGGGACGCTTCCCTTACCCAACTTAAACTTAGAACTAGCGCCTTTGCATCTCCTGAATCAGTAAAGGAATTTGCTCGAACCGCACACACTCGAATTAGAGAAGTAGTAGAGGCTGAAATACCGCAAAGTGTAAGCGCCTCTATAAAAACATTTGTCGAATTGATTAGGGGGCTTTGGCGCGGGTAATGTTCTAGAGCAAAAAATATTGTTAACCTTACTGGGACCGCGGGCTTCCAGCCCGCTACGTAGTGGCAATTAATTCGTTTGCGGGCAAGATGCCCGCGGTCCCAGTATATAAATTTAAATAGTTTAGATTTATGCCGGACAGTCTGCCGGGCAGGTTTCATGTGACTCGGGACATGGACAGCCTTCTGCCGTGCAGACGATCTCTGCACATTTACCGTCTCCGCATTGATTTTTACAGAAACCAGCTAAAACACGTCCAAGTGAATTATCTGAGCGGCGGGCACATTGGCGTACCTTTTGATTAAGCTCTTTTTTTAATTCCGCTACTCGTTTACGAAGCTCTGCATTTGCACGACTCCTCCTTACAGCACTAGTGATATCTTTATCCGCATAAAGACTCTGCGTTAAAAAACAGACTGCTAGCACTAAACAGATTGATATTCTTAACAACAACTTTTTCATACCGCTTATTTTATATAACATTAAGGCACAGGTACATTAGATTTTTCCTCTTCACTGGGACCGCGGGGCGCGCCTGGGCAGTGCGCCAGCACTGCTACCAGGCAGCGTAAGATAAATGCTTGCGAAGCAAGCTTCAACAAGTGGTCTAGCCCGCATACGAATTTGCAGATAATCCGTAGCGGGCTGGAAGCCCGCGGTCCCAGTCTACACTATACTAGTCTGCTCCTAATGACAGATTGCCTCTAAATCGCGACAACTAGCTGATTTCTATACGTATATAGTAATGACTATATCACTACGTCAACAGCTCCCGCGCAACAGCCTCCGCTACCAGCCTAGTATCTGGGCGATAGCTTCCGCTGCGCACCTCCGCTTTAAGCCTCTCTACCTTATCACGTTGTGATTCAGCAGATACAGTCTCAAAGCCATGGCCTAAGGTCACCGCTTCATTACTACTATTCTCTGTTGTGGTTTCCGTGCTTTGCTCTTTAGGCTGCAAAGACGTGTTCTGAATCGCGCCAAATAAGCGCGTGAGTTTTTCTACGTTCATGACACCTCGTCGTTGACATTGGGATTCCAGAGCCTAAACTTAAAGTTGGGGCATCTGAAATCAATAAAGTTTTTTCCTTTCCGGCCATCCCTGGCCAAAGACGAGAATCCTTTCTGCGAATTGGCAATCATTGGGTCGTCAGACTAGGTAAATATCTTAAGTGGATTTTTTAGCGGCATATAATTCAATAGAATCAGGTAGTTACCCTTGCAATTCATGAACATAGAATTAGTTGATTAACTTTCGGTTTATCCCCACAATGAGGCATGGGGAAAATCAAGAAATTTAAGGCTTTTGCGGTGCGAAAACTTAGTGGGGGAAAGGATCCTACCCGTTTAGTTGAGGAGTTCATAAACCATCTTGGACATGATCCTGATGAGTGTATTAAAGAAAACGACATTGACAGCTCGCGCTGGATGGTGGATCTAGGTGAAGGAGAGGAGCTAGAGATTCTTGCTGAAAGTCTAAAGACCCCAACGCAGACTACAATATATATGGGTGTTAATGTTGCTGTTGTTGCATTACGCGGTGCTCAGGATATGATCACCGCTGCTCTAGAGATTGCTGATGGTTTAGTTGGAATTAAAGTTAGCTTAGTTGGGCACTACCTGGTCCTAAGCACAAGCCTCGGTGCTGTGGGTGCATCGGTTGATGATCTGGATTACGGATTTAAGCTGATTACCGCTCAGACTAAGTGGTTTAAAGATGCTTTAGCAGATGAACTTGACTGGGATAGATTGCCGGAGGAGTAAAATCATCTCTGAATGCTAAAAAACGTTTGATTGCCGTATTCTATGCTTGACCAGAAAGGAACTCAACATCACATACCATGTGCCGGATGTAACCCGTATTATTACGCTGAGTTGCGAGCAGGTAAAGCAAACAAAGCTCCCGATACCCAATTGGACAAATCAGCACCATCGTTACCAACTAGAGACTACGGTGCATGCTGGGAAGCAGGTCAAACAGATGAGGCGATACGGATGGTAGCAAAATCTATCAGGACTTTAATGCAGAGCGAATGTGAACATCAAAGAACTGGCTCATCACTAAAAACTCTGCGCACCGTATTGCATGGAATGGATCTTAGACAACAGATCTCAGAGCACACCGAGGAGAGACTCTTTGCAAGAGTATGGGAAGAGCTAGTTACTGAACACTCTGGCGGATATTTTACAGATCTATTGGGGGAGCCCTGCGAACAGTTTCAGCGTGCGCTAAAATGTTTTGACCTTAAATGTGCAGCTACTGCGCTAAAACAAATGAAAGCAAACTATGTTTTCTTTGGTGATAGTACCGATGCAATTCTACTGCTTGCCGAAGCGAGACTTGATCTTTCTAAAGGAGATCCGATAGAGGCATATAAGAAAATTAGACATATTGCCGTCTCTGGGACAGCGTTTCCTGATGACATCCGTTCTTTATCGCAATTATGGGCTGCACAGCTTGCAAGGATGAACGGACAACTAGCGCCAGCAAAAAATCATTCTCTGCTTGCACGCGGTCATACAAGTGGAGATCTGAGCATAATTGGAGGTGCAGCTGTTGATCTACTTCTGATCGAGGGTGAACAATTCTTGGATGATAATAGATACAGTGAAGCGCAAGAGTGTTTTAATCAGGCAGTTGGAGTTGGGGATGAGCATGGACCACTGCCTAGCACGACCCCTGGCCACCTTAATTATTTTATTGTTGCCCAGTTTGGACTCCTTATCTGTGTTCAGAATCTGCTCAAGACTGAGACATCAGATGAACGAACACGGAGGTTTAGAGATGAGCAAACGATACATGCTGAATCATTAAGAGATGCACTTAATCAGGTTTCATTAACATTACACCCAGAGTATCCAAAGTGGCTGTTAGAGATCTTTAATACAGGCATCGATATGAGCAGTATGCCGCAAGGAATAAATATAACTACGTATAATACATTAATTGAGGCTGAACGGTATAGATTAGACCTTATCTTAAATGGTGGCGATGGTGAGCCTAATACGTATGGCGGATAGGGCGTACTGGGACCGCGGGCTTCCAGCCCGCTACACAGTGGCACTTGATTCGTATGCGGGCTGGAAGCCCGCGGTCTCAGTATCGCAAGTTTTTAGAGGCCGCCTCTAAACACTCCTCCTACCTCTTCTTCCTTAGTATAAAGTCTTTTTTCGGAGTGCTAACAATACTCTCCGCCGTTCCAATTGCGGCTAAGGACTTACTGAATCGCTCCTCTTTTTGTGCCAATTTATCAACTTTTGGCTTTTTAAAGGTGTCATCTGTAGACCAACTATCGTCATCCAACTCCCAATCACTAGATTCCTCATTCGATAGAAAATCACCGCCATTATTCTCAAGACATAAGGGTGGTATGGCGTACGCAAACCTGCTTACCTCTCTATATCTGCCGCCACTACCAAAGCTATTACCAGCGGAGAACATACCTCTAAAGCGAGCACGGGTTAGGTATAAAGATTTCATAGCTCGGGTCATACCGACATAGCAGAGCCTCCGTTCCTCTTCAATTCCTTCCTCTGATTTTTGCTCAATCGCCCGATAATGCGGCAGAAGCCCCTCCTCCACTCCGCTTAAAAACACCACAGGGAACTCAAGCCCTTTAGCAAGATGAAGTGTCATTAGCGATACAACATTCGGGCGATTATGAGGATCCTTAACTTCCTGCTCCCGATCTTTACTCTCCTCTACCGGAAGCTCTCCGCCAGATGTGAGTGATACACGATCCAGAAATTCCTTAAGCGTCTGAGCACGGTCCAAGCCGGGCACCTGCATGCTCTTACCGATAAAGATAAGCTCCTCTATGTTTTCTAACCGGGAAAGTGCCTGCGGATCACCTAGCTTTTTAAGCTTGGGCCCATACTCGCTCCGTTCCACCACATCGCGGATCAAGTCACCGAGCTGCTTATTCTCTGCGCTTGATCTTAACTCCTCCATCAGCTCCACAAAGCGGGCCAGATGAGAGCTATCGGAAGCAAGCTTGGCGGCACTCTCAAAAAGGGTTAAATTTTCAACTTTGGCTAGATCAACAATAGACTGTATGGTCTGTGCACCGATTCCGCGCGGCGGTGTATTTACAATTCGCAGAAAGGCCTGAGAGTCAGCAGGGTTTACTATCAGCCTTAGATAGGCAATTACATCCTTAATCTCTTTTCGATCATAGAATTTGAGACCGCCATAAATTCGATACGGAATCTTTACTCGCATCAATGCCTCCTCGATTGCGCGCGTTTGGGCGTTGGTACGATAAAGTATCGCCATATCACGATACTGCTCCCCTGCTTTAGCTCTACTCTCAATTGTCCTTGTTATAAACCAGGCCTCAGCCTCCTCGTCCTCCGCTACATATGTAAAGACCGGAGCTCCTTTATCTCCGCGAGTCCATAGATTCTTCCCCTTCCGTCCCTTATTAACCGCAATGACAGCATTTGCTGAATCCAAAATATTAGATGTGGAACGGTAATTCTCCTCTAGCTTTACAACTTTAGCCTCTGGAAAATCCTTTTCGAAATTTAGGATATTCTTGATGGTGGCGCCACGAAAAGCATAGATCGACTGATCGTCATCTCCAACAACGAAGAGGTTTCGCTTTGGATGGGAAAGCATGCGGATAAATTGGTACTGAACTTTATTTGTGTCCTGAAATTCATCTACCAATAGATAATCAAGAGCATGCTGATAATGTTTTAAGAGATCAGGATTATTTTTAAAAAGAATAACTGTATTCATCAGCAGATCGCCAAAGTCCATAGCATTGGCCTTACGAAGCTCTCCCTGATACTGGTCATAGATCTCTCCGGCAATGGCTCCCATATAATCTTTCTTATTAGCCGCGATAAAATCATCTGGAGTGACAAT
Organism: uncultured Bdellovibrionales bacterium; assembly: GCA_964556665.1. Lineage (GTDB taxonomy): Bacteria > Bdellovibrionota_C > UBA2361 > UBA2361 > CAZKXU01 > CAZKXU01. The sequence goes on along the minus strand of CAZKXU010000019.1, from coordinate 18,189 downwards.
ATTATTCTTGGCCTGATCTATGGCGCGCTGGAAAATAGTTACCGGAAACCGTTTTTCATCAAGATTCTTTGCCTTTAAAAGCCTCTTTAAAAGACTCTTTGTGTCATCATCGTCATAAACTACAAAATCATTCTTATATGAAAGCTTTTGCGCATGTTGTCTAAGTATTCTTAAACCAGCGGAGTGAAATGTTGAGATCCAGAGCCGTTCGGCATCCGGACCAAGCATACCGAAAAGCCTGGCACGCATCTCCTCTGTAGCTTTATTAGTAAATGTAATTGCTAGAATACTCTGAGCGGAAACTCCATGATCTCTTACAAGATGCGCAACCCGGCTAGTTAAGACTCTGGTCTTTCCGCTGCCCGCACCAGCAAGAACAAGGATCGGACCTTTAATATGTCTGACAGCTTCAACCTGCTCAGGATTAAGGCCAGCAGTTACCGCCTCGTCCAAGGAGATATCCCCACTCTCAAAACTTACTTCATTATTACTTTCCTTCACGAACCTATCATGTACAGCTATACGACTAAGATCAAGCTCTCCTCACAACTGATTGGTGTCCGAGAGATCTTTTCTCTATACGCAAGGATTCACCACCCTCCTCTCTCATAAGAAGAAGTTTAATAAGAACTATAAATGCTACAATCGCGGTGCCGATGTTAAGAAACAGTATAAGATTATCAACCATACCCTCTCCTTTACTCTATATTTAAAATTTCTATAGTATTTCTATACCATGATAGTTCTCGAAGTTCAAGTCTTTTTCTAGTATAGAATTATTTTCTCTGATAAAATTTCCGTTACCTTCCTTATTCTGCTACAATCCACCTTCTCTATGTCCAAACGGGCCTATAATCGAAAAGACCACCTATATAATAAGGCTAAAGAGGATGGCTACCGCTCCCGTGCAGCATATAAGCTTATCGAGCTGAACAACTCATACGGGATTTTAAAACGAGGGTTTAAGGTCTTGGATCTGGGGGCCTGGCCAGGCGGCTGGCTGCAGGTTGCGGCAGGCACAGTCTCCGAAAGTGGTCGTGTGGTAGGGATTGATCTGGCCCTGATTGATCCTTTACCCAATACAAATGTTAAACTGATCCATGGGGACGTTAGGGATGAGGTTAATATTGCAGCAGCGCTTGAGTTTGCTGGCGACAGATTTGATTTAGTATTGTCAGATATGTCCCCTAAACTTACCGGAATTAAAGAAGCCGATCAGGCTGCTACAGTAGTGGTTGCTGAGCTAGCGCTTTTTATAGCACAGCAGGTTCTTCGACCAGCCGGAAACCTAGTAATCAAGGTTTTTAAAAGTAATGAGACAGATCAGTTTGTAAAAACCTTGCGGCCGTTGTTTAATAAGATCAATAGAACTGAGCTCGATGCAAGTCGAAGCACTTCCAAGGAATACTACTTGGTCGCGCTAGGGCTCAAATCGTAGGTGGAATTAATGCAAGCGATTAGCTTAACGCACAATATCGGATCGAAAGTAATTGAGTTTACAGAAGCATGGGGAGAAGCCTGGATTTTTCTTTGGCGCACTCTGCTTGCAATTTTCTCCCCGCCTTTTCGCTTTCACCTATTCATGCAGCAGATGCTCAATATTGGAGCGAACTCAACCTTTGTAATTATGCTTATTGGTGGGTTTACAGGTGCGGTCTTAGCAGTTCAGGGGGAGTACAGCCTCTCTAAATTTGGAGCTACGGCTTTTACCGGTTCCGCTGTCGCACTCAGCCTTATACGTGAGCTAGGGCCGGTATTGACCGCACTCATGGTTATAGGTCGGGCCGGTTCTGCGATCACCGCAGAGCTTGGAATTATGAAGATAACAGAGCAGGTTGACGCTCTTCGCTCAATGGCTGTAGATCCGATGAAATACCTGATGGCACCCCGTCTTTTAGCTGGGATCGTCTCGATGCCACTACTGGCTTCTCTTTTTATTACAGTCGGCATCGGTGGAGGATATCTGGTAGGAGTAGGAGTACTTGGCCTTAGCCCTGGCACATTCCTATCTGAGATGCAGGCCTCTGTAGGCAGCATCGATGTTTATTCCGGACTGATTAAGTCTGTCGTATTCGGCTTAATCTTCGGCTGGGTATGCTGCTACAAAGGATACACATCTGGCTTTGGTGCTGTTGGAGTAAATCGTGCCACAACTCAATCGGTTGTTAACGCCTCCGTAGCAGTTCTTGTCGTTGATTATTTTCTTACAAGTATTCTTACAAGAGTATTCCTGGAGAAGTAGTGCTTGATATCGATTAACAACGTATATAAACAGTTTGGCTCACAGGTAGTACTAAACGGGATCAATTTAATAATTCCTGATGGCCAGACAACAACTATTGTTGGGCCTAGCGGCGTAGGAAAGTCTGTACTGCTTAAACTAATTATGGGGATCCTCACTCCAGAGCGAGGCGAGATTTACATAGATGATGATAATATAACTACCGCTGGATCGGAGGCTGAACGTAACCGTATCAGAGAGCGGCTGGGGGTGCTTTTTCAATCCGCAGCTTTATTTGATTCAATTACGGTATATGAGAACATAGCCTTTCCGTTAAAGGCGAGAACAAAGCTATCACGCAATGAGATTAGAGAGGAGGTCGCTGCGATGTTGCAGGCTTTCGGCCTTGAGCAGTTTGCCCTTAAATACCCTCAGGAGATCTCGATGGGGATTCGCAAGAGAGTAGGCATGGCGCGCGCCTTAGTGATGAAGCCTAAGATTATCCTATTTGATGAGCCAAACACAGGACTTGACCCTCTGGTAGGCCAAGAGGTCTATGCTTTGATTAATGAGTGTCGTAAGAAATGGGGCTTTACCGGGGTTGTAATTAGCCATGAGATACCTGAGGTATTTCAAGTTTCCGATAGAGTGGCTATGATACTGGGCGGAAAGATTATAGCAAATGGGACTCCGACTGAGTTAATGAATTCAACTGATCTAGCTGTACGGCAATTTATTTTAGGAAAGACTGATGGACCAATCAAAATCCAATAACCAGAGCACAAGCACTAATCAGATTGAGGAGAAGATCCAAGTACGCACTCTGACGGTAGAATTTTTCGTCGGTCTATTTACTATTGCTGGCGTGGTTGCAGCAGGATACTTATCGATCGGTTTGGGGGATCTCAAAATATTCACCTCAAACCAATACGAGGTAATTGCAGAGTTCGATAACATCTCAGGACTCAAATTCGGTGCATCTGTTGAAATTGCAGGTGTTCCTGTCGGTGAAGTGAGCAACATTAACCTTAAGGACCCTAAGGCGCTTGTAACCTTAAAACTGGCGCGCAACATTAAAATAAAGGATGATGATATTGTTTCCATACGCACTAAGGGTATAATTGGAGATAGATATGTTAAGATCTCTCGTGGAGCCTCTGATATGTATATAGGCGAAGGTGGCACTATTACAGAGACAGAATCTGTTGTCGACATGGAAGATATCATCGGTAAGATTGTCCACAACTTAGGGAACGACTCAGACAAAGAAGAAGATAATAGTAAAGAGGAAAAGTAATGAGAAAATTCTTACTAGTAACTATATTGTTAATCTTGGCATTTAATATCAACCTGCTGGCTGAGGTGAAGACAGACCCGACTGGGGCTTTAAACGAAGTTAAAAGTACAATAGATGAGGTTGTTAAGGTTGTAGAGGAGTTGCCAGGTGAGGATAAGACCGCTGCACGCCGTGAAAAGCTACGCTTAGTTATTAACCCTCGCTTTGACTTTGCAGAGATGGCAAAGCGTTCTCTTGGTGCCGCCTGGAACGATTGCACTCCGGAAGAGCAGGGTGAATTTGTAAAAATCTTCTCCAATCTCCTGGCTAAAACATACCTGGAAAGGATTGAGAATATAAAGCCTGGAATGGTTAAGTTTGATGGCGAAGAATCGCACCCTCCTAAAAGTGTTGTCAAAACCTCCGTACAACATAAAGGGGACACCTTCCCAATTGACTACCGCTTATATAATAAGGATGGAGAATGGAAGGTCTATGATGTTATAATAGAAAATATCGGACTGGTCTCAAACTATAGAAATGAATTTGCTGGTATAATTCGCAAAGAGAAATTTAGCGGGTTGATGGAAAAATTGAGAGCTAAAGGTTCACAGGGGTGAGCTTTTATACTTGGTTCTAGTTTTTGTACAGAATCTTTACGCTCGTTCTAGTCTGCAATCATAGCAGAGCCAAAGCGAGGGAAACGGATATAGACAAAAGCGAGGATTAGAATCGCAGTTAACAAATATTTTATATTTTATTGGAAAAACTTATGGGCAGAGGTGATAAGCGCACACGTAAAGGTAAGATTTTTGCTGGTTCTTTTGGGAATTCTAGGCCAAAGGCTAAGCACATAGCAAAAGAGAAGGCTGCTGCTAAAAAGGGTAAAAAGTAATTATCCAAGCAACCTCAAGCTAATACACTAGTACATACAATATCTTTCCCACTGGGACCGCGGGACGCGCCTGGGCAGTGCGCCAGCACTGCTACCAGGCAGCGTAAGATAAATGCTTGCGAAGCAAGCTTCAACAAGTCCACGCGTAGCGTGGTCCAGCCCGCAAACGTATTTAATAGTATTACGTAGCGGGCTGAAGCCCGCGCTCCCAGAGGGAAAGAGCGGTTTCCCCTACATTTTTGATTACATTAACTCAAAAACAGATCTGGATCTTCTGGCTTCCGCTGCTGATCACAGCGCTTTCAATGGCCGTTGACGGATCATACCTCTCTTCGCTAGCAGCAAGAGGGGCAGATCCTAAGCACAACCTTGCGGCCATGAATCTGGCTCTAAGTGTCGCCATATTTATCGAATCTCCGGTCTTCATGCTCCTAAGTGCCTCGACTGCACTTAGCCGCGACTATCAGTCCTTTAAAAAAATACTTAACTTCACCTTAATATTCAGCACTCTAATCTTTATACTGATGTGCTTACTTGCAATACCTCAGGTTTTTTACTGGGTATGTGACTCCATCCTTAAATCTCCTCCTGTTATTCAACCGCTGGCGTATGATGCATATCTCTTCACCCTGCCTTGGCCAATACTGGTGGGATACCGCAGAACCTATCAGGGATTTCTGATTCGTCATAACCTTACCCGCTTAGTAGGAGTCGGAACAGTACTACGGCTCATAATATTATTATTATCCGGACTTATACTGCTATATTTTAAATTCCCTGGCGCCACTATAGCTACGGTTAGCCTTCTCTTTGCAGTAACCTTCGAGGCGATCTGTGCAAGAGTATTCGCCGACCCGCTGCTAAAGCGACTGAAGACAGAGCATTCAACTGAGGAGATTATCTCATATGCTGAGATCTGGAGCTTTTACTACCCGCTCGCACTTACCGCCTTTATCTCTCTTGGACTCCAGCCCGCATTAACTTTCTTTATGGGAAGAAGTAGGCTTCCACTCGAGTCAATGGCGGTTCTACCGGTAATAGGAGGTTTAGTTCAATATTTTAACTCTATCGGGTTTAGCTATCAGGATGCAGTCATAGCGTTGAGCGGCAGAGAAGGAGAGGACTTTGAGGCTCTAAAGAAGTTCGCATTAAAATTATCAGCTATTAGCTTCCTTTTAATGATATTTATCACCGCTACGCCCTTATCTCACCTCTATTTTATTAAGCTCTCCGGACTTAGTGAGGAGCTCGCTCAGCTATCAATAGGACCTGCCTTAATATTCTCACTTATTCCGCTTGGATTTGTTTTTAAATTCACTATGCGTGGCGTACTTATTAAAGCGCGCATCACCTCAGCTTTAACAATATCAAGCGTGGTTGAAATAGGGGCACTCACTGTATGCCTCCTAGTATTAACCCAAGCCACTAACCTTGTCGGTATCTATGCCGCGGCGATCTCCTCAGTAGTTGCTCTTATTAGTGCGACTATTTATCTTTATATACCATATACAAAGGTGGTACGGAGTTGGGTGGGTACAAATAGAGCGATTTAGAGGGTATTAGTAGAGAGTGTAACCTAACTGGGAGGGCTTCCAGTTAACAAAACTTAGGTTACAATCCAGAAATATTGTAATGTTAGTGAAAAAGCTGTATCATCACCACTTAGTGTTGAGCTGTTGTATGGCTAATCCCGTCCGTAACTCACAAACAAAGAGTCTAGGTGCTCCTTTGGAAGGCGACACTAGCTTTGACTCTCTACGCCGCACAGCCCTTGCAAAACTAAGCTCCTCTCATACTCCTAAAGATGCTCTACAGTTCAGCAAAGAGTGGGCCAGTAATATTAGAGGCATGGTCGGTCTTGATGATGGAACAGAGTCATGTAGAGAGGCGGTACTACTTCTAGCCAAAGATGACACTAAGAGACTCCCTCCCCATCTTAAAACCACCGCACTTGAAGCGCTCTCCGAATCTATACAATCACAGCTCCCATTAGCAGAGAAAATAGAAGAACTAAAACATAGCAATGTTGTGCTTAGTTCAGCAGAGGAGCTTTTAAAAGACATAAAACTTATCTCTCTCCTAAGAGCTAACATCTCCGGTTTTTTTGAATTCATAACAGGTGACGGAAGCCTCCCCAGAGCTGAAAGCGGCTCTGCGCAGTGCCGTCCATGGTTAAATGCATTTGAATCTTCATCTTCCATCAAGGCAGAGCAATTTTATAACTCATTCTGGAGTCTAAGTGGATCAGGCAGAGAGGCTCTGTTAGGGAAGATACTTGGACCTGAAAATAAATTCTCTTTTCTAGTTGGATTAAATCCTGCGCGAAAGTGGCTTTTAGAACGCTTTCTTCCACCTTCCAATACGAAGGCCGCTCCGGGAGCATCCGCTAGCGAAATAGGTGATAAAATTATCACCTCTCTAGTAAGGAATGCCTCATATGAACAACTCAAAAAAATGACGGCGGCATTATTATTTGCTATTAGGAGTGGTCGAGCCTACGCCGATAGAGCTCCTGCTGTGGCATTTGGATATCGCTTCGGTTTCTTTCTGCGTGAATGTGACAGCGTATGTGCAAAATTTGGTCAGCTGTTTCATAGTGTCTCAAGAACCCCAAAGGATTGGCTAGAGGGGCTAGATTGCTTAAAATCAGAGGCAAAAGGAATTACACGAGTAGAACTTCTTCGATTACTTGCTACTAATAGTGAAGCCAAAAAACACATAGCTAGAGTTACAGAATATTGCGGTACCGGTTCATATTTACAGACTTACGGCATTGAACTTACTGAAGCTTCACGCACTGAATTTACCCGTGAAGGTCTTGCTGAAAAGCAAAGACTAGTTGTCTCAGTAGTAAAACCTGGAGCTGTGGAGGAGTCAGAGGGATGGCTTAAGCTATTTAATAACGTCTGTGATGATATAGCTAAAACAAGCAGCGAGGCTCACCGTTCAGTAAACCCACTACAACAGGTACTACGACATCTTGAAACACTTGTGCCTCTGGAGGTCAACCTTAGTCATGCTAAAAAGCAAGCTGAAGTTGCAAACTCCGTGTTAAACCGACTACGTGTTAAAGTACGCTCTTTGAAAATTGAGTTCTTTGCCCCACGTGTATGGCGAGTAGGTGAAACATTTAAGATTGCAGATCGCGCTGAAGGAGAGTCCTTCAATGCACTAATAACTAAGCCAGGTCAGGATACTGAGTTAACACACACTGCTTCGTTAGGAATTAGAGCTGGACTTATAGCCCTAAGACTCGCAGGCTTAGCATCTGATGGTGATCCTCATGGCCGCAATAATAATATAGAATTTATGTTGCCTCTAGGCCGGGTAAGAGTAGGTATATTTGATAATGGGAGTCAGGAGCTAGAAAACCCAGGAACCGAGACGAAGCTAGCATTAGTTGATCTATTAATGGATTCTCGCTTTAACTCCTGGCGCAACCGCTTCCGTCTTGGACCATCACTTAAATATATGCTAACCCGATATGACGAGGCTCGTCACTCTGGGGAATATGTTAAGGGGAATGATTTAAGATTTATGATAAACTTAGGGCGGCAGTTAGGATCATTGGGAGATTATGAGAAAGTAGGACGAAGTGGGGATATTAAGCGGATAGCTAAAGCGCTTCTCATAGGGATGACTATCGATCCTCCGATGCTGCGCCATGCGGCGAAACGGCTGCTAGGCTGGCTCTCTCTGCGTATAGGAATTCCTATATATAAACAGGAGGAGCTTCATCGCAGACTTTTTTATCCTCAAAACCCAAATCCTGACTATGCTCCTAGCCCAGGTGGTAAAAAGCCTAAGACAAAAGAGAAATATCCAGCCATAGATCTCTCAGTAAGTATCGAAGGGCAGCGTAAAAGTATCCTGGGAATACTGGGAAAACTAGCTGCTTCTCTCTTAGTTAAAATCTAAAAACCCCGCAATTTTTTCTCTATAAGGCATATCAATTATGCAACTAGCTGAAATAGCTGGATTATTTTACTATGCAAAAAGTAAAACCTTCTAACGTTTCTGACGAATCATATATGGTGGAAATGACAGCTCTTTTCATAACAATAATCATAATCCTACTCTCCTTAATTATAGGGAGCTTTCTTAATGTTTGTATCTATAGATTACCTCTACAGAAGGGGGTAGATGATCAGCCGCCACAGGATATCTCAGTATCAAAGCCGGCACGCTCCTTCTGTCCAAAGTGCAAAAAAACACTTCTTTGGTGGCATAACATTCCGGTTGTAAGCTGGATGATGCTGCGCGGAAGGTGTTATTACTGCAAGGAGAACATTCCGTGGCGCTATCCTCTGGTTGAGCTTCTGAGTGTTTTTTTTGCGCTTCTTTCCTTTCAGCAGCACGGCCCTACACTGACGGCTCTTCTTATATATTTATTTAGTATAGCGCTAGTTGTTATCAGTTTTATCGATCTTGATTATTATATCATTCCCAATGAAATCTCCTTGCCGGGCACAGCTCTTGGGGTGGTTGTCGCTATTATAAATCAGTTTTTCCCAATTTTTGCGCCGCCAGTCGTTAGCGGAATCATGGATGCTTTCTGGGGGCTTCTAGTTGGTGCAGGCTCTCTTTATTTTATCTCCGAGGTTTACTTAAAGCTTCGCAAGCAGGAGGGGCTTGGAATGGGAGATGTAAAATTGCTCGCAATGTGCGGGGCATTCTTTGGTCCGATGGCTTCTTTCTACACAATCTTTGTAGGATCGTTAATTGGCTCATTATTTGCGGTGGTAGGAATGATCTTTATGGGTCGCAGCAGTACTAGCCGCATTCCATTCGGACCATACCTTTCTGCTGCCACACTTATGTATCTTTATTCAGGACAGCTAGTTTTAGATTGGTGGTTTAGCTTTATGAGAGGTGCATTATGACGTCTGGAAACTCCAGCATTATTGCAATCATCGATGACGACGACTCCTTACGTAGCGCAATTCAGCTTAACCTTGAACAGCGTGGTTATACCGTTAAAACCTTCGAAGATTGTACCTCTGCACTAACTAATAACCAATCTGAGCCATGCGATATATTTCTCTGCGATCAGCGGCTGCCTGATATGGATGGTCTAAAATTTATCACGCGCTGCAAGGAAAGTTCTCCAGGATGTGCAGTTATTTTAATGTCAGGTGATGGAGGAGATGCACTCTCTCAGGAGGCTCTACGTGCTGGAGCTATTGATTATCTCTCTAAACCGTTCTCTATTGAGGATCTTATAATTACCTTAAAAAAGGTAGAGAGCAGAGGACAAGTAAAAAATGTAGCAGCTGAGACACGCAGCCAAGGTTCACAGAGATATAGCTTCAGCAATATAATTGCTGAAAGCAAGGTAATGAAGGATATTTTCGAAACCGTAAAGAGGCTCGCCTCCTTTAATACAACGGTGCTGATTACGGGAGAATCAGGCACAGGTAAAGAGCTTTTAGCACGCGCGATTCACCACAACTCTCCACGCCGCGGCAAACCTTTTGTAGCCATTAATTGCGGTGCAATCCCGGAGAATTTGATAGAGTCAGAGCTTTTTGGCCACAAAAAGGGATCTTTTACAGATGCCACACGGGATAAGCGCGGTCTTTTTGAAGAGGCAAATGGCGGAACTATTTTTTTGGATGAAATAGGTGAGCTGCCGCTCCATTTACAGGTTAAGTTATTACGCACTTTGCAGGACCAGGTAATTCGTCCAGTGGGTGACGAGCAAACTATTCATGTCGACGTACGGATTATTGCTGCAACATTACGAGATCTTGAGGATGATGTTCTGCAAGGGCGATTTAGAGATGATCTATATTACCGATTAAATGTTGTTTCGCTTCATATACCAGCGCTGCGGGAACGGCCGGAGGATATTCCAATTCTAGTTCAGCATTTGATCAAAAAGCATTGTAAAAAGTTGGGTTTGGAGCCTAAGGAGATTGAGCCTGCAGCACTGAACTGCCTTATGCAGTATGGCTGGCGCGGTAATGTTCGTGAATTAGAGAATTGCCTGGAGCGTGCACTGGTATTAAGTGATTCCGATCGAATCGATCTTGCCTCTATTACAGACGGCATTAAGCAATCGGTAGGCAGGAAAGATGAAGAGCCTCTCGATGAGGTTGATACAAACTGTCTCTCAATTAAACAACGCACTAAGAATTTAGAGATTGGCCTAATTCGCCGTGCCCTTAAACAAACTAGCGGAAACCGCACACACGCTGCTAAAGTATTAGAGATTAGTCACAGGGCGTTGTTGTATAAGTTAAAGGAATATGGGATTGAATAGGTAACATATGTCAAACAATCTAAACCTGATACGCTCTCTTATCCGTGAAGTTCCTGATTTTCCTAAGCCGGGCATACTTTTTTATGATATCTCTACAGTTCTTCAGGATGATGCTGGATTAAAGGCAAGTATTGATCTAATGGCCGAGCAGCTCCAGCCTAACAGCTTTGATAAATTCCTTGCGATCGAATCTAGAGGATTTATCTTTGGCGCTGCTTTAGCTGATCGGTTCGGCAAGGGCATGATCCTGGCCCGCAAGATTGGAAAACTTCCAGGCACTACTATGGGTGTTGACTACTCACTTGAGTATGGAAAGGCAAGTATTGAAATTACCGATGTCGCAATTAAACGTGGGGAGCGGGTCATTATCGTTGATGATCTTCTGGCTACCGGAGGAACCGCTAGAGCTGCAGCTAATTTATTGGAAAAAGCAGGAGCAAAGGTAGTAAAAGCACTCTTTTTAATCGAGCTGGCTGAGTTGAAAGGCCGTGCCAATTTAAACGGTATTGATCTCGTCTCCGTGCTGAAGTATTAGTGATTAATACTAAGATGAACAATCATACCATAGCCATCATCGGAGGCTCAGGCCTCTATCAGATTGAAGGTATCAGTATAAAAAATGAGCATACCATCGATACTCCATTCGGTTCCCCATCCGATCAGATAATAGAAGGCGAGTTAAACGGCTCACGCGTATTATTCCTGCCCCGGCACGGAAAAAAACACACGATTCTTCCTTCTGAGATAAATTTTCGAGCAAATATTTATGCTTTAAAAGAGCTGGGTGCAGTGTGGTGTATCAGCGTTACAGCAGTCGGCAGTCTAGCGGAAAAATTAAAGCCTGGCGACCTGGTCGTGCCTAATCAGGTAATTGATAAAACTTTTAAAAGAGCCGGAACTTTTTTTGGTGATGGCATCGTAGCACATGTGAGCTTAGCCGACCCGTTCTGTCCGGTATTAAGTAAAATGCTGTATGAAGCAGCCAAGAAAGTAGGTGCACAGCAATTTAATGTTCATCGAGGCGGAACATATATTTGTATGGAGGGCCCGGCATTCTCAACTCGCGCCGAGGCAAAACTGCACTGTAGTTGGGGTGCCGATGCTATAAATATGACCATTATGCCTGAGGCAAAACTTGCACGTGAAGCGGAGATTGCCTATGCCAACCTTGGATTAGTAACTGATTATGATTGTTGGCGGGAAGAGGATAGTACCGTAGGAGTTGAAGAGGTTGTTGCTGTAATGAAGAGAAATTCAGGCAATGCAAAAGAGGTAATTAAGAATTGCATTAATTCACTTAACGGAATGCAGCCCTCAGAACTTGCTTCAAAAGCTTTAAGAACTGCGATTATGACCAACCTGCAAGATGTTCCGGAGAAGACTAAGCTGAAACTAAAGGCGATTTTGCCGAGATAGGAGATCACTAAAAATCCACTGGGACCGCGGGCTTCCAGCCCGCTTGATCGAACTTGCAATGGCGATCAAGCGGGCTGGAAGCCCGCGGTCCCAGTAAAGCAAGATTCCCTACCTCGGAAACGCCTCCGCAATACCACCATCTACTGGCAGCGAGGCTCCTGTAGTCGGAGTTTGATTGGTTGCAAAGAAAAGAACAGCGCGGCCAACATCTTCTGCAGAGATTCTACTCTTTAACAGATTGCGGTTTCGGTAAAATTCCGGAAGATCAGAATTTTTGATCCCATGCGCCTCGGCGCGGCTAGGACCAACACTCTGCCAAAGCCCTGACGGATGACTTCCTGCTGAAAATACGGCATCCGGGGTAATCATATTTACCCTAATACCAAAAGGCGCATACTCTAGGGCCGCTACCTTTCCAAACTGATGACATGCTGCTTTCGAGGCACTATATATTGAGAACTCCTTGCCAGGAGCAAAAACATTCTTACTTGATATTATTACGATATTACCGCCTGTGCCCTGGCGTTTTAATACCTTTCCACCTTCTCGTACGAGCAGAAATACACCGTGGAAATTCACATCTATCAGCCGCTTTGCCGTACTACTCTCGATGTTTTCAATCGGTGCAGAGCTAGCAAGACCAGCATTTGGAATTAAAATATCTATTCCTCCAAACCTTTCACATATCTTAGCTAGCGCTCCTTTTACAGAAGCCTCATCAGTAACATCCATCTCTACACCAAAGACCCCTAACTCTTTGCCAAGCTCTTCATACTTATTCAGATCTGCAATTGCCACCTCGGCGCCTGCTTCCTTTAAAACTCTAGCGATACCAATCCCTACTGCTCCGGCTCCGCCGCTTATTACGGCGACCTGCCCGGCTAAAGGCTTTGGCTTCTGAGCGCCAAGCTTTGCCTGCTCAAGACTCCAATATTCAACATCAAAGAGATCTAGCTCTGACAACCCCTCATATCTTGAAACCCGATCTACAAGATCCTTAACTTTGATTGTATGCTCGCTTATATCTAATGCAATCTCAGCACTCTTTGCTGACTCTCCCACTCCAACCAGGCCAACTCCTGGTATGAGCAGAATACGCGGTGAAGTATCAAGAATTTTTGCACTACTATTTCTATTATTAGCACACCTTTTAAAGTACTCCTTATAAGAAGAGGTGTAGCAATTAACTAGCTCTTCAATCTGTGCTTTTATCTCACTCTCGTTGCCTTTGAGATCTAAAGTTAAAGGAAACTGTTTGGTCCGAATAATATGATCAGGTGTAAGAGGTGCAGTCTCTGAAATCTCTTTAAGATCTGTACGCTCCAAAAAACTAGAGATCTGTGGAGAGTTACGGACTCTCAGAATAAAGCGTTTTGATACTTGCCCGGCCTCAGTACGTGGTGTCAACGTTCCTCTAATTACTGGCAACATCTGGAGCACATCCTTAGCAGCACTCTCTTTCTTTCTTTGCTTACCTCTATCGCTTCTACTAGCTCGTGACTCAAGAAACTCCTCTGCTTTAGCGACAAATTCGACATGCCTTTCATAGCTCTCCTTGGCGGTTCGACCCCAAGAGAACAGCCCATGTTTCAACAGTAGCATACCGTGTTTATTAGGCGAATCCTGATAAAGCTGTGCTGCAAGTTTAGCCAAGGCAAAGCCTGGCATTACATACGGCACAATAATCAACTGCCCCTCGAAGCAGCTCTGTACGAACTCCTCACAATCTCGATTATTGGTTAACGCTAGGATCGCATCGGCATGAGAGTGATCGATATATTTTTGCGGAATAAAGGCATGCAGTAAAGTCTCAACACTTGGAGTTGGAGAATTCGCATCATAAAGATGTGTTCTAATCTCATTTACCATCTGCTCATCAGAGAGCCTATCAAGTGCGATTAAAGTTTTTAAGTAATCAAGATTCAATGCAGGCAGTCCAGCCGGTTCTATGTTTACAAGGTCCCACCCGCTCCCTTTTACATATATTGCATCCTCCTCCTTGCCAAATATATTTGTATACTTTGTTTTTACAGAGGTGTTTCCGCCGCCATGCAGCACCAGGTTAGAATCCCGTCCAATTAAGCGCGAGGTGTAAACACGCAGAGCCAGATCCTCTCCACAGGATGAGCCGTATAATTTTATAAAAGCTTCTGATTCCTTTTCAGTCCAGAGAGATTTCGCCATAATTATAATTTATACTCAGGATATAACTCCAATAGCCCGGCTTCACTAGCCTCCGCAACACCACGTTCAGTAATTATGCCGGCTAGCAGACGAGCTGGAGTAATATCAAAGCCATAGTTTACAGCTGCTGAACCGGATGGGGCAATGCGCACACGTGCAGCTGCATTATACTCTTCGCTCCAGCCATCAACATATGTTACCTCATCAATTGAACGCTTCTCGATCGGCACCTCTTTTATACCATCCCTAATCGACCAATCGATCGTAGAGCTTGGAAGTGCTGCATAAAACGGCACTCCATTATCTTTAGCGGCAAGTGCCTTAAGATAAGTTCCTATCTTATTTCCTACATCAGCACAGCGCGTAGTGCGATCGCTCCCTACAATACATAGATCCACCATGCCGTGCTGCATCAGATGCCCACCCGTATTATCACTTATAACTGTATGCGCTATACCCTCTTGACCTAATTCAAAAGCAGTCAACTTGGAACCTTGCAGCCGAGGTCTAGTCTCATCCACCCAAACATGCAGCTTTATCCCCTTAGCATGCGCAAGATAGATCGGTGCGGTAGCAGTTCCGTAATCTACTGTGGCGAGCCATCCTGCGTTGCAATGAGTAAGAATATTAAGCGTTCCTTTTTTTCTGGCTGCTATATCCTCAATGATCTTTAATCCATGTTCACCGATAGAACGTGACAATTCAACATCCTGATCTGCAATCTTTACAGCTTCAAGCTTAAATATCTCCACTAGATCTGCCCAGTTTCTCTCTGGCTTATAATGAGAAGCAACCTCGTTAACTGCCCAACTAAGATTAACAGCGGTCGGACGAGCTTCGGCGATCTTATTGAGCCCTTCCTTAAAATACTGCTGACTCTCACTCTCATTTTTCTTAAATCTCTGGTCAATCTCTTTAGCGAGCAGCCAAACAGCATAGGCACCAGTTACGCCTATTAGAGGCGCGCCACGTACCCGCATCTCTTTAATCGCATCGATTGCCTGCTCTGACGACTTTACAGCTTCAGTCACAACCTCAAATGGCAGCTTACTCTGGTCAATAATTTTGAGAGCGGCATGCCCGCCGCTCTCCTCAAGCCAGATCGTTCGATAGTGCTTTCCGTTTATGCGCATAGGATAAAATTATTATGACTATACTGTTATCTCTAAGGCAAGTATGGGATTTCCGATCGAGGCTTCAATTACCTGTTATTCTTAAGTAAATTCAGCTGGGATACTAGAATAATTCAGCATCAGATAGTTCAGATTGTTAAAATAGTAGCCGATAAATAGATCGAATACTGATTATCTATCGTTAATACTCTATGTCTGAAAGAGTTTCTACACCAGCTCAGCCGAGTAACTTCCGTGAAGTTCATATTGAACGAGCAGTCGCCTATGTTAGTGACTACTGGTTTCCAGTAAATTCCGGGTTACTAAATAAGATTCATCAGGGATTAAAAGGCGGCAGTTACGAAAACGATCTCGACACTCTCGTAGGTGATATCAAAAGTGATTTTTCTCTATTTACTTTCTGTATACGAGAGCTACTAGCCCAGCTTAAAAAAGAAGGACTAGAAAAAGAAGCCCCTGGAGATCCGTTAAAATTATGCGAATGGGGCGGATTAGAGAGACTCAAAAGCATACTAGAGGTGGACGAAAAGCAAATTTCAAAACATTCAATTGCTGGCATTTCAAAAGAGCAGATGAGTCGCTTTCACGAAGCACTGCTAAGTGCCAGTACGGCTGAAACTCTAGCTAGCAAGTTCTCTGTAGATCCTGGGACAGGATTTAGCGTTGCTTTACTTCGTCAGCTTGGTCATACCCTTATTGCTTGGAACTATTCGCAGCTATATCAAAAGGCTTTACTAAGAGCTAAAGAAGGGGAAAATATCGATATAGTGTTAGCAAAACTGCTTGGTTTTTCCCCAACATTACTGGCAATGCGTATCGTAAGAAGCTGGGGAGTAGCTCCTGAGATCTGCGCAGCAATGCATGACACAGATAGAAGCGCAATTGATGAAGAGACTGCTATATTTAATACAATTGGCAGCACCTTATCCAGACTCTGTAGAGTAGGTGAAGCATTAGCTAGAGCAAATAATCCGGAGATCTATCCAACAGCAAAGGAGGACTGGGAGCTTGCACGTATTGAGATCGAAGCCCGGCTTGGAAAAGATGGATTGGAGATCATACGGGAAAAGTATCAGGATAACTGCGAGCAGTACCTAACCTTCATGCCTGAGATCTTCAGCACTGGACTCTCTGTTGAGCTCTCGCTGAATCCAAATGATAAGAGTAGACGTAGAGACCCATCTTCAGTCAATCCGTATGTACAGATGTGTCACACCCATATCCGTATGGAGTTTCAGGAATTATACACTAGGATAGAGACTCACACTGAGCGAGAGAATATTCGGTATCTCATTCAGGAGATTCTACCACTTGCTGGTTTTAACGCAGGAGTTGTTTATACCGCCGATCCTGGCCTACTGATGCTTGTGCCACAGTTAAAGACTGGGAACCTAAAACTAAATGATTATACCGCTATTGATTATTCTCTTGTTACCTCCAATTCAAATATTACCTCTGTAGCCTTTCAGAGTAACGAACCGGTTGTAGAGTATAGAGCTGCGGCAGATAGCTCCATTTACGCAGCTATAGCAGGCTTTATCGGGGCTAGTGAGCGGATCGGGGTAGTCTATCTTGAGATGCCGTATGCAACCTTCTGTGTCAATCAGGCCGACAATATGATCCATTTTAAGGCTATTAGTCATGCCTTAAATGACTGCTTAAAGTTGACCTAGTGCTTCGCCAAATAATCTTTGAACTGAGTCTAACTTCTCTATCCTAGAAAAACTACCTACAACCTCGTTGGCTTTCTCTAAATAGGAGCGCTCTAAGGTTGTTGTAACACCTATACAGTAACATCCTGCTGCCTTAGCCGAGTCAATCCCAAGCGGAGCATTCTCTACGACGATGCACTCACTTGGCTTAACTCCAAGCAGCTCTGCCCCTTTCAGGTAAGGGTCAGGATGCGGCTTTCCGCGGCTCAACTGATCTCCTGTCACTATAGCGCTAAACAGCGACAAAAAGTCTTTCGGCGCTGAACGCTCAATTCGATCACGAATCGCAGCAGTCACCAATGCAAATGGGATATTATACTTCTTTAAGCTACCCAGAAGCTCAGTAACTCCATCATAAAAAGCAAAGGTATGGTCCTCCAGATAATACTGATCTTTCTTCTTAACCAACTCAGCAGGATCGATGCCAGGCGGAACATTTCCACGAAAAAACTGTAATCCCATCTGCTGTAGTTTCATCCCTTCATATGGGTAAAACTCAGAGGGCTTTAGATCTATGTCGTACTCAGACATTACACGGTGCCAAGCACGGAAGTTATCAAGCGGACTTTTAACTAGAGTTCCATCGTAATCAAAAAGCATGGCGCGGTAGTGCATATAAAGAGGATACATTATAGATAAGCTGTTGTAACAGAGTGATATTAGTCGAGTAGCTAGGAGAAGGTGACTTCCCTTGCTACTCGGCTAAGGATAAGCACTTACTTCATTTAATAAGGCGCCACCTTAAAGCTGAAGTACTTGAAAATGAGCTTGTAAGTCTGACAAACGAAGGAGCTCCGCAAGGCTGACCATGATCGCGCTTGGTAGGCGAAAGTTGCTTGTATTACATGATATTAATATCATCATGAGTTATATTAGGCGCGTGTATTTGTATTAGGATGATATTAATACAATCAAATCAACTCAGTTAATGTATTAATATAATTGAATTTTCATCCGTTGTTGCTTAAGGATGGGCCTCTGATACAATAAATATCAGTAATATCAGTTTTTTGAGAAACTGGTGAGTAATATGTTATCCGTCAAAGGTGTGATTGAACGATGCAAGAGTTGAAGCCGTTTACTGAAC
>CAZKXU010000018.1:0-43485 GCA_964556665.1 uncultured Bdellovibrionales bacterium | reverse complement strand
ACCGCTGTTCAATTTATTGCAAATCGACACCTGGGTGGGAGAGGACGGATACATCAAAGCACACTTTCCAAACGATATACGACTTGAGATCTACCAGCATCTCATCGCAGCAATCGACAAGATTGATCCCATCTGGTTTTTGACGATTACCTTCGCTTCCAAGGTAAGTGATGAGATTACTTGCGAAGGTATCTGCCGAAGAATTACCACCCAACTCGAAAGAATCGTTATAGGCAAACGCTCATCGAGCAAGCTGCCATGCTTTGTTGTTTTAGAAAGAGGCAAAGGCACGTCATTTCATGTTCATATATTGATAGGTCGGGTTCAGGGAGCAACACGATCTCTGTCCTCTACAACATTCAAGAACTACATCCAAAAGAAGCCATTTTCAGCACTTTTTAAAGTTCTTAATCGACTTACTTATCCAACCACTAAGGGTAAGTCAGGTAGAATTGGTATCTGCGATATTCAGACCGTTCATTCCAAACAAGGTGCAATCGATTACGTATTGAAAGCACTGAAGCCAAACCAGCTCAATGTCGCATGGTTAGCTTCCAATATAGATTTCTCAGGGTTGTCCGCTTCTGTCCGTCCATTACGTCCGAAGTGTCCGAACTGAGAATAGCACGAAGTCCGTACATACTCAGACCAGTGTGAACTCAAGGTTTCATAGAGCATGAGTTTAGGTCTGGGGTTTTTCTTTTTTAAAAGGTCTTAGTACCTTGATGGTATTCTTACGCTCTAAATCAGACCAAGACTAATAACAGAGCCAATACAGATTTTCCAAAGCCTCTCCAGTCAGCTCTACCTGCTCCACATCCAAAAATAATTTCAAGTGCCCATTAGATTTATTCCAAACCAGCCCCTAAAGCCTCTCCATTATAAATAGACATAAGAGATACACGCCTTCAATGAGAGATATAATTTTATGTCAAAACCAAAATCAAAGATCACCCAGCTTCGCCTCCTTCTTCCTGAAGAATGGGTGCCAGAACTTGATAATTTAGCAGCCACAAGATTTCTAACTCGATTGGGGCTACTGAGATTTTTCATCAGGTCAAAAATGGACGAAGAGCTTGCCAACCTTGCCGAACATTTCAAACAAACAGAGCAACAAAGAAAGACACACAAGCAACTTCAGCAACGCCGTCAGGATAGTGAGTGGTAACATGTCAAAGTCAGTTTCAAAATCAGAAGCCGTTAAGGTGATTAATGCCACCGATGCCCTTGAGGTGCTGCTCCAGACCATTGATCGCAATGAGACAACTTCAACTAAACAGACCAAGGTCAACCGCTTTATAGATGACATCAAAAAACAGGTTAAAGCGGAACGTGACGTAATATTAATTGCGGTGAAGGTGAAATAGTGAAGACCCTCAGCCAGATCAAAGAACAGAGCAATCCGCTCACTCGCATTTCAGATCAAGAACTCAGCGAGAGTCTGGTGGGAAAAGGCGTAGCAATTTCCAATAATCGACAACATGCCGCGAATAAGACCAAGCTCCTCAGCACACTGTCGCAAATCCAGAGCAACTGTCGCCATGGGGTGCATGAAGAAGACCTAGGCAAGAAGATCGATCTGATATTTCAGATTGCATTTGAGTTTGCAGGGGCATTTAAAATCTTCGCCGAGATGTCCACCAATATTAACAACATTAGCACTACTAGCGTTCTTGATCAGGAGAGCTTGAAGAAGGAGCTAGATCCACTTATCAAAAGACTCAGTGGTAAATCTTAGATAAGCCAGTTCCTTAGTCGGTATTCCAATCGGCTAGAAACCCTAGCCAGTCCATAATTATCCGGATCAAAATATAGCCTTAACACGCTAAATCCATTGATTTTTACTCCCTTTAATGATTCAATTCATACCCATTACGTTCTAATAAGACCAATTTGACAGAACTAACGTGAAAGTAAGGGCAAAAATGGAAGCGCAAGACACAACAGAGCAGTGGGTGTCAGTCGAACAGATTGCTCAACATTTAAAGGTAAAGACGTTCACGATTTACAAGTGGCTTGAGCGTAAAGATATGCCCGCGCACAAGGTCGGCAGGCTTTGGAGATTTAAGATTTCAGAGATCGATCAGTGGGTAAAGAGCGGGAGCGCAAGCAGGAAATAGTTTTATGAAGCGACAACTTGGAAAACTAGAATCAATCTCTTTACGAGAGGCTTGGGAGAGTGAGTCAAGCCAGTTTACACCCTGGCTCGCTTTGCCTGAAAACATAAGCCTACTTTCTGAAGCTCTTGCTATTGAACTTGAGGTCACGGGGCAAGAGCAGTCAGTCGGTGCTTTTTCAGCCGACATCCTTTGCAAAGATACCGGAACGGGACAGACCGTATTAATTGAAAACCAACTTGAAAGAACAGACCATACTCATCTTGGGCAGATCATCACCTATGCTGCAGGACTCAACGCGAACACTGTAGTTTGGATATCAGCAAGCCTACGTGAGGAGCATAGAGCAGCAATTGACTGGTTGAATGAAAACACCATTGAGTCGTTGCAGTTTTTTGGAGTTGAAGTTGAGCTTTGGCGCATTGGTGATTCACCTTATGCCCCCAAGTTTAATGTAGTATCGAAACCTAATGACTGGTCAAAAACGGTTTCTGCTGCCGCACATAACTTAGCTGTTTCACCATTGTCCGAAACTAAGTTACAGCAGCAGAAGTATTGGGCTGCTCTCGGAGAATTTATTGGTCGAAATAATTTAAATATAAGACCACAGAAACCCCTTCCACAGCACTGGACAAATTTTAGCATTGGCAGGAGTGGGATGAATCTTGCTGCTACAGTGAACTCGATTGAGCAGCGAATTGGGCTTGAACTCTACCTATCAAACTCAGATTCCAAAGAGCAATTTAAGCAACTCGAACTGAATAAAGCTGAAGTCGAAAAAAATATTAATGCAAAGTTGGAGTGGCAGGAGCTACCTGGACGTAAAGCAGCGCGTATTGCCCTTTACAAGCAGGACGTCGACCCCACTGATGAAAAGGACTGGGTGAATCAGCACGAGTGGCTTGCAGAGCAACTTGTTAAATTTAACGCAGTATTTAGACCATTAGTGAAAGAACTTAAGTAATGTCTAGGTAACTTTTCAGCTGTTGACGAGAAGGTAAAATATAATGGCGCGGACAACAAAGAAGAATAATTCAAATGCCAAGCAGAATGGCGCCACACTCGGGTTCGAGGAAAAGCTATGGCAAACCGCCGATAAGCTTCGTGGTCACATGGATGCTTCTGAGTATAAGCACGTCGTTCTCGGTCTCATCTTTTTGAAATATATATCAGACGCTTTCGAAGAAATTCACGCTGAGATTGCTAAAGAGACAGGAGCCGACCCTGAAGATCGAGATGAGTATATCTCACGTAACATTTTCTGGGTTCCTAAAGAGGCGAGATGGGAAGAGTTTCAAACTAAGGCGAAGCTTAAAGAAATTAAACTCCCCGATGGTAAGAAAGGTGACATCGGCGGTCTGATTGACGCTGGAATGCTCGCAATCGAGAAAGAAAACCCTTCACTTAAGGGTGTCTTGCCAAAAGACTATGCGCGACCATCACTTGATAAGACCAGACTCGGTGAGCTGATCGATATCATCAGCGGAATCGGGCTTGGAGACAAGGAAAGTCGCTCAAGAGATATTATCGGTAGGGTCTACGAATATTTCCTTGCCCAATTTGCAAGTGCCGAAGGCAAAGGTGGTGGGGAGTTTTATACTCCACAATCTGTTGTGAGGCTGCTGGTTGAAATGTTGGAGCCATATAAGGGACGAATCTATGACCCGTGCTGCGGCTCGGGTGGTATGTTTGTTCAATCAGAGAAATTCGTTGAAGCGCACGGTGGAAAAGTTGGAGATATATCCGTTTACGGGCAAGAAAGTAATCCCAATACTTGGCGACTTGCAAAGATGAATTTAGCAATCAGAGGCATTGACGCAAATCTCGGACCTCATAATGCTGATACCTTTGCCCGGGATTTACATCGAGATTTGAAAGCTGATTTCCTAATCGCCAATCCACCATTCAATGATGCAGATTGGGGCGGCGCTAGTTTAGCTGAGGACGTGCGATGGACATATGGCACTCCTCCGTCAAGCAATGCCAACTTTGCTTGGGTTCAGCATTTTATACATCACCTTGCACCAGGCGGGGCAGCGGGTTTCGTTCTTGCTGATAGCTCCCTCTCTTCCACTATGACCGCAGAAATAGCAATCAGAAGTGAAATGATTAAAGCGAATTTAGTAGATTGCGTAGTTAGCCTTCCAAGTCACTTATTCTATTCTACTCCAATCGCCGTCTGTCTTTGGTTTCTTTCACGATCCCGAGACAAACTTGGAAGACGAGATGTTCTATTTATAGATGCGAGCAAGCTTGGAGAAATGGTCGAGCGAAAACATAGAGTACTATTAGATGAGAACCTGGAAACGATTGTCAACACATATCGTGCATGGAAGAGTGGCTCATCTGCTTACCAAGATATTCGTGGCTTTTGTCGCAGCGTTCGTGAGCAAGAAGTTGCAGATAACAACTTCAACTTATCCCCTAACAGATATGTAATTACCTCCGCGCAAGAGACATTACTGAACGTCGAAATCGCTGACAGTTCCACAAGACAAACCTTAGCTGCAATTTCAAGCGACCTGTCTGAGGTATTGCAAGCGTTACTATCTTCCCTAGATGCTTCAAAACTTAATTTGGGGCTGAACAATCTCCTCAAAGCTGTAAGTTCCTCCACGCAGCTTTCGGATTTTTCAAAACAGCTTTGTCAAAGTTACGTCAAACATCACTTCCTTCCTCATCAGCCCGACCATGAGAAGCACCACACTACAGAAGGATGGTCGGTGTATAAATTTAGCGAGTTGTTCACAGAGTCCAAAGAACAAGTTGAGGATATCGGATATTGCCCAAAGGTGTTTAGCGTCACCAATATGGGGATCCAACAGCGTGAAGGGAAATACACGAAGGAGTTATCAAAAGATTCAGCAAAATATAAAATCGCAAAATATGGCGATCTTGTGTTCGGGCTTAGTAGAGAAATCCCTAATCTTGATGTTTTCTTGCATGAAGAAGGCGCATTTAGCCCCGCATATCACGTTTTTAAACCGAAGCTCCCAGCCTTTGGAGTAGTGGTTGGTATTCTAATGCGATTAAAGCTTATGGAACAAACTGACCTCTTAAAGGGCGGCGCTAGAGAGGGGAGAACTCTCGACAAGGATAAACTTCTAAGGAAATTATTTGTGCTTCCTTCGAACGATAAGTTTCAAGAATTATGGACGGGTGCGTAAATTGAACGAAGCAGCGAATCAACTCCACCAGTTCTTTGACGTCGCTTTTTCTTTTGCTGGCGAACAACGCGATTACGTAAGAAGTGTACGGCGAGCACTTGAAGGCAAAGATATTTCCGTTTTCTTTGACGAGGACTATCAGGTCGCTCTGTGGGGAAAACCACTAACCGAAGCTCTTCTTGAAATTTACTGCAATCGCGCAAGGGCAGTAGTGATCTTTGTAAGCAAAGAATATGTGGAAAAAGATTGGACTCGCCTTGAAAAACGAGCCGCCTTAGAACGCGCAGCCAGAGAGAAAACAGAGTTTATCCTTCCTGCCCGCTTCGATAATACCAATCTACCTGGACTATCGAGCGCAGTATCCTATATTTCCCTTAGCAACCTTACACCGGAGGATTTTGCTGAACTCATCATTAAAAAACTAGGCGTTTCAAATACAACTCAAAGGACATCCGACCCACTTGATAGCATTAGCCAGTCTACTAAAGACTTTGCCGCAAAAAAGAAACGAAGAGAAGAGGTCGCCCAATACATTCAATCTCGTGGCATAGACGATGTTAAAGCCGAAGTTGTCTCACTCTTTGACCTTCTATCAAAATCTATAGACGTACTAAAAAGAGATTTACCGAATGATCCCATCTCGTGCGGCGGCAATCGAGATAACTTTATAATCAGAAAATCCGGTCGTGGTTCTGTCAGCGTTTGCATCCACTGGAAGCAGCAATATTCAAATATGCTAGAAAATTCGGAGATAAGAGTGGTCTGCTATCAGGGGCTAGTAAGCATTCCTGGTCGAAATGAAGCTTGCTTTCCTGACCCCAGAGAGATTCGGAGAACAGCATACCTACCTTCATACGTGGACGACGCATGGAAATGGGTGCAAAGCGCCACAAAGAGCCCAAGCTCCACGACTGAACTGTGTTCAATGATAATAAAATTGTTTTTGGAACTCTTAGAGAAATACGAGAATAGCAACATTATTGACGATTTATGAAATGAACCCAGCGTTAACCGAAGATCACGTTGAACAAACCATGCTCTCCTGGCTTGAGAGTGAAGGCTTTTCTGTACTCAATGGTCTAGACATAGCTCCTGGTGAACCAGCCTCAGAACGTGCAAGCTACGATTCCGTTCTTCTCGAAGATCGTCTTGAAAGTGCAATCAGTTTTCATAACCCAAAAATCCCCACTGAAGCGCTCGATCAAGCAAAGCGAAAAGTAGTTGCGGCATCTCTTGCTACTTCAAATCTACTAGAGAACAACAACCGTTTTCATCAGTTACTTACCAACGGTATCGATGTTGAATATCCAGCGCCTGAAGGTCGTTCAGTTCACGAAAAGGTTTGGCTTATCGATTTCGCGCATCCCGATCGCAATGAATGGCTTGCTGTTAATCAATTCACCGTAGTTGAGAATCGCAATAATAGACGTCCTGACGTAGTGCTTTTCGTTAATGGTATTCCACTGGGAGTAATTGAGTTAAAGAGCCCATCTGATCATAACGCGACAATCAAGAAAGCGTTCAATCAGCTTCAAACCTACAAAAAAGAAATCCCGAGTCTATTTACTTACAACGCTCTTTTGGTCGTCTCGGATGGAATGGAAGCAAGATGTGGGTCTCTTACATCCGATTGGGACCGATTTCTCCCTTGGAAGACAATTGACGGGACAAAACAGAGCGAAAGCAACCAACCGCAACTTGAAACGCTGGTCCGCGGAATATTCAATAAAGAACGCCTTTTAGATTTGATTCAAAATTTTGTTGTCTTTGAAGTTGATGGAAGCGAAATTGCAAAGAAAATTGCTGCCTACCATCAATTCCATGCGGTCAATAAGGCTATTGAGTGCACCATTCAAGCATGCAGTCAAAAGGGAGATCGTCGAGTCGGTGTAGTTTGGCATACCCAAGGCTCAGGCAAGAGTCTTTCAATGGTTTATTACACGGGCAAGGTGGTTAAGCACCCTAAAATGGAGAATCCTACCGTCTTGGTGCTGAATGATCGAAACGATCTGGACGATCAGCTTTTGGCACGTTCTCCTCCTCAACGCACCTTTTGCGGCAAAATCCTGTTCAGGCTGGCGATCGTGATCATCTTCGCGAGCTTTTAAAAGTTGCATCAGGTGGAATTATATTTGCGACCGCTCAAAAATTCTCACCTGAGAAGGATGAAGCAAAATTCCCTGTATTATCAGAGCGTCGAAATATCGTTGTAATAGTCGATGAAGCTCACCGTACCCAGTATGGGTTTCAAGAAGGTTTTGCGCGCCACATTCGAGATGCCTTACCGAATGCCTCATTTGTTGGTTTCACTGGAACTCCTATTGATAAGGCAGATAGATCTACCCCTCGAGTATTCGGTGATTACATTGATATCTACGATATCCAGCAGGCGGTTGCCGATAAAGCTACTGTTCCAATTTTCTATGAAGCACGTCTTGCTAAGATTTCTCTTAATCAGGAAGAACGACCTCATATTGATTCAGAATTTGAGGATATTACAGAAGAGGAAGAGGCAAATACAAAGCAGAAGCTCAAAACTAAGTGGGCAAAGCTTGAAGCGATGGTTGGCTCAGAGAAACGTATTGGGCTGATAGCGAAAGATCTCGTTGATCATTTTGAAAATCGACAAAGCGCCATCGAAGGAAAAGGAATGATTGTTTGCATGAGTCGGCGTATATGCGTCGACCTCTATAATGCGATAATCAAACTTAGACCACAGTGGCAGCAGGCTGATGACGATAAAGGGATGTTAAAAGTCATAATGACTGGCTCCGCTTCAGAT
The DNA here is from genome assembly GCA_964556665.1 of uncultured Bdellovibrionales bacterium. Lineage (GTDB taxonomy): Bacteria > Bdellovibrionota_C > UBA2361 > UBA2361 > CAZKXU01 > CAZKXU01. The sequence goes on along the minus strand of CAZKXU010000018.1, from coordinate 35,419 downwards.
CCCTTAGATTGGCAACAACACATTAGAAACAAGCAGCGCCGACGAGAGGTCGGAAAGGTATTTAAGAAACCTGACTCTGAAGTCAAACTCGTGATCGTTCGCGATATGTGGCTTACCGGATTCGACGTAAAGTCTCTCCATACGATGTATATTGATAAGCCTATGGAGGGGCACAATCTCATGCAGGCGATTGCCCGAGTAAATCGTGTTTTCCGCGATAAGCCCGGTGGTCTGATTGTCGATTACCTGGGCATTGGCGATGCGCTTAAGAAAGCACTGGCAAACTATACCGAATCAGATCGTGAGAATACGGGCATCTCGCAAGAAGACGCGGTTGCCGTCATGCTAGAGAAGTACGAGATCGTGTGCCAAATGTTTCATGGTTTTGACATCACTCCTTGGCTTAAGGGCTCAAATGATGAACGACTTCGACTTGTCGCTAACGCCATGGAGCATATTCTTAAGCTTGAGGATGGCAAGAAGCGCTATCTTGTTGCGGTAACCGCTCTTGCAAAAGCTTTCGCCCTGTCGGTGCCACACGAAGAAGCTCTTAAGATTAGAGATGAGCTTGCGCTCTTTCAGACAATCAGAGCGCAGTTTATTAAGCACACTCCTACAGAAGGAAGAAGCGAAGAAGAGCTAGATATCGCGGTACGTCAAATCGTATCTAAAGCTATTACATCTGATCAGGTTATAGATATTTTCAAAGCCGCTGGGCTTGATAAACCTGATATCTCAATACTCTCGGATGAGTTCTTAATGGAAGTGAAAGGTCTTCCTCAAAAGAACCTTGCGCTTGAAGCATTGAGGAAGCTTTTAAATGATGAGATCAAGGTTCGCAGCAAGAAAAATCTTATACAGGCGCGAACATTTTCAGAGATGCTTGAGTCTACTATTCAACGTTATCAGAGCCGCACAATTGAATCGGCGAAAGTTATTGAAGAGCTTATTGCACTAGCAAAGGAAATGCGCGAAGCAAGCAAGCGCGGAGAAGACCTTGGGCTTTCTGAAGATGAACTTGCTTTTTATGACGCTCTTGAGGTCAACGATAGTGCTGTTAAAGTGCTTGGTGATGACGCCTTAAGAATCATAGCGCGGGAGCTTGTTGATGCGGTACGCAAGAATACCTCAGTTGATTGGACAGTTCGAGAGTCCGTACGTGCTCGATTGCGAGTACTCGTTAAAAAGATTCTACGAAAACATGGCTATCCACCTGACAAGCAAGAGAAGGCAACGCAAACGGTTCTTTCTCAAGCCGAGCTTCTCTGTGCTGAGTGGGCTGGCGATGAACCAGCAGCACCTAAAGAGTCAGCAAAGATAATTCCGCTAAAGCGTCGTGATGAGATAGCCCCGTATGTTAATGCTGTTCCATTCTATGAATTAAAGATTGCAGCAGGCGAAGATTTTGCTCCAGAGTCTGAAGCCTGTGAGCCTAAAGGATGGGTATCGGTAAATCGTAAGGGTCTGAATCAGGGCATGTTTGCTGTGCAGATAAGTGGTCAATCAATGGAGCCACTAATTCCTGATGGCTCGATTTGCTTGTTTGAACATCAGATAGGCGGAGTAGCAGGTAGTCGTCAGGGACGTATCGTGCTAGTTCGGCATTCTGGTATCACAGACCCTGAGCACGGTGGACGATACACCGTTAAGCGATATCGCAGAGAAACTCCTGTTGGAGAAACTGATGAACGTGAAAATGTGACTGTCTATCTTGACCCCGAGAACAAACACTTTGAACCGATCAAGCTAGTGGTCTCCGCTGGTTCGCCGGTAACTATAATCGCTGAGTTCAAGGAAGTGCTGATATAGAACTCCTGCATAGTTAGATCATTTGGTCGATCAAACCTGGTCAGGAGGTTTATCACTTCTACTTAGATGCCCTTGATTCTTCAAACAATTGCGGGGCATGTACAGGCTCAGACTCCATCGCTTTCAATATCGTCTCGTAATCGTCTTGCTCGATTCGGATTAGGGAGTGATGGAATGAAAACTGCCAATTGTCTTTGTCCTTTACAAAATCAAGGTTGTTGTTTTTCACGAGAGTTGGCACCTTGCACACGCCACAGGCTTCTTCGTCCGTACGAAAGAAGAAACCCTGATTTGCAGTAAATGCCACACTTTCACCCCAGAGCTTTGCTTTTTCAGCTTCTGATAATTGATGTATTCCTGAAAGCACATGAACTGGACCAACAAGAAGCATCTCAGGTGAACCCACGTAGAAAAATGCCTTGTCGCCCGTTACTATCGAAGTATCTACTCTGTTTGATTCAGGTACTCCCCAAAAGCAATCGTCTTTGCGCTTCTGCCATTTGTCGAGTCCAGATATTTTTGGGTCTGTTTTGTCCTGTGATGAAACTATAATCCAATATGCCACGCCGATGTTCTCCCCATGATCGATAAAATCTGAGAACAATAATCGGGATTTATTGAGTATTTCTTGAGTTTCCAGTCACTTCAAACGAATGACCTGCGGCTCCTCCGCGATCTTCCAATCACATAAGAATAGCAAGCAATATCAACATGTTAGATATTCTAATCCCGTAGAGATTGTTTTTCTATCACATTAGGTTTCGGTACTAGCTGACGTTAATAACCGCGCTGTCGTGCCTCAATTTGCGTTCTTCACCTGTCATCAGTATCAAGAACTAAGGTGAGCCGCTTTAAACAGTTACACAAATATCTCACTAGCCCTTGAAAAAGTTGGGAACGATGTTTAACTATTTTGAAGTATTTTTAACTTCAGTGCGGTGAATGCAGTTGTGGTTCTTCCGCTGGATAATCCCTCGGAGGAATGTCTTTGTCTAATGCAGCACCACAATCTTACAGCGGAATACCTGCTGATCAGCTTGAAGCCTGGTCTAGCCAGGGCAGTGTAACGAACTCCAGTCAGACCAAGGAGGCAATTTACAACGCCTTAGATGCACCAACTTTTCCCCGTTATCTCTGTGATATATTCCTTCAAGGGTCTTATGCCAACTCTACTAACACAAGAGGCAATTCCGATGTTGATGTGGTGGTAAAATATACAGGATCTTATTTTTCCGATGTAAGACAATTACCCGATTACCAAAAAGAATGGTTTCAGAAAGAAACGGAGCCAGCATCGCTAAACTTCGATCAATTTCATGCCCTCACCGTAAAGACGCTTAAAGCAGCATTTGGCGAACGCTCCGTGATTGTAGGTAAAAAAGCGATCAAAATCGCAGCCGATGGCAATAGATTACCCGCTGATGTTATTCCATGCTTTCCATTCAAGCATTTTTCAAAATGGGTATCACCGTCAGATCACGAATTAGATTACGAAGGAATAAGATTTCTTACGCAACTAGAAAATCCCTCGAGAGTTATTACGAATTTTCCTGAGCAACATAAAAGCAATGGGGAATGGAAAAATTCGGAGTTTAGAGCAAAGGGGCTTTATAAGCCCACAGTTAGAATGTTTAAGAATGCCAGAAGATACCTGACAGATAGAGGTAAATTAGAGAAAGGAATAGCTCCTTCATATTTTGTTGAGTGCCTACTTTATAATGTACCTGATGAATGTTATGTGCCTGATATTCAGACAAGATACTTCAAAATAATTGAACATTTTTTAAATGCAGAAATTAGCAACTGGAAGTGTCAGAATGGCATCACGCAGTTGTTTGGAAGTTCTCCTGAACAATGGAATCAAACTGATGCATTGAAGTTAATTGTAGGTTGGTCGAAATTGTATTTTGAATGGGGAACAATATGAGCACCTTCAAAATACTTAGCCTAGATGGTGGTGGCTCAAGAGGTATTTACTCTCTTGGAGTCTTATTTGAGCTTGAAAAGGCATTAGGTAGCCCACTTGTTAATCACTTTGATGCGTTCTACGGAACATCAACTGGCGCAATCATATCAACATCAATTTCTCTTGGTCGAACAGTAGAGGAGCTAAGGGATCTTTATCTTGAAAACATTCCTGACATTATGGGGAGATGGTTGGCAAGGCGAAGATCGGCGCGTCTTGCTACGTTGCTGAAAGATCAGTTTGGAGACCAAAAGTTTGATGTTTTTCAAAAGCCAACAGGTGTAGTTGTTGCGTCACTTGATGAACTCAAACCAAAGATTTTCAAGTCTCATGTTACTACCGCCCATGGTCGCAAGCCCTCATTTCAACCTGGTTTTGGTTTAACTATAAGGGAGGCAATTCAAGCATCTTGTGCTGCGTATCCGATTTTCTGTCCTGTAAATATTAAGGGAGATACTTTCTCATACCGACTTGTAGACGGGGGTTTCAGTGCGAATAACCCAGCATTGTTTGGAGTGATCGATGCCAATGCAGCATTGGGTCATGCGCTCCCAGACATTAAAGTCTTAAGCGTAGGAACTGGAACATTTCCAGAGAAATTACCTGTCAGAGCAAAAGTTTCATGCTGGCAATTTTTTACAAGTAAGCAATTTATTTCAGACATGCTTGCTCTGAACTCGTCTTCTCTAGATGTTGTTCGTAATCTATTGGTGAAAGATATTCAAATGGTGCGGGTAAGCGAAGTCTTTGCAGAACCATCACTACAAACAAGTCTCATGGAGTGTGATGTAGAAAAACTTAAAAGACTCTATGAACGCGGGCGAATTTCATTTGGAAACAAGGAGAAGGAGATTGTGAGTCTGTTGACTGATTCGATTTCTTCTGTTGTAAATCAAGGCTAATCGAAAGAAATTACCCAGAAATTTCAGGACATTTCTGGATGGTTCAAAAGTTGGATGCAAAAAAGCTGCAACGAAAATAAAAGCCAGCTAAAATCAGCTAATTAGACCTCCTCAGATACTACACCCCACCTTCGCCCGTTCGCAAGCTCACGGGCTTCGGCGGGGCAAGCCCACTTCGCAAATCGAGAATTTTGTCTACTCGACAGGCGAAGGTGGCTCCGACGAAGTCCGCTTCCTGCGGACGAAGTCGAGCTAGACAATCCAATTATTATAAGCAACTTTCATGGCAGATCTCCGATTAATAGAGTATCCGTCCTCCCACCCCCATCCTATCCTTGAGTGATTCTGAGGTGTAAATAAGCACCATAGAAGAACAGTTATAAAGAAAATCAATATTTAAAGGAGCAGAATATGCACACAGCAGAAGAGCGTGAGCGCCATGTCGCAGCACAGCAGAGTAGCGGATTGAATGTAGGTGAGTACTGTCGTCGGGTTGGATTAGTCCCGAGTACCTTTGCTGGGTGGAAGAAGCCGAAGGTAGGGACAGACAAATTAGTGCGCATAGATAATTTAGGTAAAGAGGTTGTGATCGAGCTTAGAAGCGGGGCGCAGATTCGGATAGGAGCTGGGGAGGTGGGAGGACGGATACCTGATATCTAATGGATGTTGCAAGGGTTTTTAGGTTCCTGTGTTCGACTGCCTGGCTAGGGCTAGTCTAGCTAACGGAAATGAAAAATCCAGATTGTGCTACTGGATATACACCAATCAGCCGCTCCATTATGAAAATTTCGAAGATTCAAGTCAACGACAGCCTATACAAATTCCACGAAGTGTTACCTCATGACTCTCAAGCGAAAATCCTTTTGGCAAAAGTGCTACCAAATCTGAAAGACATCCATCAATACAATATATATTATCGCACTTTAAGCAAACAAAATGATGATGATGGCTCTTGTGAGTGCGAAGTTCATAATGGAGGATACCTTCGTGTAACATTATAGCCTCTACAGTTCCATCGTTTACTAATTTTTCTAATGTTCTGTATACAGTTGTCTTGTTAAGTGAAGGGGCTTTTTTTTGGGCCAAAGCTAATAGATGAGCCACAGATATCGGATGTTTACTGGTCTTAAGCACCCCTAAAATAATGGAAAGTTGCTTGGTATTTTTGAGTTTGGGCACTCTTGTCATATACGCTATACAGTTCGTTGAGGAGTAATATTGATGACTATAGCAGAATTTGTTCTAAATGTCGCCAATAATGGTACGAATTCTAATAGCATCTCAGTTGCATGTAAAATGCGTAAAAGACCAATAATATGGCTAAAAGTGTTAATGCTCATTTTTTTTCAATGCTTAAGGCCTCGTTCTTATTGACAGAGAAGCATAAACTATGCGATGTTAGATGCAACTAAGTTGCAAAGAAAAAAGCATATTTGCTTTTATGAAAAAAATAAGTTTCATAGAATATCGGAGAAATGCTCCCTATTACAGCTCTTTTGAGCTTTCTTGGAGCAGGAAAGGCCACTTTGCTCAACTCAATTTTATCGCATCGGTATTAAAGATATGAAAACAAAAATTATTATTAGTTTAGTCATCCTGCTTTATTTGGGTATCGAAAGAGTAAATGCGGATTCTCCATCAGAGACCCAGATCGGTTCTAAAGTGGAAAGTGCGCCTACAGAACTTTATATCACTGGGGCTCTCAGTCCCATTGGATTAGGTAGGTTGGGAAAACCAGTTAGTATTATTACGCATGAGGAATTACAGGAACGCTCTGAGCCTACTGTAGGAGAACTTTTGTCCAGCGAGCCAGGTGTTAGTGGAACATATTTTGGACCCGGCGCAAGCCGTCCGGTTATTAGGGGGCAAGCCAAGCAGAGAGTTCGGGTATTGGAGAATGGTCTTGAAAGCGGGGATGTCTCTGATGTGAGTGATGATCATGCGGTTTCAGCTGATCCTCTTTCTGTGCAGCGTATCGATGTCTTGCGTGGCCCAAGCACTCTTCTTTATGGAAGCAGTGCTATTGGCGGTGTTGTAAATATGATTGACCAAAGTATTGCTGAAGATCCAGTTGGTAGCCCTCTCATGGGGGAGGTTGATTTGCGAAAGGGAAGTTCCGCAGATGAAGAGAGTACTGGGGGGGCTGCTCTTAATGGTGAGATAGGTAGTTTTAATTGGCACTTTTCCGGTTTCTATCGAGAGACTGATGATATTGAAATCCCAGGATTTGCCGAATCAAGCAGGTTGCGAGAGATTGAGGAGCTTGAAGAGAATGAGCATGCAGAGGAAGATCCTGAACACGAGGAAGGGGAGGAAGAAGGCCGCGGCAAGTTAGAAAACAGTGACAGTCTATCTAAGGGGTTCAAAATCGGGGGCTCTCATGTATGGAGTCAGGGTTATTTTGGAATTGGATTAAAATCACTTGATTCAAAGTACGGTATACCAGGCGGACATCATCAGCACGAGGAGGACTCTGATCACGCAGAAGAGGAGCACCAAAATGAACATAATGAAGATGACGATGAGGCTCTTCCAAGGATTGATCTCAATCAATTTCGCTTAGAGAGTCGAGGTGAGGTGCGTATGAACGATGATTTCTTTCGGGCTGTTAGATTTGGAGCAGTGTATTCAAACTATGAACATAAAGAGCTGGAAGGGGATGTAACAGCGACAAAGTTTGATAAGGATTCATTTGAAGGTCGAGTTGAATTGACGCATGGACATGAAGATGGATTTCAAGGGGGATGGGGGATGCAGCTGCGCTATGACGATTTCAAGGCGCAAGGTGAAGAGGCTTTTATTCCTCCAAGCAAAACTTTCGCTCCTGCGCTTTTTGCGATTGAAGATTACAAAATACGTGACAATCTAGTTTGGCAACTTGGAGGACGATATGAGTATGCAAACGTGGATATAGATGAGCTTTCCCCAGAAACATTTCACATGATCAGTGCGTCCACCGGACCAGTTATAAACTTAGATAGTGAGGGGGTCTATACGGCTGGATTAACCTTCTCTTACAGTGAACGTGCTCCAACATCTACGGAACTATTTGCTGATGGAGCACATATCGCTACTCAGTCTTTTGAAATTGGCGATCCAGATCTTAACAAAGAGCAGTCTGTTGGTGCCGAGATTGTAATTAGAAAAAACACTGGAAGACTTACTGCAGGAGCTAGCTTATTTTTGCAGCAATATTCTGACTATATTAACTTAGTTCCATCAGGCGAGGAAGAAGAGGGGCTGCCTGTGTATCTGTATGAGATTGATCGCGCTAGATTTTGGGGATTTGAGGCAGAAGCGGATTATCAGCTGTTGTCTTATAGCACTCATGGTTTAAATCTATATAGCCAAATTGACTATGTACGGGGCGATAATTTATCCGATGACGATCCGTTGCCTCGCATCACTCCGCTTCGAGGCAAAGTGGGGCTTAAGTATAAGAGTGAAAAAACCTCCGCATATGTCGAGGGCGTCCTCGTAGATGAGCAAGATCGCACCGCTGCTTTCGAGTTGCCTACTGATAGCTATACGCTCTTAAATGCAGGGGTTGCATACCAATTACCAGTGCATGGCAGGAATACTTATGAACTGTATGCGCGAGCAACTAATCTTACGGATGAGGAAGCCAGGGTGCATACATCTTTTCTAAAAGATGTTGCTCCTTTGAGGGGTCGGGCTTTTTTTGCAGGTGTTCGATTTGCTTTCTGAGGTGTAATTTACCTGTCTTAAGGAGGGGTTAATTGGGGATATGCTCTCTACAGATCATTAAGCTCTCTTTATCAGATAACGGTTCTTTAGTGAGTCCACACTGGTGCGAGCTTGTCAATTCGTTGCGACGAAAGTAGTTGCAAGTATAACAAGCACCAAAAGTTTTCAAATTGTTGGCACGCTGAACATCGATCAATATAGCTGAAAGCGATTTTGTCAGTGATGATGTTCCACTCTCTTTAGAAAATGCTTTCTCAAGTGGAGAGTCGTGAGTACTCTGCATTAATAACTTTTTAGCTTTCCGAGTAAGCTTTAAATGAACGATACGCCCATCATTCGAATCGCCACTCTTTTTTAGCAATCCTTTCTCTTCAAGTGAGAGAATGGTTTGAGAAATTGTGCCTTTGGTCAGGCCCAGATACTCTCTAAGAGCAAGTGGGGTATCGCTGTAGCGATTGCTGGCTTGTAAGTATACCAAGCTTTCCAGCTGACGAAGATTTAGACCAACTCTATAGGAAAAATCCCTCAGGTATGCGAGATGTAAATGACTAATACGCTCAAGGATTTTTAGAGCTTCCTGCGACCTCATAGCAGCTAATTGTATTGATTTGATTTTAACTTGACAACCACAAACTTGTCGTATTATTTTCATTTCGTATCGACTCGATACCTTTATATATTGGAGAATAACTTATGAAAAATGCAAAATTCTATCACGCTGGCTGTCCTGTTTGTGTTGAAGCTGAGCAGCAACTAGCACACGCTCTTGACCCTAAGAGCTATCAAGTTGAAGTAATACACTTAGGCAAGAATAAGGCACTTATAGCTGATGCTGAAAAAGCAGGAGTGAAATCTGTGCCAGCATTAGTTGTTGATAATAAAGTTTTTCACGTCAACTTTGGTGCTTCAATTTCCGACCTAAAGTAATACTCTGATATAGAGCAGGATTGTCCATATGGGCTACTCCTGCTCTATAGCCAAAGCAAAATCAATCTCCAATCAAATTGGAAGTCAGTGTAGTAGTTCTACCTGATTGACTATAGATAGCTAACGCTTTTATCTCAGGAAAAGAGAACTAGAAGTTTGTGGTGGCGAAACATAAATATTTTCATAAGGTCTCTCTTTCAAATAGATTATGAACAAGGTTGCCACCGAGAATATGATAGCGAACTAAATCAACTAGTGAATCGTTCAGCTGCCTCAATAAACATACCTTCTGCCTCTTCTTTAGCTTCTGCGTGATTGATGATTGCGAGAGTATAGCCAGCTAGGGAGTGCTGCTTTTCTAGTTTGTGTATCTGCTTTGCGTCATATTCGCGAAGTTCCTCGACCCAGGTTTTTATATACTTACATTCAGGATCAAATCTTTTACCCTGAATCCAGGGATTAAAAATTCTAAAATATGGCTGTGCGTCACAGCCGGTTGAGGCGGCCCACTGCCAGTTCCCATTGTTTACAGCCGGATCATAATCAATCAGTTTCTGAGCGAAATACCTCTCTCCCCAGCGCCAATCAATATGTAGATCTTTGACAAGAAACGAGGCCACGATCATGCGTACGCGGTTATGCATAAAGCCGGTTGTGTTCAATTGACGCATCCCAGCATCGACGATCGGAAAGCCTGTTTCCCCATTGCACCAGGCCTTAAATAATGTCTGATCATTTTGCCACTTGATCCCATCATATTTTTGATGGAAGGCATGACCAAAGACATGCGGGAAGCTATAAGCAACATGGTAAAAAAAATCACGCCAGTAAAGTTCATTTATAAGTGTGTGTGAAGCAGAAAGATTGCGAGCTATGCTCCAATATACCTCCCGTATCGAGACTGTACCGAATTTGTTGTGAGCAGAGAGTCCAGTAGTGCCATTCGTGCCTGGAAAGTTTCTCTCTTCTTCATATTTGGTATACTGATGCATGCTCTTTAGTATTTTTAAAGCGCACTTTCTGCCTCCGGCAATCCATATATTCTTATTGTATTCTGATGTCGGTAAAACCGTTGTCAGAGCAGTCGGTATTTCACCCTTTAAGGAGTTGACATAGTAATTTCTATGGTTGTTTTCTATAGGCTTAGCAACAGGGAGTGTCCTCGCTTTCTTAGCAAAATGACTATAGACGGTATAGGGTGTACTCTTATCGGTCAAAACAGTTCCAACTTCTGCTAACAACAGATCAAAGTAAGATTTAAATTCTACCTTATGTTTTTTTGTGAGATTTTGAAGCTCTCTGTCTCTGCTTCTGCTAAATGGTGTATAGTCGTGATTTACAAAGATAGCATCCAGTGACTCTTGAGTAATTAGATCTTCCACTATCTTTTTTGGCTCACCGTAAAAGAAGTACATCCTGGCATCTCTTTTCTCAAGATCTGATGATAAATCCTGCAATGACTCGATCATGAACTGAACGGCATTCATGCTTCGATATGGGTTTGATTCAATTTGCAGAGGGTTAAAGATGAAGCATGGAATAACCAGTTTTGATTGCTGCAATGCGGCGATTAAAGCCGTGTTGTCATGCAAACGCAGATCTCTACGAAAGATAAAAAGTGATTTTTGGTACTGTTTTTCCAACGATGATTAAAAATAAATTTATTTCTTATCAGTCTATACTAGTTCTTGTCGGTCGGGACAAGAACTGTTGAGAATGCTAGTAAAAATGAATAACGTACCTTTAATAACTGCTGTAAATTTAGTTTAGAAGCAATGTAATCAAGATAGTATTCCTCTGACTCGTGTATTCGCCCATCAGCAATCAACACATCCGCTAGCGTCTCGAATAGCCCAATCTTATGTGAAGTATCGAGATGCTGATTGAGAGTATCACATGCGCAGTCAATTGCATCTGATCCGTTTGTATTGCTAATTCGCTTTAATGCTACTCCTATCAGCTTAACAGATTTCCGTCTTGAGAGAGCAAATCTTTTTCTAAACTCACTCATGAAGGTCTCGATCTCACGAATGTCCGTATATCCGTCTGAAATAGTAGCAACAAGTCCTAGTACCGCTATCGCTATGAGTACCTCATCGGCACGGCTTCTAAGTGAATCGATTTTGGCAAATTGACGCGAACCCCCAGTTCTTATTGTCGCATCCTCAATGGTATTTATATTCTCAGTTTCTAATAATGAGCTAATTTTCATATGTTTGTCCTATTTCAGGTTTAAATTTTGAAGCATTATGCAAGGCAGCTCTTTTTTTATCATTGCGCCTAATTATAGCTTGCTGCATTTTTTCACAGGCACTCTTTACTGCTTCAATAAAGGTGTTACCGTTGCTCTTTACTACTGATACTCCTCGTGGATAATATCGAATTTGGATCGTACATAACTTATCGTTGCCACCTTTAGGGCCGTTGATATCTCTTAATGTTAAGTGAGCTTCACGAATCAAGTGCTCTAAGCGGTTGAATGTTTGATAATATATATCTTCAATCTCTGACATTTTAGAGATTGGGATTGAAACATTTACAGCTCTAACTTGAAGTGGTATCATATATTTCTCCTATAAATTAAGTTTGATATGAACTAATTATCGACCTCCTTGTTGTATAGATCTAATAGAAAGATTAGTATCTAAAGATAGAAAAAACCTATATGCGTTGGCTTAACTATCAACATCTGTATTACTTTTGGCATGTAGCACGTTGTGGAAGTGTAACAGAAGCTTCTCGGCACCTCCGTCTTGCTCAGCCTACAATTAGTGCCCAGTTGAAGTCATTTGAGGAAGTTCTTGGAGAGAAGCTTTTTGAACGACAGGGTCGCATTCTAAAGTTGACAGAAGCTGGGCAGTTGGCCAATCGTTACGCAGAGCAGATATTTAATATAGGACAGGAGCTCTTGGATGTGCTTGATGGTAAGACACTTGGAACACGTAGGGAGTTTAAGATCGGCATTGCTGATGTAGTTCCAAAATCACTCGCTTACAGGCTTATTGAGCCCGCATTTGACGTAGATGCTAATTTCTCAGTTTATTGTTTTGAGGATAAGACTGATAAACTTTTAGCGCAGCTCTCAATTGCTGAGATAGACCTTGTAATAGCAGATCGGGCATTGCCACCTAATGTTAAAGTAAAGGCATTCAATCATTTTATAGGAGAGTGCGGCGTTAGTTTTCTTGCCGCTCGTAAGTGGGCAGATAAATATAGGAAAAACTTTCCTAATAGTCTTGACGCTGCGCCGCTCTTGCTTCCTACCCTAGATTCTGCGGTCAGGCATGAGCTTGATCGTTGGTTCGATAAGATTGGTGTTAAGCCTGAATGCGTAGGCGCGTTTCAAGATAGGGCTCTTATGAAGCTAGCAGCAAGAAGTGGTAAGGGCATTATGCTTGTACCTTCGGTGGTAGAAGAGGAGGTCAGGGCAGAGTTCAATCTAGCTCTTGTAGGCAGATCTTCTGAGGTCAGAGAGCAGATCTATATAATCTCCATTGAACGACGTCTCAAGAATCCGCTCGTGTCAAAGATTTGTAATGAAGGACAAAGGAGTTTGTTCTCAAGATCACCATAGTTTTAATCTATGGATTAAACTTATATTATATATTCGATCTATTGTTCGCGTTGTTCTATTGTTGGTTATAGAGCCGCAAAAAATACATTTATTATTTACTTGTGGATAACTAACTGCCTTTAACTCGCATTAGGGATTTAATGTATGGATATTTTACTGTTTCCATTTTTTGAATATTGGTGGTTCTATCTCGCCTTTACTGCTCTAATCCTGATTCTACTTGCACTTGATCTGGGAGTTTTTCATAGGAAAGCAGAGAAAATCAGTTTTAAAGACGCAGCAATTTGGAGTGCCATCTGGATTGCATTAGCCTTGTTTTTTAATTATGGATTTTATCATTACGCGCTCTGGAAATTTTCTGATAATCCAAGCTTTGCAGGTGATGCTGCAGCCGGTGTGGCTACTCAACTAGGTATTGAGTTTTTGACTGGATACCTAGTCGAGAAAAGCCTCTCAATTGATAATCTCTTTATATTCGTGACTGTCTTTGCCTTCTTCGGTATTCCTGAGAAGTATCAACACCGGGTTTTATTTTATGGAATTATAGGGGCATTAATTTTTCGAGCTATCTTTATAGCTCTTGGTTCCATATTAATGCAATTTGAGTGGGTGGTTATATTCTTTGGCGGTCTGCTTATCTTAACAGGTATCAAAATGTTTTTTGCTCCTAAGCAGCAGATAGATCCTTCAAAGAATGTTGTTATTAGATTGCTTAAGAAAATCCTGCCAGTAACTGATGAACTACAAGGACAATCGTTCTTTGTTACGAAGAACGGTGTGCGGTATGGCACACCGCTTTTGTTGTCACTAGTTTTCATCGAAATTACAGATATTATCTTTGCCGTTGATTCAGTCCCTGCAATTTTTGCCTTAACTGATGAGCCGCTAATTGTTTACACTTCTAACGTCTTTGCGATGCTCGGTCTAAGATCACTCTTTTTCATGCTCGCGGGTCTTTACCAGAAGTTTCATCTACTAAAATACGGACTAGGCTTGGTGCTAATTTTTGTTGGTCTCAAAATGGTTTGGCTTAATCAGTTATTTGGAGGCAAGTTTCCGGTTTCTTGGTCGCTTGGTATTATTTGTGCAATACTCTGCACTACTATGGTTGTTTCACTATTCTGGTCAAACTCTAATTCAGTATTACAAAAGGGGGAGACTAAGTGAGCACTGCTATTATATCTGTAATATGAACACTTTCGTAAGTAAGATTATTAGTGCTCCTCCAAATAAGTTTTTTCACGTCTAGCATCACATCGTTGCCCCACCTTGTCACGCTTCTCAGTCGGAAAATCCTCGCAATACTCCAGTATTGCTGCGGATTTCCTCCTTCCGAGGCGTGCCAATCTGGGGCAACGCTGCGCGCTATACGTGAAAAAACTTATTTGGCGAAGCACTAGGTCAAGGTAACTACGTTGCCTGTGATATGTCTACGGTTTTGCAGCCTTGTTTGCAAGTCGGTGCAGCTCGGCGCTGGCTAAGCCAATAGTACCAATTGCTGCAAGATGCATAAAATGACTGCGCGTCGTGTCCGCGCTTGTTAACTTAGCGCGGCGTATTCCAAAGCCCTGTTTATGTGCAGCGTCGTTTAATGGTACTACCTGAATACCATCTTGTAGTAGGTTTGAGACACTGGAGAATGGAAATACCATGCCGCTTTGGGAGGCAATCGTTTTAGCTACATAGCCAAGCTCTGTTTTGATGCTGGGATGCTTAGTAAAAACGTTGCTGCCAAACGATTGTGAGAATAGATCATGTAATACTCTTTCTAGCAATATGTAGCCTGGAGCGTTATCGGCTACTGAAGCAAGGGCAAAGCCAAGAACAGGGAGTATATTTAATATTTTATCTAGCTGCTCCCTAGTGACTGGCCTGTCATTCTTTACATCTGCATAATTTCGTAACACCTCAGTAAATGAAATTGCAACGGGGTGGACTGCAGGGAGCTGTGAGGCAAAGACTCTAACTACATCTCTTGTGTCCTCAGATAAATTGCGTGGATCTCTCCAGGAATCTTTGATCCAGGATAGGAGATCATCGAATGCTGAATACTCGTTATTTGCTGCGCTTGGCTCGCGTTGTGCCGCCTGTGTCTTAAGAGAATCGTCTTCAACTGGCTCAGCAATACCAGCAATAGCTGTACATGCATCGATAAATGCCTCGCGGTGTAAAAATCCCAATTGCTGTAAGGCTCTTTCAGGGGGCAGGCCCTCTAGCAGCAATGCCGTGGCATGTTTTAAGCGTTCTGCTCTTGTATCAAATGATGCGACTTTATCTAAAGTATGTGCTAGCAGTCTTAACTCTCTTTCAACAGCTGGAATTTTACCTCCGTCCTCACTTAGTCGTTGAATCTGGAACAATGAACTAATTCCAAGACGGGAGAGCACTTCATTGATATCTTCCTCGGATTCAGCTTCTCCGGCGATACTTGTCAGAGCTAAGGTTAAGCGTTGCGATAGTCGAGTCTCTCTCCAACGTAAATATTTATCTAAATACGCAGTCACACGAGCTTGGTTCCCAGTCTTAATCGACTCTACTAGGTTTCTAAAGAATCCTCCTCTTTGAAGTTCGTCTATTCTATCTAGCTCCTGGGCGGTAAGATCCTCAATCTCTCCAACGCTTGACTGAATTATAGGGGAGCTTCTTTTAATGCGTCTTAAGGCTTGAAGCTTTGAGTCAATCCACTGACCAATAGAGATCTGAAAAAATGGTGTAGGTGTAGCCTCAATTTCCGTTCTTATCGCATCTCTTAGTGCCGTAATATTTTCGTATTTATCAATCTTGTGTATATGTTTAATTAACCTTATTGCGAGTTTATCCCCACTTCCAAACGTAAGTGTACGCAGCTCCTCTTCTGTAAACGAATTTGCTATTAATGCTAATGCTGCACCTTGATGTTTTAAAATATTTCTCCATGTATGTTGTGCTGGCTCTCCTGTAACTTTACTAAGCCAGATAGATGCGAATATTAAGGATTGGCTCTCTGCTAAGGCAACATCTAATAACTGTGATTTACTCCATGCCAGCGGCTCATTAGGAAAATGATTTGCAAGGAAATATATATTCGGAGGAGTTCCAACACCTGCAAGTCCCTGAATGTTGCAGGCGAGTGCTATACCAAGCTGATTGTAGCCCCAGCTGCCATTTAAATGCTCTGTGGCAGTTTTAGCTGCATTGCTTTTTAGTTCTTCAATCTGAGGCTGTGGCTCACCTCCGTTGTTAATGCATCTAATAACCTCAGAGGCTAGCGCTATTTCAGTACATAAGTGGGCAATATCATCAAATTCATCCCGCCAAAATGCAGCAGAGGTAAGTGTTGTCACAAATGGAGCTGTAACTGATGTAATCGCTACCATCTGAGATAGACGTCTAGATAGTGAATCGGCAGTGATCTCTTTATGGCTAACCCAAGCATCCAAAGCCTCTTTAGTAAGTGCAGGCCTAGCATCAACGATGGTTTCCCATTCATCCTTTGAGGATGAATGCCGATCTCCGCTGCCATTAACCTTATTGGCTAATGTCTTAGGCTCGAGAGCAACATTTGTACTCGTAAAATCAGCAATTGCTGTATACAGCACCGCCGGTCCTAGATCTGAGAACAGATCCTTTACCTCTGAAGCAACTTCTTTTCTGTCACCCTCATCTCCTCCTAGCTGTAGTGTTGCCAACCTGCCTGTCTCAAGTAAGGCGATAGTAGCTGCGTCTCGTAGATCGAGTTGGCCATGTTTTCTTGCAATGGCATTGCCCATAGTAGCTAGATATCCAAGTGTTACCCCATGAGCAGTTGTTAGATTTAATCTAGACATTCGCACAGCAGGTTGATGCTCATCTACAGTAGCAGTCCTTGCTGATACGTCAGGACGTGAGGGGGGCGGTGAGTTTGTGTTTGTAGGTTCATTTTCTTGTGCTCTGGCTACTTTAGGTAGGATGAGCCCTGAAAGTGTAAGGCCAAAACCGTAGCGAGCAAATTCTCCTAAAAAACCTCTTCTTGAGATCTCAACTTGTTGGGGTGAGTTTATAGCCATCTTAAGATATGATAACAGCGTTGCAAGGCTAAGCAACTTTGATAAAAATTGCTTTCTGCCAAGTGGTATATATAATGTTTTGTTATTTAGAGTAAGGTTGCTGGGCTTATTAACAATAATAGGATCCAACTAACGCACTTCTATACACACTCAAGATTACATTTTAACCTAATCTTATCAACACTGAATCTTTTAGTGGAGGGGTAACTAAAAAACTTAGTTGGAAGACCACTCGCATTATGGTGCTGCGTAGCGGGCTGGAAGCCCGCGGTCCCAGTTAGTTGGTATTGGGTGTACTAGTTTTCACAAAACTTCGCCCTTTAAACAGAAGACTCTCGCCAGGGTGCATCTCGTGGTGTCTTATTCGGCTTTTATCTAAAATCTGAAAAAACTGGTTTGGATCCTGGGTTAAGATAGGGAAGGTTTTATAATGCATCGGAATGACTAATTTAGCTTTAACTGCTTTTGCAGCTTTAGCTGCATGCGACGGCTCCATTCCAAAATGTCCACCGATGTTAATGAGTGCCAGATCCGGGGCAAAGTCCTCGCCAATCTGATCCATATCACGGAAAAAGGCTGTGTCTCCGCTATGATATATTGTAGGGCCACCTGCTATCGTCAGCACAAAGCCGCCTGGACTGCCGGCTGATTCTAAGGCAGCTTTCTCGTTTCGCGGAGCAAGGCTACTTGAATGTATTGCAGGCGTCATGAAGACCTTTACCTCGCCATCGGCAATAGTTATCTCTCCACCAATGTTCATAAGAGTATCAAATCCGATCTGATCTTTCGGAAAGTCAAGGAGACGAACCATATTTGTGCCAAGTTCAAAATTTGTTACTAACCTCGCTTTACTCATCTTAGCAAGTGCTACAGTATCTCCAACATGATCAAAGTGACCATGGGTCAGAAGAATATAGTCTACCTTACTAATATGCTTAAGCGGGTCAGCACCTGCGTTAGCGTCAGGGTTTGTTGGGTTGTTTAACCACGGATCAATCAGAAGTTTTGCTCCTTTGGGGGTAGTAATTTCAAAGGCGGCGTGCCCGAACCATCTGATAGTTGTATTCTGCTGTGCGTTTGCAGTAAGGCATATAAAGAATGTTGCTAAAATGATGGATAAACGCATACGTTGCTCCATGATAAGATATAAATAGAATTTGTTGAACTTACATTACTCGCAACTATTTAGTGGATCACTTAATGATGCGCAGATAAGTGTTAACACCAAATACTGCCAGTTGCCGGCTACATCCGGCTTCATCAGAATTGTTTGTCCTATTACAAGCAGGAACATTAACATGCTAGTAGCCATCCAAGCCATGCGAGCTTTTCTGCCTGAAAGGATAAACAACGCTAGAACAGGCTCGGCTATAATAATGAGCCATGCCAAGAATGTATTTAATAGGTGAGGGGACCAAGTCTTATCGAATTCGGTTGTAATAAAACCGACAAAGGCTTCCGGTCCTATTATCAGCCATTTGGTTAGCCCAACATAAAGGAGCCGGATGCCAAAAGAAAAGCGCATACCAAATAGAAAAAACTTGCGAGGGTCGTAGTTGCATTGCTCCATATTTTTCTCCTTAATTTAAATTGCGTTAGCTCCATCTTGGCCATTCATTGTTTTATGTCCTATAGCTCTTTCATATACATCGCCACATGAACAACTACCCGCCTTCGCTAACGCTACGGCAAGTATAGTCTTTTCTAAAAGTTCGCGACAGGAGCTGCCGCGTACTTTTAAAAAGAACTATAATAGAGCACGGTAAAGATTAATAACCTTTTTCCCTGCTAAATCCCAATGCAGTCTCTGCACCTCTTCCTTCGCCATAGAAACCATATCATCTCTAAGTTCGGGATAGTTAAGTGCGCTAATTATAAGCTCTGCCATACGGTCTGTATCCCAAAAGTCAACTTTTAAAGCATGTTTTAGAACTTCTGCTACTCCGGATTGACGGGAGATTAAGACGGGGGTTTCAAGGTTTATGGCTTCAAGGGTAGATATTCCGAAAGGTTCAGAGACGGAGGGCATCACATATAGATCCGCAGTTGAATACATCTGCTCGACCTCCTGTCCACGTAAAAAACCGGTAAATAGAAACTGTTTTTCGATTCCAAGTTCACGTACCCGCTTAATCAGGTTTGGAAGCATATCACCTTCACCTGCCATGATAAAAAGCACATCATCTACATGCGGTATTACTTTAGCAGCAGCCTCAACGAAGTAATCAGGTCCCTTCTGAAAGGTGACTCTGCCCAGAAAGAGGACAACTTTAGAGTGGCTTTTTTTAGTAGAACGGTATAGCTCCACGGTCTCATGGCTGTAGACTCCGTTATGTACAACAAAGACCTTCTGTTCAGGAATGTCATACTGTTTGCATATTATAGCTTTAGTATAGTGACTCACAGCTACTATGGCGTCGGCTGCGTGCAGTCCGAACCGTTCGATCTGGTGGATGCGCGGATTTACGTTATAGCCGCTGCGATCAAATTCAAGGCTATGGATATGCACAATCAAAGGTTTGGAGGTCAAGGCTGTTAATGCTATGCCTGCTGGGAATGTCATCCAATCATGAGCATGAATCAGATCGAAGCTCTGGTGACGCATTAATTCCACTAAATTCTCAGTGTAGCGTGCAACTTCAGAGAATAAATCAGTGCCGTAATGCTCCTCGGCTCTACGGGATGTTTGTCTACTTTCATAGTTTTCAAAATTAATCGGTAATAGGTGCTGCAATGTAGCACGCAGACTACCCGGTTCCCCTGTTCGGAGGTTCTCTCGCCAGTAGGTATAAAAGTGGGAGTACTGTTCCTGTGTTAAATATGGTGAAAGATAGGAGACGATCGGATAGCGCTTGATGCGGCGACTTTTTTCCTCAAATTGCTCTTTCTCAGATAGGAGGCCTAACTGATTTGTAATGGACTGGAAATATCCGGATGTGCTAGGCAAGGTACTTCCATCCATAAGGTGCATATGGCCTGCAGCTTCATCTCCGTATAAAGTTGGAACTACAAAATCAATCTGTATGCCTAGATTGGCTAGTGCCTTGGTCAATCCTTCGCATGCTCGTCCGAGTCCGCCACTAATATGTGGTGGGTATTCCCATCCGAGCATCAATATCTTCATGTATGTCCTTAATGCGAAACTTTACAAAATCGGTGAGCGCGTTCATGAAGTTAATGTAAGCTTCATAGGGGCTCTCGTATGGGCTAAAATAAGCATGTACATCTCCGTCTGCAAACCATTTTGTGCACATATAGTAAAAGTGATCAGAGGTTAAAAACTTACGCCAAGTATCAAGTATCCCATTATCTGCAAAATCTGAGCGTGAGCGGATAAATTCCCCCAATTTAAAAACTGTCTCAAGTGCACGCTTCTGCATACGGTTGCCTTGCCAGGCACTCAGATCTCGACCTATATCAGCCCAGGAGGTTAAACGGTGATAGCTAAGCTCTGAAACAGGCGCATAAGAGGTGATGACTTCATTTGGTGTTTTAAACTGCCAGTCAGGGTTTCGTAAAATCGCTGTAGGTAGGTGTTCGAGAAAATGAAAAATTCCGGTCTCCTCCCATTGGTGCTCGCCAAAGGTTTCATAATCCATAAACAGATTTACAACATTGCAATCAAAAACATGTTGATGTAACCATGCTGCAAATTTGTCAGCAGTGAGAGGCCAGCCTTCCCAGCTACGGTTAGAAAAACGGAAGGCGATATCATCTGATAGGCGGTAATTCTTAAGGAGAAGCTTAAGCTCCGAACTAGGATGTTTATAGACATAGTTGGGACTGCGCCAGCCTAGTATGTCATCAGCGCCCTCTGCCAATACTGCTTTAAACCCCATCTCGCTAACTAAACTGCCGATCTGGTCACTGTAGACCAGCTCTGTATTTCGGAAGATCTGGGGGCGTTGTCCAAACAAAGAAGAGATTAAGTCAGAGTGTAGTTTTACCTGCTCTTTAAATTCCTGCTGATCGTAGATCGAGGCAAGTGAATGGTAGTAGGTCTCTGCCAAAAACTCTACGCAGCCAGTTTTTGAGAGCTCTACAAAACTTTCTAGAGCATGTGGAGCATAACGTTGCATCTGTTCAATTGCGACACCTGTGATTGAGTATGATATTCTTACTTTGCCATCAAAGCGCCTAATCAGATTTAGCAAAGTTGTGTTAGCAGGGACGTAACACTTGCGCGCTACCTTCTCTAAAATCTCTCGATTTTTAGCCTCGTCAAAATAGCTCTGCTCAGAACCGATATCGAAATGTCCAAAATGTCCGATGCGGAAAGGCTGGTGGACCTGGAAATAGAAGCAAAGTGCTGGCATGGCATGGTTCGCGAATTTCTCAAAAAGCTTGCGTACTGGGACCGCGGGCATCCTGCCCGCAAACGAATTCACTGCTACTTCTATGCGGGCTGGAAGCCCGCGCTCCCAGTGTGACGTATGCTTTACCCACACTTTTTGAGCAATTACTGATTCGATGGATAAGTGTAGGATAGTATTATATTTTTAGCAAATAATTATATGCAGAGTGTCTATCTGTCCGCAGCGACTTTTTCTATACAGCGGGTTATGAGCGCTGTCCAGCCAGTCTGATGGCTGGCACCGAGTCCTTTGCCGGTGTCACCATGGAAATACTCATGGAAAAGTAGTTTGTCACTCCAGAGTGGATTATTAGTTAGAACTGGTGAGTCACCCAGGAATGGACGTAGTCCGCTTTGGTTCGGCAAAAAGAGTGAGTTTAGCCGAGCAGCGATATGGTGAGCAATCTCCTTTAGGGTCATTAAATTACCTGAAGCAGTTGGGTACTCTATTTTAAACTGGTCTCCATAGAAAAAATGGTAACTCTCCAGCGCCTCTATCAGCAGGTAGTTTAGCGGCAGCCAGACAGGGCCACGCCAATTTGAGTTGCCACCAAAGAGGGAGGTGTTTGATTCCCCAGGAGCGTACTCCACTCGGTACTCGGAATGATCTACCTTAAAGACATACGGATTGCGCTGATGCATCTTTGATAGGGATCGGATACCGTAAGGTGAAAGAAACTCATTTTCATCCAAAAGGTACCGTAGTAGCTGAGTGAGTTTATCTTTTGATACTAAAGCAAGTAGCCGATGCGAGCGCTCAGAGTGTTCAAGATAGGAGATCTGCTTGGCCAGATCTCCACGATGCTCGATGAACCACTGCATACGCTTTTTAAAGCCAGGTAAATGATCGATTACATCCTCTTCTAGTACTGTTACGGCTACTAATGGGATCAACCCTACTAAAGATCTAACCTTAAGCTTTACCGAATTTCCGGAAGAATGAAGCTGGTCGTAGTAAAAGCCGTCCTGTGGATCCCAAAGACCGGAGCCTCCAAGATTATTTATAGCGTCGGCAATAGAGATAAAGTGCTCAAAAAATTTAGAGGCCAGATCTTCATAGGCCGGATCGTCCTTAGCCAATTCAAGCGCCATCGAAAGCATGGTTGCACAATAAAATGCCATCCAGGCGGTGCCGTCTGCCTGCTCAAGATGCCCTCCGGTCGGTAATGGACGTGAACGATCGAATACTCCGATGTTATCAAGTCCGAGGAATCCGCCTGAAAAAAGATTTTTGCCGTGCAGATCTTTTCGGTTAACCCACCAAGTGAAGTTTAGTAAAAGTTTTTGAAATACGCGCGCTAAAAATACTCGATCCCGTTGCCCTTTTGGGGCGGTCATTTTGTAAACTCGCCAACAGGCCCAGGCATGTACCGGTGGATTAACATCTGAAAATGCAAACTCGTAGGCCGGTATTTGGCCATTCGGATGCATATACCACTCCCGTAGAAAGAGAATTAGTTGCTGCTTTGCAAAGTCAGGATCAATTTTTGCAAACGGGATCATATGAAATGCGAGATCCCAAGCGGCGTACCAAGGGTACTCCCATTTATCAGGCATAGAGATTATGTCGCGGTTGTATAGATGCAGCCATTCAGTGTTGCGAATATTCCAACGACTCTCTGCTGGCGCAGGCTGAGTAGGATCTCCTTCCAGCCATTCTTTAACGGAGTAGTAGTAGAACTGCTTGCTCCATAGAAGTCCGGCATAGGCCTGACGCATCACGTTTCGTTCCTCGCTACTGGCACCGTGTGGGAGTTGCGCATTATAATAATCATCTGTTTCCTTGCGTCGTAGCTCGAAATGTTTCTCGAAGGAGGAGTCAAGGGGCTCTGACTTGAACTCATCGGCGCTACAGAGCCGCAGCAGTATTGATTGAGACTCTCCAGGTTTGAGGTCAAGGCAGTACTGAAAAGCTGATTTGGTTCCTATATTCTTTGGATTTATCGCATCCTTCTCGTTGTTTATTATGTAACGGTGAAAAGCATCTTTGACATATGGAGTTGTATTCATGCCGTTAAAGAGGCGTAGGTAATTAGTCTCATTTTCCGTAAAAAGAGTTGTCGGCGAGCCGCTGCCACGTAGAAAAAATCGTCCTAATGTGCGGTGTTCAGCCTCAATTTTACCTTGTTCAATTAGTCGAATCTCGGGCCGTGGAGCGTAGCCCTCACCAGATCTACCCCAACACCAGTTGTTGCGAAACCAAGCTGTTGGTAATACCTGAATGCTGGCACTGTTTGCTGCCTGGTTCTTTATTGTCACTTTGATCCCGATATCGTTAGGGGTGAGTTTCGCGTATTCAACGGTCACATCGAAAAATTTATTATCAGCAAATATCCCTGTATCCTCAAGCTCGTACTCTGGCAGCGCACCTTGTCGCTTTCTATTCTCACTCAGCAGATGCGCGTATGGAAACTCGGTTTGTGGATAGCGGTAGAGAGCTTTCATGTAGGAGTGAGTAGGGGAGGAGTCTATGTAATAGTAATGCTCCTTAACATCCTCACCGTGATTCCCCTCTGGACCGCTTAATCCAAACAGTCGCTCCTTTAGAATTGGATCTTTCCCATTCCAAAGTGCTAAGGAAAAACAGAGTCTGCACTCACGATCGCATATACCGAGTAATCCATCCTCGCCCCAGCGATAGGCGCGGCTGCGCGCGTGATCATGCGGGAAATAGTCCCAACACGATCCGTCAGCGGAGTAATCCTCGCGCACAGTGCCCCATTGGCGATCAGAGAGGTACGGCCCCCAACGCTTCCAATTAGCGACTCGTGAGCTGTCTTCAGTAAGTCGGAGTGATTCACTCATCTGATATTACACATTCCCCACACGTAATAATTCTGCCAGGGACCAGGCCTGAAACGGTGCTCCGCGCGGATGGAAGGGGGAATTCCCATCAGCTAGTTCGGTTACAAAACCACCAGCAGCATATCCCTCCATTTTTTTTTGGAGAGGCTGTATGAATTTTTTCTGAGCCCGCTTTCTGCCGTCCTTTAAGTTTGTATGTACACGCAACCAGCCCTCTATAAATGGACCGATCAACCAGGGCCAAACTGTGCCCTGATGATATGAGGCGTCTCTCTCAGGTTGTGATCCCTGATAGCTGCCTCGATAGGAAGGACTGCTAATGTTAAGGGTACGCAAGCCGCAGGTTGTTAGCAAGTCACGTTCCAATATATTAATAAGTCTGAGAGCGCGCTCACCGTGAATCAACTGAAACGGCAGTCCTCCGACAGCAAATATCTGGTTAGGACGAAGCGTTGCATCTGCTGTGCCGGTAATGCCGTCTCCGTCAACAAGATCATAGAGGCAGCCAAGCTCTTTGTTCCAAAACCGTTCTTCAAAGGAGCTCTGAGCTCGATTTAACTCATTCTTGAAATTTAGGCCAAGTTCGGTTGCAATATGAAGAGAGTTGATCCAGAGAGCCTGAATTTCTACTGCTTTTCCGTTTCGCGCTGTTACTGGTGAGTTGTTTATGCGTGCGTCCATCCATGTGAGAGCTAACCCTTCCTGACCATAAGTAATAAGACCATCAGTATCGGCATGGATGCCAAAGCGTGTTCCGTTAATATACTTAGTCATGATCTGATCAATTGCGCCTAATAACTGCTTCTCAAAAAGCCGATCTAGCGGAAATGTTCGAACTTGAGCAGCTTTGATAAACTCATATGCAGAGACAATAAACCAAAGCGGTGCGTCGACTGAATTATATTCAAGCTCGATCTTGCTCTCTTCAGGTCGTTCCGGAAGTTTGTTTGGAAACATCCCTTCTGAAAGCAGATTTAGCCAGGAGCAGAAGATCTCTTTGGCTAACTGCAGTTCTCCGTTTGAGATTGTAAGGCCACGCATTGAAATAAAAGTGTCGCGCGCCCATTCGCCAAACCATGGATATCCAGCAATAATTGAACTGCTACTACCGCGTTTCACTATAAAGGATCTTCCGGCGCGCTCTAAGTTGGAGAGAGGTTTACGCCAAGCTAGCTCCACCTCTCTGAATTTAGTTACTAAGCGTGCAGCCGGAAGTGCTAGGTTAAGTCCGCGGCTTGACACCAACTCCTCACTGCTAAGAATTAGTTGAGCTTCCTCGCCATCTTTCAAATTAAAGTTAAAAACACCGGGGGATGCTAGATCTTCTGTGTGATCATAGCCGCGTGAAAGCTCCTCTTCATACAGAAAATTCATATACCAATCTGCATCAGGTATAAAAGTTCCATTTGAAATCATTAAAATGTCAGGAGTCGCACGAAAAGGGCGGATGATTACTCCATCTTTTCGAGTGGAGCAGCGCTGATCTATGTTTTTGTTGTAACGCTGTAAATCATGAAGATTAGTTGCAGATAACAGAGGACGCACAAAAAATGAGTAGTTTTTATCGGCATTTCTGAGCGTCCAGCTGCAAACAACGACGGGCGCTCCACGCAGCATAAAAAGCTGATGCTCGATAGTCGCAGCTGCTTGTATTTTAAATCTCCAGGTTGGCCAAGGATTAATTTCGAAGGATTGAAGTCTAGTTATTCCGTTTGGAAATACAATGCCTGGATGATAGCGTTGCGATGAGAGAAAAATCCTGTCCTCTGAGCCCTCGCATACGAGCCAAACTTCAAACCCTTTTACGAGTGTAACTCTAACACTGGGGTTCTCTGTTGCAGCGGTAAGGAGTGAGTGATAACGCCTAGTGCGAATAGAACCCACGGTTCCACTGGCGAACCCGCCTAGTCCGTCAGTTTCTAACCACTCTGCTGATAGAAGCATGTGTTGATACTAACGATTTTTTAACGGATCAGCTAGTCAACATTGTACGCAGCTTATTCACTTCAGCCAGCGCGCCTTCGGTGGATTTTACCGCGGGAGTTTCTAGGATAAATGGAATTTCTTTAAGTTTAGGATGGGTAAAGAAGTTCTCGAGGGTGGACTGACCAATTAAACCCTCACCGATATTTTCATGACGATCTTTTCTGCTGCCAAGCTCTGTTTTGCTGTCATTTAAGTGAATTGCCCACACTTTATCTAATGTGAAAATACGCTCAACATCGGCTACTATGCTGTCAAGCTCTGCCTTTAAATTATAACCACTAGCCCACATATGTTGAGAGTCAAGTCCAAAACCGACTCGTTCCTTGCATTCAACCATGCTGTATATTTCGGCAAGCTCCTCCATGCGTTTACCAATTATGTCCCCACTTCCAGCAGCAACTTCAAGGATAAGACGTGCTTTGTTTTTTGAGGCATCCAGTATCCAGTTGATAGCATCTGCTGCGCGTCTAAAGCCGGTATATTGATTAGGTTCATCTTTTAAGCTGCCAGTATGAAAGATCACCCCATCACCTTTTATGCGTGCCATTAGGTCAAGTGAATTTACGAGTGAAAGCTTCGATAGATGCAACTTTTGCGGATCAGGGTTGGCAAGATTAATAAGATAGATACCGTGAAAGAATATTTTGTCGATCCCGGAGCTAGGTTGTAGCTCTAGAAATTTATCTTCTACCCCTGTAGCGGCAGCTTTACTGTTCCACTTTTGGGGAGGAGCAGCATGCATCTGGATAGTATTAACCCCTAAATCCTTACCCATTACGAGGGCATTCTCTAATCCGCCGCTGGCTGATACATGTGCACCGAAATACTTAGGCATAAAGAGATACTAGCATTTTCCTCTCTAATTCGCTAGGATGCGGCCATGACACAGACACAGAATCATGATGCTCCGGGAAGTCAACAGAATCCGATTGATGTACTTCTTTCAGATCCTACACTTAATAAAACATCAGCAGAAGATCCGCTTCTAAAATTTCTACGGGTATGGTGGCGACAGGTACTTGTTGTTCTAGGTGGCGGCTTAGCTCTTTTCTATGTGTATGTATCTTTTAAAGAGACCCGACTTGAAAGCATGCGTCATTCCGCTGATGTATTCGCAAAGGCACGCGAAGAATTTGGTACCTATCTTTCTGCCAAGCGTGCCCTAGAGCAGGCAGCCTTGGGAGATGCGGCAACTAAACCAAAGGATGTAGCTGGAGATAAGGAGAAGGACAAGCAATCTTCGGATCCAGAAAAAGCTAAAAAAGATTTTGAGGAAGCGCGCGTTAAGTTTGATAAGGTACTGCTTGCGCTAGAAGACACAGATGAGCCTTATTCTCAGATTGCCAATGTGTATCGTGGCCTGCTTTCAGTTTATGAGGGGGATAGCAGTAAGCTCACGCAGGCCTTGGCGCCTTTTTCAGGATGGACATCACAGGTGGGCAGCAATCGAATTATTCCAGAGGTTGGCAACCTTATATTAGCACGTGGTTTACTTGAAAATGCTGCTACGTACGAGGAAGGGCGCAACCTACTTAAGCGTCTTGCTTCGAACGGAGAGTATGTTCATGTAGTAGCAGCCTCTAGTCTTAGCAGGCTAGCTAGTACAAATGAGGAGCGTATAGAGGCTTTACAGATATTGCAGCAGGTTGTTACTAAGTACCCAGAGCAGCTTGACTTATTACGCGAGGATCTCGATCGCGTTAAGCCTAGCAGCAAATAGTTTGTGGTGATGAGCAGTATCCCTATTATAGAAAATCATAGTTATTGAGGTTGCCCTTATTCCTAGTCTTTTTCTTCGTCCTAATCCTAGCCTTCGTCTTCGTCCTGATCTTTGTCTTTGTCCGTTTTCTTAGGGCTAGAACGAAGAATACGGTAAAGATCAAAGACTAGGACTAAGATAAGACCTAGGAATAAGGGCAATTTAAAAACTAAGCTTGTCTAAGATTTACAATATTTTCACAGGTAGGCCTGCGGTCTTAAGTGCCGCAAGTATTCTCTGTTTATGATCTGCGTCTCTAACCTCTAAGAGAAATGTAATTTCAACATCGCCAGGAAGAGTTGAATAGTGGCGATCGTGGAAGACCTCAACCACATTAGCTCCGCACTCTGCTATAATACCTGAAGTTGCATGTAGAGATCCTGGGCGATCAGGGACTGAGACATTTAGTCTGAGCAAGCGGTGCCTTTCAAGCATCTCTCTCTCTATAAGGCGGGATAAGAGGTTCGCATCGATATTGCTTCCTGATACAAAAACGACTGTTTTCTTCCTATCTTTAGGTAAAATTCCATCTACAAGCCCGCCTAATGCTGCAGCTCCAGCACCTTCGACTACGCTTCTTTCAAGCTCTAAGAATTGAAGTATTGCGGAAGCTATTTTCTGTTCAGAGATGCTCCCTATTTTATCCACATACCGATCTATTATCGGTTGAGTAATCTTTCCGACACGTTTTACAGCAATGCCATCAGCAATTGAGACCCAGCGAATTTTGTTGTTACTATATAGCTCAGGATTTTTCCTTCTTTCCAGTACCCAGTCAGACTGAATGCCTGCAACGTAGACAGAAGGCTTTATAGATTTAACTGCTGTTGCAACACCAGAGATTAAACCACCTCCTCCAATAGGAAGGATAATCGAGTCTAGGTCTGGCAGCTGCTCCATAATTTCAATACCTGCACTGCCCTGACCGGCAACGATCTTATTATCGTCAAAAGCAGAGAGGAAGATATATCCCTTCTCAGCAGAGAGTTTTTGTGCCTGTTCATACGCCTCGTCAAATGTGGTCCCCTGTAATAAGACCTTAGCTCCTGTCTTCTGTGTGGATTGAATTTTAACCAGGGGAGCTGTAACAGGCATAATAATTGTACAGGCTACCCCAAACTTAGCAGCATAGGTGCTTATAGCTAAGGCATGGTTGCCGGCACTTGCGGCACAAACGCCTCGTTTCTTTTCAATATCGTTGAGGCTCATCATAACATTGATGGCACCACGTTCCTTAAAGGATCCGACCCTTAGCTTATTGTCCCATTTGAAATAGACATCATGTTGCACCAGATCACTCACTGTGGGAGAATAAGTAAGAGGGGAAGGGGAAATTACCTCATGTATGCGTTTAGTGGCAGTTCGTATCTCTTCAAGTGTAACCATTGACATATTTATTTCAGTGTAAGCTGATAAGCAATATTTATGCAATTTCCAAAAAAAGTAAATATTCGGGAGTTGGGACCAAGAGAGGGGTTTCAGACTCATTCTAAGGTAGTGGCCACACAGGACAAGCTGCATTTAATAAATTCTTTAAGTAAAACCGGGCTAAAGCATATCGAAATAGCCTCGTTTGTGCGTCCTGATAAGGTTCCTCAGATGGCGGATGCCGAGCAGATCGTAACTGAATATGAAAGAATTCCAGGAGTTTCATATTATGGAATATACTTAAACGATAAAGGGTTTGAGCGTAGCGAGAGCTCCCTTAGGCTTGACAATCAGTGTTGGCTTTATACCGCTGCAAGCGAGACCTTTCTTAAAAAGAATAACGGAACGGATCAAGCCGGAGTTTTAAAGAGTATCCCTAATTGGCTTAATGTTTTTGCGAAAGCTAAGAAGCCTCTGCACGGTTTAATGATCTCTACCGCTTTTGGTTGTAACTATGAAGGCCGTATTGAGTCTAAAAAAGTAATTGATATCCTTGCATCCATTATAGATCTGGTTGCTGAAAATGGTCAGTACTTTAAAGAGATCTCATTAGCCGACACGATGGGCTGGGGGAATCCGGAGGGAATTAAGCGCATGTTAGGACTAGTTCGTGATCGCTGGCCGAATCTTGAACTTTCTCTACATTTGCATGATACCCGTGGCACAGGTATGGCTAATCTGTATGCCGGGCTAGAGGAGGGGGTTATATGGTACGACTCCTCAGTCGGAGGTATGGGCGGCTGTCCATTTGCAAAAGGCGCGGCCGGAAACGTGTGCACAGAGGATTTTGTATTTATGTGTGCGGAGCTTGGAATAGAGACCGGTGTGGATTTAGAGGCGATAAGTCAGGCAGCGGAGTTGGCGGAGAGTTTGCTTGGAATGCCGCTTCCTGGAAAGTATTACAAGACTAGCAGGGCCTTAAGGTCTTGTGGGAGTTAAGCTTGTCAAAGAATATTGAGTTAGCAGCCCATTAAAAGGGTATTGAAACCCATCCCAGTAGTGATTAGAATTGATATATTATGAGCTCGATGTTTGCTCCATACTCTGGTCGTAAACCTAAAACGGTTGTTATCAACGGGAACCGTGTATTAATTATTTCCCCCGATCGTGAGGCGATCGAGGAGCGATTAGTTGAATTTGGTGGTGATAAGGTTAAAGAGATCTCAATGGGAGACACTCAGCATGAAGCTGAGTTTACCCTTATGAGTTTGGCCTTAAAAGCTAAGGCACCAGTTATTATTACACCTTCTGAGATTGAACTTGATGATGTCCTTAAAAATTTGGAAACCCAGCTTCCGTGGGTACATTAGTTATTCCTTTATAATACTATTTATATCTCTTGCTTTGGCCTGTAAGCCCGAGGTGCGCACGCGACCGATAGGATATATTAAGCTTGGACCTCTCTCAAAATTTATTGATTCTTCAGAAACTGAATTGAGTCAGCATTGGTTGATATTAAGATATGATCAGGGTGGTTTCTCTGCAATGAGCACCTTGGATACATATAAGCTGATCCCATTAGAACGAAAAACGAAGGCAGGTGATGAAGTGCTAGCTTCTCCTGATGCCGAGTCTGTTTATGCTCTTGATGGAAAAGTTCTCTCTGGGCCGGCTAAAGCCAACCTCCCGTACTATGCCTTGGAATTAAATTCAGGGGAGTATGGCGGGCCAAAAGATACTTTATACGTAAAAATTGGCGTTGAGGTAGAGAAAGGGTGGCGCTTAAAGGTGCCAGGATAGGGTATATTTACTGGGACCGCGGGATTCTAGTGCTCCTCCAAATAAGTTTTTTCACGTCTAGCATCACATCGTTGCCCCACCTTGTCACGCTTCTCAGTCGGAAAATCCTCGCAATACTCCAGTATTGCTGCGGATTTCCTCCTTCCGAGGCGTGCCAATCTGGGGCAACGCTGCGCGCTATACGTGAAAAAACTTATTTGGCGAAGCACTAGCCCGCTACGTAATGGCAATTAATTCGTTTGCGAGCAGGATGCTCGCGCTCCCAGTAGGAGTATCTATTCAACCTCTTCCTCATCAGCAGCCCGCACCCTTTGTGCCTTTTTTAGGGCACTCTTCATCTCTTGAAGCGTGTCATTTGCTTCAATTCCAGCGCTCCCAATATCTTTACGATCCATGTCAAATTCATCAACAAGCTTTTCCAGATCGATTATTAGTAGCCTGAGTTCAGAGGATTTTAATCCTGCTAAATTATTATCATCTGATCCCCACCTTCTTTTATATATGTCAGGAAGAGATGCTCTTATAGTGCTAAGTACTCCAAAGTTTCTAGCTAAATCCTCAGCCTGATCGACCCTATCTGAGAAGCCTTGATTTCTTTTATATAAGCCAGGCAATGGATCAAGCAACATATGTTCCACGGCATACAGGCAGAGATCCTTCTGGATTCGTTTAGCAAGCGCTCCTTCGTATTTATCAGAGATATCTTCTATCAGATCCTCTATCGCCTCCTGTCTATCATCTAATGAGTCTAAAGTTGAATCAGTTAGTATGTCGTCAATCTCCTCTTTCTTTGACTCTATCGTCGTTCCAAGATTAAGCGCCTTGTTAACGACCGCATCGGCCAGCTTTCTCTCCTCTTCGTCATTTAAATTAATACTACTGCTAAATGTACTCCCAAGAGTATCAATTGCTTTTAGTGCTGCATTTGCTTGAGGTACAGTATACGTTTTTGAAGCAAAATACCCTTCGAGCTTTCCAGTAAGAAATTGATTAAATTCATCGGACCGTATTCCAGCGTCTACTACTGCATTTTTAACCTGAGCTAGCTCTTCGATCCTTTCTTGCCATCCATGATCTGTATAAGCTAGGATCTCATCGATCTCGGACTCCTGATCTTGCATCACAGCTTGAACTAGATGACTGCGCAGCTCCTTTCTCATCTCCGCTATAGACCGATCTGTATCTCCAATTACTTGGAAGCCATCAATTGTCTTGCGTGCGGCGCTGATTCTATCCTGAATACTAATATCTTCATTGCTTAGCAATCTATCAATCTTATCTTTAGTTTTTCCAAGAATATCATCTTTTACATCTGTGACAGCTTCGTGAACGGAGCTGCGGAGATCCTCTTCCTGCTCGCTATTGAAATCAAGCTCGTTAATTAACCTCTCTACTTTCTCAGAAAGTGATGCGCCCTCTTCAGTAGTCGTGATGTTTAGTAGCTCAATCCTGGATGTGAGATCTCTTACTAAATGCTCATTAAAATCCTCCTCACCAATAATTCCTTCAGCTTGCTGCTGGAATTCCTCCATCTCCTTAGCTAATGATCTAACAGTATCACCATCAAGTGTTGAAAGCTCGGCTTCTATTATGTTTTCAATCTCAACTGTGATAGCCTCACTAATCTTATCTTTAAAATCACCTAACTTAGAAAGTAGATCTTCCCTGTTATCCTCTCCAAGATCTCCTATTTTACTCTTTATATTGTGATATGATTTAATTGCCTCATTAAGTTTTTCGCGTGTGTCGAGTGCTTCTCTGTTTAAGTCATCAAGTCTGAGATCGAGCTCATTTGCGAAGATATCACGCCTTGTTTCTCTTAATTCATCTGTAGATACACCTAAGGCTACTCCTAAACGTCTTGCTTCGTTAACTTTACCCTCTGTTCCTTTGGTGTCTAGCTTGGCGGCTTCGGTTAATAGCACTCTTTGTCTTTTTGCTACTTCATCTTGTACGATATCTACGGCATCCTCTCCAGCAATCCGCTTTGCTATCTTTAATATGTTTGCACCAAGATCGTCACCATCGGTCATAAAGATCTTATCACGAACAAGATCCTCACTTCTCTCAACTAAAACATTTTGTACAAATTTTCTTACTACAAGCTCACGTAGTGTAGCTTTCTCGGACTCAGAGAGGTGAGTTAAGGCACGAATTGCTCCTTTAGCGTCACCAATCATGTCACTAATCTCATCTGGGCTGCTATGAAGCTCGAGCTGCGCTGATAAATCATTAGCTAGAGACTCAGCTTTATCTTCTAAGTTGGAGACTGTGGTTACACTTGTTGGTACTATTACCTCATCTTCAGATTCCTCTAACACTCTATGTGCCATATTATCAGAAATGCCTGTCCTATTGAGTGATGGACCTCCAGCCTTATTAGTTGCAATGGTATTTAGTTGATTAGCTACTTCTCTATTTGTAACATCTCCGACTTGCCCTCCGATCTCATCTCCGATTAAGCTGCGTAGTTCTCTTACATTTTCTCCATTGGACTTGGCTCTATCGAGTTGTTCTCTGAACCATTTGCGCCTTTCACCTAGATCTGCCAAATCGGATGCCTTACATAGATAGGTAGCTAATCTTTCCGCAAGCACGGCAGGAGTTAGCGTCTCACCTTCTTTATAGACAGCAGCTTGATCTAGGGTGCGGCTCTTTTGAGCTTCTACTGCTTTCTGTTCTAATGAGCGATCTGTGGAAGTTGGTAGATCTCTGTCCCTTAATCGTTCTTGCTCTGGTCCATCCGTAATAGCGGTTGTATGTTTAGTCTTAAAATGAATCATATAAAACCTATATAAAAGAAGATCTAAAACCGTGGGTAACATAGATATATCCAGAGATAACCGGTATCTGCCTCAATATATTATTTCTAGTATTTTCAATAGGTTGTGGAGTGTCCATGTAGCTACTCATTAACTCCGGGCCTGTGCGAGCGCGGCTCAACGCGCCTGGGCAGCCGCTGGCTGCCCTTACAATTTTGCACGCACTTTTTGAGTAGTTACGTGCGTAGGCTACTACTCACCTACCGCCAGCTTTCCCTGCTTCATCTCGAGCTTGACCACCTTGGCAGCCATATACCAGATCCAGAGATCCTCTAGATCCAGCAGATCCTTACCGCTACGAGTGCAGTCATATTTTAGCGTAAGCTTTAGCTCCTCCCTGTCTGAAGGGAGATTAAAACGGAGATCCTCTTCGCTGCCGGCTATAGTCACCTTCTTGGGCTGGGTTGAAATGGTGACACCTTTTTCCCCAGCAAGTCTAAGATAGGCCGGATAAAAACTTTTGAAATGGTGCTCTCTGTCGGTAATGGTGAGATCCAGAGTAAGCTCGCTCTCAAATACATATATGGCATCAACCTTAATCTGAGTACTAGGAGGGGCGGTTACGAAGGTTGCAAAATTTCCTATACTTATGAATAGACCTACTAGAAGAAATTTAAGCCCATTAATAGGGGTTAGTAGTTTACCTAAGAGGTCTGGGCCGTAGAGTGAGAGTGTGGCTAAGCGTCCCTCGCGATAGTGATCGAATCCTAGTTCATGCCATTCCTTGTCTGGGAGATAGTAGAGAGATGCAGCAGCAAGATTGTAAAATGCTAGAATGGCAAAGGAGCCGCTGAGTAAGTCTGCCAAGATTCCGAACCCTTCAATCTTTCCGTCCGGAGAGGCGATCATAGGGAGGGATACAAGGAAAAGCATTATCCCAAAAGGTGCTACTAATACCTTTAAGCAGAGCCAGGGGTCACGCAGGGTGTAGCTTCTTGCTAAAAAAAGTATCTCCTTTAAATTATGTTTGGCAATGATAGTCGGCACAAAAAAGAAGCCGTATCGTAGTATAAGAGAAAATCCAAGAGCTAATAGAAATAGGAAGAATATCTTCAGGTCATTTTCAATTCCTGAAAATATAACCAGGATCGGAGATGTGAGCATTATCCAGAAGGAGAGTGCCAGGACGATAAAGCTTGTAAAGCCGCGTGAAGAGAACTTGATTGCTGGAGAAACGGAGCGGAACGCTCGCAGTACCACTAAATAGAAAAGTGATAGCTCAAGAATCCTTAGCACTACTCCAATCGTCAGGCCGTACTCCTGATAGGATTCCGGAAATGTTCTTACGAGGATTGCAGGCAGTGTGATAGCAAGGTAAATTATAGGAATAAATTTAATATCACGACCTAAGAGGCCGGAGCTAAGCGCATAAAGATTCATGGCGCCGATTATAGCCGGATATAGTTTGAATGGGGAGTGGCTATCCTAATGATAGGTTAAAAAACTTAGTTAGCAAAGCACTGGGACCGCGGGCTTCCAGCCCGCTACGCAGCTGCTGTAAATTCGTTCGCGGGCAAGATGACCGCGGTCCCAGTGGATTGGGGAAATCTAATGTTACAGTGCACTAGTGCTTCGCCAAATAAGTTTTTTCACGTATAGCGCGCAGCGTTGCCC
>CAZKXU010000017.1:0-44470 GCA_964556665.1 uncultured Bdellovibrionales bacterium | reverse complement strand
GCGCAGCGTTGCCCCAGATTGGCACGCCTCGGAAGGAGGAAATCCGCAGCAATATGTGATGCTAGACGTGAAAAAACTTATTTGGAGGAGGTCTAGGTGAACTAAATCCGGCAACTGCCGGATTTAGGATCAATCTTACGCTGCCTGTTAGCAGTGCACTGCCCAGACGCGTCCCCGCGGTCCCAGTTCGCCTACTTCTTACCTTTAGCTGCAATCTTTCTAATGTCTGCTAAGGTGCTGTGTTTACGAAGTCTAAGCTTAGCTTTTCTGTTTCTCTTAGCTACTCTCTTTGTAGCCTTATTTCCACGAATGATATTTTTCTTTTTAGTCCACGAAGCCATGAGATCCTCTTAAATATTATATAGGTTTATGCGGGGCATGTGCGAGCGCAGTACGCACTCCAGGGCAGCCACCAGCAACCCCTACGATACCGTAAAACATAGGTTAAAATCAAGAAGGTGCACGTTCCCGTTTAGCCTTTGATCACCCGCCATACTCTTCCCTATTCGCAACCAATAGGAATCTGCTATCATCGACTAACCAATGATATTTACCTCACAATTCAAGACAGCCCGCACATTAATTCCATGGGGCTGGGAGGGAGAGTATAACCTTAGTGGCGCTGTCTCCGGCGAAAATTTGACCGCGTTCACACGATTGCTTGTGCAAAAGATGGTGCCGTTAGAAATACTAGCAGGACAGCAAGTCATAGATCTTAAAGGCAGAGATCCTAACCTATTGCTAGTCGATACTATTCCAGTCGAATGGAAACCAAGAGGGTATGAACTGATCTATATAAGAGGACATCTCTCCCCAGAGGATCAAGATGCTATAGAGTTTTGCTTGACCGTCGAAAGTGAATTTGCAGAATTCGTAGGTAATCATCATATTAAACATTCATGCAAAGAGACGCGCTACGGAGATCTGCCCCCTGATTTTAAGCTATATACATTTTCAAGCTATCCGGACCTCAGCGTAGACCTCCTACGTTTAGGCTTTGAATTTTTTAAAAGTAACATTTTCACCTCTATGCTTGGCTTTGCACCAGAGGTTACAGAACGGCTGCTTATTGATGCAAAGCCGGGAGAGCTGCGCTTAAGAATAGTACAGGAACGGATGAAATTAAGGAATGAAAGGCCGCTGCTTAAGGATCAATTTCTCGAAAAGCTAGCAGACACCTTAGAGTGCTCTCTAGCCTTTAATCTATTAAGGGACTTATCTGTCAAAACATAAAATCTTTACAAATAACAGGAATATAAATGAACTTTCCACCAGCACTAAATAGCTACAATGATAGCACTGTCAATTCGCTGTTTCAGGTCTTGATTCAACGTGCCAGCATTGAGCCCATTAACTTGGTTGCAACTATCATTTTTTTCTGCGCAATTATTCACACATTTATTGCGCCAAAGTTTTTAAAACTTGCAAAAAAACATGACCCTCGCAGCTCTAAGGCTGTAATTCTGCATTATTTCGGTGAGATTGAAGCAGTCTTTGGTATCTGGCTAATCCCGCTCTTTCTTCTGCTTTGGTTTGCCAAGGGCTGGGGCACAATAACAGAATATGTTGAGCATGGAGTAAGTTTTAATGAACCAGTCTTTGTAGTTGTCATAATGTCTATTGCTGCAACACGCCCCGTCATGCTTTTTGCCGAAAAGATGATTGAGAAACTGGCAAAATTAGGCAGAGGCACTCCAGCTGCTTGGTGGTTTGCGATTCTTACTGTCGGTCCGCTACTAGGATCTTTAATTACTGAGCCCGCCTCTATGACCATTTCCGCGCTGCTTCTAGCAAGATTTTTTTATAACCTTAAGCCTGGGAAATGGCTTTCCTATGCAACAGTAGGGGCTTTGTTTGTAAATATCTCCGTGGGGGGAACATTAACTCACTTTGCGGCTCCGCCTGTTCTTATGGTTGCAAGCAGGTGGGGGTGGAATAGCTTTGATCTCTTCATTAATTTTGGATGGAAAGCAACTCTGGCGATTGTAATAACTAATCTTGTCCTGCTAACAATCTTTAAAGCCGAGTTTAAAACGCTCAAATTGGTGAGTCAGAGCCATACAGCAGATACTAAGAAGCACCACATTCCGGCTTGGATTATTATGATTCACCTTATATTTCTCGTATGGACAGTGACTAATGCACACCATCCAAACCTGTTAGTTTTTGGCTTTTTATTCTTTATTGCGTTTCTTGAAGCTACCACTCAGTACCAAGATCGCTTAATCCTGCGTGGTCCACTGTTAGTTGGCTTATTTTTAGCCGGACTAGTGCTACATGGAGGACTCCAAGGTTGGTGGATTGAGCCACTCCTTCTAAGGTTGCAGGATCTTGAGCTTTTCAGTGCAGCCGTGCTCCTCACCGCCTTTAATGACAATGCAGCGATTACATATTTAGCAACACTTGTACCGAATTTATCTGAGGAGATGAAATATGCAGTTGTTGCAGGTGCTGTTAGCGGAGGAGGGCTAACTATTATAGCAAATGCTCCTAATCCTGCCGGAAATGCCATTCTTTCGAAGTTTTTTCCGGGAGGCATTGCGCCTCTAAAGCTATTCCTTGGCGCGCTGCTGCCAACTATTATTAATTGTATTCTTTTTCAATTAATTCGATAAGCTAGCAGGTTCCTCAGTAACTGCTCAAAATGCGCAGAAGACGTTTCCTTAACACACTGTACTATGCAAAAATAAGGTTATAGTCACTATGAATAGTCCTATACACGGTACTCGCAATGCACCTTATCAAGCGCCATCAGTTACACCTGAGATCGCTTTGGGGCTATTAAAAGAGAAAGATCCAGCAGCCCGTAAAGGTGGACTATCCATACTTATAAAATCAACACAAAACTTAACAGAATCTCAGATCTCCCTGATTAGCGCCCATGCTTTGATGGACAACTCAGTTGAGGTGCGGATTGCTGCTGTTCAAGTACTGGAATTAATTTGGAAGAGTTCGAAACTAGCAGAGCAGGTGATTTTAGCAAGCAGATCTTCTCCTGAACCGAAGCTATGCTTGGCAGCAGCCGATGCTCTAAGGGATTCAGAGTTGCAGAAGCCCCTTGAACTATCACTTGACCAATTAGACAGACTTGCCAAGGGGGATTACAACGGTGATTTCGTACCAATTGGAACTGCTGTGCTAAGCTCTTTGATCTCTGGAGATGAGTCAAGGAGAGCTCTGGCACGTAAGGCGCTGCCGTTCTGTAAATTCCCTGGTATATTTATCTATGAAACGCTTAACGTTATAGCTACCGATCCAAATGTCAGTGCATTAGGACGCATGGAGTCACTGGAATTGATGGCGGTTGTAGTAGAAACAGAGCAGGATCAAGCTCTTGCAAAACGGCTAGCTGAACATTCATGGCAACATTTAAAGAACAGGCTAAAACCGGATCCTCAAGGGCCGATGCTAGCGCTAGCTCCGGGGATTGAGGAGGTTTGGCATCGCGCATTAACAGTGTGCAGCGGAGAGGAGAGGAAGGATCAAATTGTAGAGCTATGTCATCTGACAGAACGCTTGAACTCTGAGGATAAGCTTCTAGGGTTGCTGGAGATATCAGAGCTTGGATCGCCAGATCAAGAATTAGCAACGCTACTCAAAGGAATGGTCAGCAGAGAACAGGACAGAACTGCCAAGCTTTTAAGTATTGCAGCGCTCATTGCTGTGTCAGGTGAGCATTCCAAACATGTCGGATCAGTTCGACAGATGTTAGAAAGAGAGTATGCTGTGCCGGGAGAAGATCTATATTCATTGCTTAGTTCACAGATGAAGAGTCGAATATTTCAAGCAATTATAAGACTTTTTTTTGACCCACGCATTTATGGAGCTGTTGCACTTCCTCCTCAAAGCTCTGGCATTCTTCTAGGTGAATGTATCTCTTCTCCTGACAAGGTTACTCAGTTTGGATTTGCAGAGCTATTAAAGAGTGCAGTTAATAGCGGAATAGTAACATTCAGTTCAATTCCTGCAGTGCTAATTGATACTTTTAGGAATAGAGAGGTAATAGGCCAGGAAGACTTGCTCTTCTCTTGTCATAGTCCAAAAGAGCAGGAGCAGGTCGTAATCGCAGCCCGCACAGCAGCTACTATTGAAGCTAGGGCTCAAGCATGGTGTGCTATTCAGTCGGTCGAGGAGGCGGTAAACGTTTTTCGCGACCTGCCGTTGGAGCCACCTATTCTAATTGAAAGACTGGGACTAACTGCGCTGCGGCTTCTTCTCAGCAAAGATCGCTCACGCGCATTCTATATAGTACAGGAGCTCGCTTTTCGACACGGATTTTATGATACACCCAAGGATCTAGCCTTAACCGATCTATGTTGTATAATAGCGCCTGAGTTATTAGCACAGGTACAGGCTAGGCCTACGATAGCGGAATGTAATAATCTTAAAAATCTTTTTTCAATATTTACACGACATTTTGATGAGAGGGTTCGTAAAGTCGGATATTCTGGCATTGATGAGCTCCAACAAGCTTCGATGCCACTTTTAGGGTTTGAAGCAGTGCCTGTCGAAATCGATCCGAAAACAGTCCTAGAGCAGTACCCAATGCCTACATATTCTCCAAATGCTAGTGAGCGTTGGCTCAGACATAGACGCGCAACTGGGCAAGATAAATTTCATCCGTTTGATACTTTTGTAGCAGAGACAGGTTTTTCTGCGCTTGTAAATTCAGGCAGAATGACACAATTTTATGCACAACAATTACTAAGTCAGTCAGAATATATCAGTATAGTACGATTGGCATATAACTGGCTTCAGCGTAAAGGTTAATCTCATAAAATTGTTGCCAACCTAAGTTAAACATTGTATTCAAATAGTAGTATTCTAGGGAATTCTCAATATGGAGTGGTGGATATGGATCTTGGTCGGTTTCGGGCTACTCGGGCTTGAGTTATTTATACCTTCCGGATTCTCGTTATTAATTATCGGACTTTCATTTTTAATTACCGGATCATGCGTAGCATTTGGGCTTAATGAGCCAGCCTGGCTGCCTTGGAGTATCTGTCTTACAAGTTTTGTTATACTGTTTGCCTCAATACGTAAACCGTTAGCTCGAATTTTTGGATTTGATGGTCCTAATAAATATGATGAAAGCATAAATTCAGAGGTAATTATAAGATCTGAGATTGGCCCTGGCGGAATTGGGCAAGGAGAGATGCAGGGAACACAGTGGTCAATTAGAAATATAGGTGAACAAACAATAAAAGTTGGGGAGCGTTGTAAAGTAGTACGTGTTGATGGAATTACAGTAGAAGTTAAGAGATAACTTTAAAATAATACAGTATGGATCTAGGTCTAGTTTTTTCAGTCGGAGCAGTTGTTATCGCCTTTTTCGTGATAATTAAGGGAATACGTATCGTCCCGCAACAACAGGCCTTTGTTCTTGAGAGACTAGGTAAATATCATTCAACCTTAAACGCTGGACTGCATATTATTAATCCATTTTTTACTAAAGTGGCATACAAACATTCTCTAAAAGAGGAGGCAATTGATATCCCAGAGCAGGTCTGTATTACAGCCGACAATGTTCAGGTTGGAGTAGATGGAATTCTTTATCTTAAAGTGCTTAACCCTGAGCGTGCGTCATACGGAATTTCTGATTATCTTTTTGCCGTTACTCAGCTTACGCAGACAACACTACGAAGTGAGATCGGCAAGCTTGTGCTGGATAAAACCTTCGAGGCTCGTAGCCTTGTCAATGTTGCGGTAGTGATTGAAGTTGATAAGGCTTCGGAGTCTTGGGGTGTAAAGGTCTTGCGCTATGAAATTAAGAATATCACACCGCCGCGAGATGTTCTCTCAGCCATGGAGAAACAGATGCGTGCTGAACGTGAGAAACGTGCCGCGATTTTACAGTCAGAAGGAGAGCGTGATTCTAAGATAAACCAGGCGGAAGGTGAGAAGCAGCGGGTAATTAAGGAGTCGGAGGCCGTGTTGATGAAGCAGGTTAATGAAGCCAACGGCGAAGCGCAAGCAATCCTGTCTGTTGCTAAAGCTACAGCGGAAGGGTTAGGAAATGTCGCACAGGCGCTGCAGTCAGGTGGAGGAGAGGCAGCCATGCAGCTTCGAATAGCTGAACAGTATATTAGTGAACTTGGAAAAATTGCCAAAAGTGGTAATACAATAGTTCTTCCTGCAAATCTTACTGATGTTGGTTCAATGATTGCTATGGCAAAAGGACTACTTCAGCCTAAGGTCGCAAATACAGTGAAGTAGGTGTCTGAATTGCTAACAGTTGTTTTTTTACATTACTAGAGCTGAGTGTAGTCGCTCAACCATGGCTAAGAGGCTATCTATTTCATAAGAGAGAGAGTCTCATAGGAAATAGCTTGCTATATGTGAGACGATTTTCATTTACTATCTCTACTATCTCAGGTAAAAGCACCTGAGCGTCACGCAGGTAATTGAGTGCATCTTTTGGATTTCCAAAGTATGTTAAGGCCGCATCTGCAAGCGCTCCTGCCAAATTGTGATAATTAAACTGCTCAGTTCCTATACTATTATTTCTACAGTTATAGAGAGCGTGCACCTTATACTCCTCTAGCCCTTGCTCCCGTAACTCCTTATCCGGAATAGACATCACAAAAGCTAGACTAAAAATCTTTGCTGCGGCCTCTTCAATAATATACCATGGAAAAGTCCAAGGATTGTCTATAATTAACGATTCCTTATCCCTTCTAGCAGCACAGATATAATGCCAAGCCTCATGAGCAGCAGTTTTAAGAACAGAGACATATGCGCCATCTTTTACCATCATTAACCTATTCGTATGTATGTACTCCCCTTTAAAACCAGCATTAGTCTGATCAGGAGCATATAGTCTGATCTGAATCTCAGTTGGTAGTTCCTTGCCAGTTATGCTTTTAAATAACTTGGCAAAATACTCCTGATATGGGCCATACCTCTCTTCTAAGTCAGCAACACGCTGATTCTCTGAAAATGTCCACTCACAACTTGAGCATTCAGCTATTCTTGATTTAAGCACTACTCTACTAAAATCTAATATATCCGCTTTCAATTTATGAATACGGTCCAGCAACTTTTGTTGTACAGCGGGGTCATATGCTCCTGTATAGATCGAAGTCCCGAAAGGATCTGTAGTAAGACCGGATCGCCTATTGAACTCCTCTATCTCGCTACGCAAGACATCAAGAGCCAATGAGTACTCTGACAATATATTCTTAGCCGTATCAAGATCAACGCCTGGGGCTACTGTCTTTAGGCTTTCAATAAAATCACTGAATTGAAAAGGGGCTCTTGCGGCAATATCTGTAACAAGTTCATAGTGTGGTGTTTGCTCAGTGTTCGAAGCAGCTGCTTGCTCACACAGGTCACCAGTATCACGTCTTGGCATTGAGCAGCCAGTTAATTCAACAGCTGCTCCAAGGCCAACAACTGTTGCTATACGTTTAAAGAAGGTTAGATGCGCAAATGTACCGCCATTTCTTGCACCAGATGGAGAGCAAGCATTAGGTTCTGATGCCGAAGGTGTTCCCTGCAATTTTTCTATCATAATACTACTCAACTATTATAGAGTAATCGTGGAGTTAAGCTAGATTGCTCAAATGAAGCACTACGAGAGATCCTCTATTATTAGTACTTTGTTCTTATTCAGGAAAAAGCTCGTT
Organism: uncultured Bdellovibrionales bacterium; assembly: GCA_964556665.1. Taxonomy (GTDB): domain Bacteria; phylum Bdellovibrionota_C; class UBA2361; order UBA2361; family CAZKXU01; genus CAZKXU01. Next base: position 36,842 of record CAZKXU010000017.1, on the reverse strand, counting down.
AAAAGCCTTAAGATACCCTTTCAGTCTTTTCGGTTCTGCTAATTTTTTGACATCTTCAACTGTGCACCAGCGCCAATCCATTAATTCTTTTGAGCTTTTCTCTAGATTAATATCTGAGTCTTTTCCTATAAATTTAACTAGAAAGAACTTTTGTGATTGTCCGCGCCACCTGCCCTTTGCATAGCTAGGGGGTGTTCTCCAGTCATATTTATGACTGGCCTTGAGTTTCTTAATTATTTTAAATTTCTTCTTCTCTGCTCCCAGCTCCTCGGTTAACTCTTTGTAAACATTCTCCTCAAGTGAGTATCCGCGTTCTACTCCACCTTGTGGAAATTGCCAGACACCTGCTTCTCCAGTACGTTCGGCTAGTAAAAACAATCCATTCTTGTTTATCACTAAAATACAGACATTAGGTCGAAGCGGTAATTTCTTGGTCATAGCTGTTAATAGATATTCTACCCTGCTTCAGTCTTCTTTCAAGTGCTAAAGCCATAGGAAAATACCATTTAACATCCTTTAGCTGATCGGCGTTAAGAGATCGGTTATTAAGTAAGACTCCGCGTGTACTTTCATCAAGATAGAGCGCCTCGGCTACCATTGTTCTCCCTGAATAGCCTGTCAATTCACACTCACGACAACCGCAAGGCTTAAAAACTTCGTATCCCATCCGTTGTGTTGCTGCAAGATCAAAGGCCTTACAACTTGGACATAGTGCAGGCAGGAGCCTCTGTGCAATTATCAACTGTATAGCAGATGCGATATCAAGATTACTTACCCCTAGGTGCCGCAGCCTTAGAAATACTTCGCTGACGTTGCGTGCATGTACAGAGGACAGGATTAGGTGTCCTGTAATAGCAGCCTGCATAGAGATCCTCGCACTCTCTGCATCCCTTATTTCACCAACCATAATCACATCCGGATCTTGGCGCAAAATTGAACGTAACGCTTGCGGATAATCAACTCCATATTTTTCATTTACCTCTGTTTGAGCAACTCCTTCTAACCTAACTTCGACCGGGTCTTCTGCTGTTACTAAACTTAAGTTTTTAAGCTTTAGGTTTTCCAAAAGCGCATACATACTACTGCTCTTACCGCTGCCGGTAGGCCCTGCGAACAGGACCCCTCCTTCTTGCAGAAACTCAATGCGACTAATAAAGTATAGCACCTCCTCATCGAATCCTAGATCAGTAAGTTTTTTTAACCCGTCACAGCCGATGAAACGCAAGACTACCTTTTCTCCGTAAACAGTTGGCAGAGTGCTTACTCTGGCATACACATCCCTATGTGTTAATGGTACTACGAAGCTTCCATCTTGCGGACGATTTCGTTCAGTGGTGTTTAGCCCAGCTAATACTTTTATTCTAGAGACCAATTGAAGATATGTATGTGCTGAACAGATGGCATCGGAATGAGTGTAGATCGAGCCATTAATGCGAAGATTTGCCTTAGCGTAATCCCTGCTAGGAATAAGATGAAGATCTGACGCCTCCACCGATATAGCATGTTCAATTAGTGTAGCTAGAAAATTGGAGCTCTCTGCTCCGGCGATCCGAAATGGCAGTATCTTTGAACTCTGATCTCGTATAGTGTTATTCTCATACCGTTGAAGTTGAGTTAAACTTTCTTGTAGAATCTCAGAATTATTATGATAGGCGATAAATATCGCGGAGAGTAATGTTTCTCGTGGTACAAGGATCGGTCGGATCTCCTTACCAATAGCAAAACGCAGCTCCTTTAATTTTTCAGGATCGCTTCCTGCTAGTGCAACTGTCAATTGTACAGTATTCCCAAATTTAATTAACCCAAGTGGAAGGACTTCAAGCTTTGCGGCTATTTCATATCCAAGAGTTAAGCGTGCCTCTGCAGTAGAGCATAGACTAAGTTTCTTTGGGGAAAAATTCTCTTCATCTGCAACTATGGAATTAGGCTGCTCTGCCTGACCACTTTTCGGCTTCCCTACCTGCTTCACCTTTTTCGATTCAGCATCCGCTGCGGTTTTACAAATATTTGATATGTTAGATAAGAACTGAAACTTCTTCACCCTACTCTCCCAAAGCAGTGCATTACTGTCGAATATGTATTCGATAGAAAGGTGAAAAAGTTTCTTGAGATGGAATTAGTGTCCTAAGCCCTGCAAGGATTCAAGCCGTTTTAGTTTATCGGCTGCGATCTGCCATTCCGGTTCAAACATGCTTGTAGTTTCTACAATTTTCCTTAGATCCTCTGGCTTTTCCTTAGAGATCCCCGCATGAAGTTTATCTGGAAGATCTACTGCATCAGCTAAGACTGTAAAGATATCGTTTTCAAAGGTAGCAAAACCACCGCTAACTACTAACTTTTTCTCCTGCGCTCCGTTTGCTGAGGTATAACGTAAAACGCCGATTCCAACTAATCCGGCATAGCTTGTGTGAGCTGAAAGAATACCGATCTCACCCTTACTTGAAGGGAGAGTTATCGAGGATACACTCTCCTCCAGAATGAGACCTGCCGGTGTGAATATCTTTAAGGTGAAATCTGTAGTCATTGATATTTCACTAAAAAAATTTAAATACTGCGGACCGTAGGCCACAAGCCTACGGCCCCACTCAATTCATCTAGGCAGCCTTAGCAAACTGTTCTGCTAACTTCTGCGCCTTAGCCTTAGCTTCATCTATAGTTCCTACCATATAAAAAGCCTGCTCAGGTAGATCATCATGTTTTCCGTCAACTAGCTCACCAAAGCCACGTACACTCTCAGATAGTTTTACGTAAACGCCTGGTGTGCCTGTAAAGGTTTCAGCAACATGGAACGGCTGCGAAAGGAAACGCTCTATCTTTCTAGCACGTGCAACTACTAACTTGTCCTCTTCAGAGAGCTCATCCATGCCAAGGATAGCTATGATATCCTGAAGATCTTTATAGCGCTGTAGTGTCTGTTGAACCTTACGGGCTACTCGATAATGCTCCTCGCCAACTATGCCTGGTTCTAAAATTGTAGAGGTTGAATTAAGAGGATGAACTGCCGGGTAGATACCTTTCTCTGCAATTTCACGAGCTAGCTCAGTTGTTGCATCAAGATGGGCAAATGTTGTTGCCGGAGCGGGATCGGTATAGTCGTCAGCCGGTACATATACTGCCTGTACTGAGGTAATAGATCCTTTAGTGGTCGATGTAATTCGCTCCTGGAGCTGCCCCATGTCGGTAGCTAGAGTAGGTTGGTATCCTACAGCGCTAGGCATACGTCCAAGAAGTGATGATACCTCTGAACCGGCCTGCAAGAAACGGAAGATGTTATCAATAAACAATAGAACATCCCGTCCCTCTTCATCACGGAAATACTCAGCTGCTGTAAGAGCGGAGAGTCCTACTCTAAAACGAGCTCCTGGAGGCTCATTCATCTGTCCATACACAAGACAGGCTTTATCAATAACTCCAGAATCCTTCATTTCGTGCCAAAGATCGTTACCTTCACGGGTTCTCTCCCCCACTCCACCGAATACCGAGTATCCTCCGTGAGCTTTTGCGATATTATTAATAAGCTCCATGATAATTACGGTCTTACCTACACCGGCACCACCAAAAAGTCCGATCTTTCCACCTTTAACGTAAGGAGCTAGAAGATCAATAACTTTAATTCCAGTCTCTAAGATCTCCTTGGTTGTAGACTGCTCTTCAAAGCTAGGGGTTGGTCTGTGAATTGACCACCGTTTCTCACTATCAATCGGTCCCATCTCATCTATTGGACGTCCAATTACATCCATGATTCGACCAAGAGTTTTAGCACCTACCGGCACCGTGATCGTATCGCCTGTATCAAGAACATCCTGGCCACGTACCAGTCCTTCAGATGAGTCCATAGCGACACAACGCACACGGTTATCACCGAGATGCTGAGCAACCTCCATAACTAGGTTGTTCTCCTTGTTGTCAATCGATGGATTTGTACAAACTAAAGCGTTATAAATATCAGGAATCCCCTGCTCTTTGGAGAATTCGACGTCAACAACTGCGCCTAGTACCTGCGCGATTTTTCCTTTACGTACATTTTTCATATTTTCTACCTAAACACAAAATTCAAATCATGCTTGTTGGTGAACCATACAAGCATGATACCATTACGACAACGCCTCTGCGCCGCCGACAATATCCAATAGCTCTGAGGTAATGCGGGTCTGCCTTAACTTATTGTAAGCTAGCTTTAACTTGTCACTAATTTCAGCGGCATTTTTAGTAGCAGCATCCATAGCGGTCATGCGGCTACCGTGTTCACTAGCTTTAGCGTCAAGGCAAGCCTGACGAACCTTAGATCTAAATATTCTTGGTATCACTGATCCGAAAACTTCAGCTACTGAAGGCTCGAATAGTATCGGAGTGGCTGTAGCTGTAGTTTTTACATCAGCTGCGGGCAAAACTTCATTATCAAATGGCAGAAGTCTTTCAACCTTAATCTGCATCGATAACGCAGATTTAAAGCGGGTATAAACAATATAGACCTGATCGCATTCCCCTTTTAAGAAACTACTCTCTAGCTCCCTACAGATCTCCTCGATTGGCCATAGGTTTGCGTCATCCGGTAATTTTTCATATGAATTAATACAATTGCGCTTTATTCTTCTAAAATATTCCGCCTGCTTTCTGCCAACTATTACTGACTCAACTTTGAATTCCTTCTTTTCTCTGTAAAAACTATCCACTGCTTTATTGATATTGGTATTATAGCCACCACATAGTCCTCTGCTACCGCCAACGATGAGTAAACGGATATTTTTAACTTCAGAAGGACTCTGCATAAGCGGATGAGTAATATCAAGCGATCCCTGCTCAGCAAGCAGTGAGGAAAGAAGTAGATTAACAGCATTTGTATATTCACGTGCTTTGTTAACAGCATCCTGTGCCTTTCTAAGCTTTGCTGCTGAGACAAGCTTCATTGCAGAGGTAATCTTCCGGGTGTTCTTAACCGAGACCAGCCGTCGACGTATAGTTTTAAGTCCTGCCATAAATACCCTGACTTCTATTAATGCGCATGCGCGGTTTGAGCAGCCCCGGTTTTGACACCTGCTTTTCCGGTACCGTTACTACCAGCACCATGAGCAACTTTCAAGCCCGCCATGAACTCCGGAAGAAAGTTCTCGATTACTTTCTTTAAATTTGCCTCTGCATCTTTATCGAGCTCCTTCTTAGTACGAATTGTCTCAAGAATCTGAGGGTGACTCGACTGAATGTGGTTATGAAGGGCCGCTTCAAATGGACGGATCTGTGAAACTTCTAGTTTATCGCCAAATCCACTCGTAATAGCAAAGATAGAGAGTATCTGGAACTCAACCGGCATCGGTTTGTATTGCTCCTGCTTTAGAATCTCAACAAGACGCACACCACGATGCAGCTGTGCCTGCGTAGCTGGATCAAGATCAGATCCAAACTGTGCGAAAGCCTGCTTCTCACGGTACTGAGCTAGATCTAGACGTAAAGTACCAGAGACCTTTTTCATGGCCTTTATCTGAGCAGCACCACCTACACGGCTTACTGACAGACCTACGTTAACAGCTGGACGAACACCGGAGTTAAACAGATCAGCTTCGAGATAGATCTGACCATCCGTAATAGAGATAACGTTAGTTGGAATATACGCCGCAACGTCACCTTCTAGGGTTTCAATAATAGGCAGCGCGGTCATAGAGCCGGCACCTAGCTCATCATTAAGCTTTGAGGCGCGCTCCAACAACCTTGAATGTAGATAAAATACATCTCCTGGGAAAGCCTCACGACCAGGAGGCCTACGCAGCAATAGTGAAACGCTTCTATACGCAGTTGCGTGTTTTGAGAGGTCATCAAAAATAATTACGGAGTGTCTTCCAGAATCACGGAAAAATTCACCCATGGCGCACCCACTATAAGGGGCAAGGAATGCAAGCGGAGCAGGCTCTGAAGCTGTAGCCGCAACAATAATAGTATGCTCCATCGCACCATGTTCTTTTAACTTCTCTACTACCTGAGCGATCGAGGATCTCTTCTGACCAATTGCAACATATATACAGATTACCCCCTGACCTTTCTGGTTAATAATCGTATCAATAGCAACGGCTGTCTTGCCGGTCTTTCTATCACCGATGATGAGCTCACGCTGCCCACGCCCTACCGGAATCATAGAGTCAATCGCCTTAATACCTGTCTGTAATGGCTGATGTACAGATTTTCTTTTAACAATACCCGGAGCTTTTATCTCAATTCTTCTGAATTCCTTAGTCTTAATCTCACCAAGTCCATCGATCGGATTTCCTAATCCGTCTACTACGCGACCAACCATTGCATCACCTACCGGTACCTCAGCGATACGACCTGTACGTTTAACTGTATCGCCTTCATGTACCTTCTGAGTGTCTCCCATAATAACGATGCCGACATTGTCCTCTTCAAGATTAAATGCCAATCCGCTTATGCCATCTGCAATTTCGACAAGCTCACCCATCGCTACCTTTGAGAGTCCATGCGCACGGCAGATACCATCACCTACCATGATAATGGTGCCGGTTTCGTTTAACTCCTGAGCAGCACTAAAATTCTTAATACGATCTTTTAAGATCTGGCTAATTTCTTCAGCTTTAATTTCCATAATTCACCGTTATAAAAAAATTTTGAAGCAGAGTTACAATTTATTTAAAACTCTACGCCACCAACTCTGCTCTAATTCTATGTAGCCGTCCCTTAATTGACGAATCAAGTTCACGGTCACCGGATTTTATTAATAATCCTCCTAGAATCTCCTTACGAACACTCCACTTAACCGTAGCCATCCCACCAAAATCTCTCTTGATGCCCTGCTCAAGCTCAGCCTGCTCATTCTCGCTAAGCGGAAAAGCAGAACTTATCTCTAGTGCCAACATTCCCTTGATTTCATTGATTAGGCGAGCAAAAGAGTGCTCAATTTCACCAATTAATTCAAGTCTGTGATTGATTAAAAGTAGGGAGAGAAAATTAGCAAAAGAAGCGTCTCCCTTTTTGATGACTGTTGCTAAATCTCTTAGCACCTCTTCTCTCTGAGAGATTGGCAGTGACGGATTAGTAAGTGCGGACCTGATCTCCGAATTGCTCTGCCAAACTTTCGCGAAGGAACTAAGAGCAGCGAGCATCTGATCAAGATCCTTAACCTCACATAATTCTTGTAGTGACTTTGCGTATCGCTTTGCAACTCTTCCTGAACCAATAGCCATTTATGCAACCATCTGTTTTAAGTTATTCACGCTAGAGCTTCTTAAAGATCGATCCTTATCAGAAGTCAGCTCCTTTGATATTCGATCTGATGCGCGTTTTACAACAACCTCTGCCAATTCACGTCGCAGTGCATTTTCCATTGCGCGTGTTTCAGCAGCCCCAAGCTTACGTGCCTGCTCGAGAGTGCGCTCCGCCTTCTTTTTAGCATCATCAATAATACGTTTTGCTTCACGCTCTCCCTCGTCCTTTATCTGTGCTTTAATCTGATGGCTCTCACGATCTAGATTATCAAGTCGAGTTTGCACCATATCAAACTGGGCTCTTGCTTGCTCCAATACTGTGCGCGATCTCTCGATTGCGGCACTCATCCTCTCACTGCGTGAAAGCAGAACTCCGCGCAAAGGCTTCTTCAAAACCGAATACATGATTCCGAGATAAATAAGAAAATTAACCCATGGCCAAAAAAGATCTGAGAGTGACGGGCTGTGCCCGTGCCCGCCAGCGAAGCTAAGTGTCGGTGTCAAAACTATAATTACTGCTAGCACTGATAATTTTAGCATACTTTATTAAATCCCTACTTTTGCGACTATTTCCGAGACAATTTTGTCAGCTTCCTGATTCAGATTTTCCTTTATATTTTGAAGTTTTTTAGCGATTTCCCAGCGCACACTTCGTAGATGCTCCTGAGCCTGAGCCTCAGATTTTTCCACTATTTTCTGAGCCTCGGCCTTGGCTGCACTTACAACCTGATTCCTGTTGCTCATTGCCTCTACACGTACATCAAAGATCTTCTGCTCATACTCGATCTTAATGCGCTCACTTTTTTCGATCTGCTCTTTCGCCGCAGCATCAACCCCTGTTGTTGCTTTTTCCCGGGCTTCAATAAGCCCCATATAAGGGATGAGAAACGATTTTGTTAGTATTTTCCAGAAAGCAACGAAGAGAATGACCCCAATAGGGATCATTAGCACATCTAGCTGAGTTAGATCGAATGTCTTTAAGATAGATTCAACAGTCATACCTGGTTTATTTACAATACACCGCTCGGGTTGTAAATCTTTTCACCGCCAAAGTTTTCTAGTATTTTGCGTAACGATTCCGCCTATTTTTTTCTGGGCAAGAAAAGTCACTATTTAGTTAAGCTGAAAGACCGATTTTGGCTGGACCTGTTATCTTTGACGAAGAGTCAGCGATCCCTTCCATACTACACTTGCCTTCAAAAATAACTCCCTCCTCAATGCTTAAATTAGTACTCGATATGTTACCAAGCACTTTAGCAGGTCTGCGCAATGAGAGCTTTTTTGAAGCAATTACATCACCGTTAATCTGTCCTTTAACTAGCACTTCCGCCCCTTTCACCTTACCGTTGATTACCGCACCCTCACCGATCACCAAGCGATCTGAGGAGTTAATCTCACCTTCTATAAAACCATCCAACTCTACTGGACCTGAGAATGTTAGCGTACCAACAACTTTAGAACCCTTTCCCAAAAATGCATCCACTTTAGGGTTGGTATTGGCTATGCCTCCACTTAAGGAATGCACAGGCAGGATTGGTTCTTTTTCAATATCTTTTGGTTTGTCCTTTGAGCCGACGAATGACATAGAGTATACCCATTAAAAGGCTTAAATTTCGATAGTTAAGGTATGATCTTGTGGGGCAGAAGTCAAATAGTAAGGGGGCCGGTGTAGTCTTCAGGTTGATCTAAGTATTTGTCATAGACGAAGACTAAGACTAGTCTTTGTCGAAAGGGTTAGGCCTAGAACAAGGAAAACGGACAAGAACAGGAACAAAGACTAGGGCTAAGACAAGGACAAAGGCTGGGAAAAGGGCAAAGATGAAGTCAGACCAACGCCTTACCTCGCAATCCCAGTCCGCTCTCCACATATAATCTCTATCAATCTATCTAGTTCAGCCTCAGAGAAATAGTCGATCTCAATTCTTCCGCGACCTGATTCATGATGTTTGACTGTCACCTTAGTTCCTAGCACGTGGCGGAGCCTATCAGTTGCATCAGGAAATGCGGTATGATCCGCAGTATTTCCAGACACATGCACATTCGAACGTGCCGAGCGCTTGCCGCCATCCATTACAACCACTCTGGAGGTAATAGCCTCAAGCGATCGCACTGAGAGCCCCTCCTCTACTGATTTTTTTGCAAGGCTAATCTGTGCCGATGGTTCTTTTACAGTCAGAATTGCTTTAGCATGACCCATGCTAAGCTTACCTTCTCTCACAAGCTTCACTACTTCGTGTGGTAACTTAAGAAGTCTCACGTAGTTTGCAACACTTGCACGATCCTTCCCTACTCTATCAGAGATCTCTTGCTGGCTGAGTGAGAAATCATTCATAAGTCTCTGGTATGCCTCTGCCTCTTCAATCGGGTTCAGGTCCGCACGTTGAATATTCTCGACCAAAGCAATTTCCAGAGCTTCCTGATCTGATATCTCCTGAACTATTGCAGGGACTACTTTTAAGCCAGACAGCTTTGAGGCCCGCCAACGACGCTCACCAGCCACTAGATCGTAAGTATCCCCTTCTCCTCTTCTAACTAAAACTGGCTGAAGTACACCTAGGGTTCTTATAGAGGCAGCTAACTCCTGAAGGTCCTGCTCATCAAAGACCTGTCGCGGCTGTTTTGGGTTTGTAATTATCTTTTCAAGCTCAATATACTTCACCATGTTTCCAGCTCTATGGTTGCCCTCTGGATTAATAAATCCAGCTGATTGCTCCGTTTCTGTATGTGTATCTGAGCCTACAATAGACAGTTCACGTTCTGGAGCTACTGCTACAGGCGTCGAAATTAGTGCGCTAAGCCCCCTACCCAATGCCATTCTTCCCTGTTTTTTTATCATAATATGCTATAATTAAAATCAATTTGTTCCACGTAGAACATTATATATAATATCTAAAGATTTCCTACTATTGCGAGTTCTGGATATATACGCTCTGTCAGTTCCTCTGTGAATTTTTTATACGCCTTCGCTCCAGAGGAGCTAGGATCGTACATACATACTGGCAATCCGTGGCTTGGCGCTTCTGAGAGCTTAATGCTCCTTGGAATTATATTTCGAAAAACTTTCTCTTTGAAGTGCCCCCGTACATCTGCTTCAACCTGGGTAGCCAGATTAGTTCTAGGATCGAACATCGTAAGTAGTATGCCGAGAAGCTCTAGTCGCGGATTAAATGTGGTCCTTACAAAATCTATTGTGCGCAGCAGCGCAGAGAGACCTTCAAGAGCATAATACTCTGCCTGCATCGGAACTAGTATATATGTGGCAGCACCTAATGCCCCAAGAGTTAAAAGTCCTGAGGAAGGCGGGCAGTCGATAATAATTATATCATACTTTCCAGATATCGACTCAAGAGAGGATTTTAGAATTAGCTCTCTCCCCTTCGTTGACCCAAGCTCAATCTCTATCCCTACAAGATCAATTGAACCGGGTACAATGTCTAATCGTGGCACTGCTGACTTGATAATGAGCCCACCTATAGAGATTTTGCCCTTAAAAAGGTCATAGAGATCCCCCTCCTCCCTACTGTCGTCCCTGCCACCCATTACTCCGCTAGTTGCATTACACTGTGGGTCTATATCAACTAGCAACACTGAGCGACCATGAAGCGCAAGCTCAGCAGCTAGGCTGACAGCCGTGGTAGTCTTGCCAACACCACCTTTCTGATTTGAAACTGCAATAATATGTGCCACGTGGAACATTTAGCATACAGTTGGGCCAACTGACAACCCTCAAATGTTCTATGGAACAATCTCACGCTGTGACCATGGCCCAGAATAGCGATGTTCCACGTAGAACATTTTTTTCGCAGTGTATTCAATGTGATATAAATTTAACATCGTTCTAATATTGCGCCAAGGGTTAAAGTTATTAATATAAAAAGCCGATTTATACTAATGATTGATTCCGGACCTACCCACGTAGTCTGACTGTACAAGCAAATTTAGACGGTATGATAAAAGTACTAATAGTTGAAGATGAAGGAACTAGTCAGGCGGTCTTAGCCAAGATCATAGAGCCATTTGCAAAATGGGAAATTGTAGAGAACGGAGAGCAGGGGTTCGCTACGTGGGTTAATGCGCATGAAGCCAATCAAAAATTCGACCTTATTCTTTTAGATATTGAATTACCGCACGCCGATGGAAAAGAGGTGCTCGGGGAAATTAGAGCCTATGAGGAGGAGCGGGGCATAGTAGGAAAGGATGGCGTAAAAGTCATCATGACTACCGCTGTTAATGATATGTACAGTGTCTTGGAGGCTCAGAGTAAAGGATGCTCTGCATACCTAAGCAAGCCAATCGAAAGAAAGAAATTATTAAAAGAGATGAGGCGGCTTGGGTTAATATCAGACACGGCTAAGTAGTAATTGCTCGATTACAGATCTTCTTTTATAACCCTAGGATAGAGCTCCAAAATCAACCGACTTAACGCTTCGATCTCTGCCCTGTTGTGGAGCATATTAATTATAATTCTGACTACGCCCTTAGCAGAGAGCGGACGTAAAATTGGCAAAGCCTCAACAAAAAAGCCGCGTGATAACAAGGCCGCGCTAAGTTTTTTTGCTGAGGCGTAAGAGGGGAATGGTATCGAAACAATTGGTCCTGACTGTGCAGCCAGTGCTGCGATTAAAGGAGAGGTTGCTTGAAGAAAGATTTGCACTGATTTAAGCAGTGATTCGCGCCAATTAATCTGCAGCTCTGTCAGCTCAATAATGCGCCTATTAAGCGCTGCACAAGCCGAGGGCAGGGGGTTTTCGAGCAAAAAACTTCTTGATCGAGTCGTCAGATAATCAATTAGGATCCTGCTTCCTGAAACAAAGCCTCCAAAACCACATAAGGCAAAATTTAAGGCTCCGTATATTGCAAACAGATTTTTAAGTGCGTATCTCTCCGCACCACCAGCACCACGCAATCCAAAAACTCCAAGAGCAAAACTCTCATCTACGATAAGTTCGGCACCATACTTCAGCGCACTCTCCGAAATTAAGTTAAGATCGGGGGCTAGTCCAGTAAGAGGGGAATATGACTCTACTACCAAGAACCTTGAGCTATAATTTTTCCTGGCACGATCTAGCTCTAGATTTAACCGCTCCTGATCCAGTATTGGAAAGGAGATAAAATTTCCATTAACTAGATAAGCTGCATCCTGAATTGGACTCTGTACAAGATCGTCAGTTGCCACTAATGAGCTTTCACCTAATACTGCCGTTAAAAGTGAGAGAACGGCCTGATTTTTGGAGGAGAATAGAAGGGCCGCCTCTTGTCCAAGAAATCTAGCTAAGCGCTCCTCTAATTCAAGATGCTGCGGCGTTGTTCCACATGATCCGCGAGGCGCGCAGACTGCAATACCTTGCAGCTCTATCTGCGACTGCATTAGGCGTTTAAGCTCAGGATTATTACCGAGACCAAATAGATCCCAGCTTGCAAAATTAATTAGCCGCTGACCACGGTATTCAATCTCAGTGCCGGAAATTTTTAGGGTAGGGGAGAGTAAGGTCTGCTCGCCTTTAGAGCATATCTGATCGAGTTCAAGTTTTAAATTAGTGAGTAGCGCACTCATTAAATACTCTAACTAAATATTTTCGGCACTAAATAGATATGCCTCAATAAATGCATCTATTTTACCATCAAGCACCCCAGAAACATCTGAACTCTGGCATTCTGTACGGATGTCCTTTACAAGCTGATAAGGGTGCATTACGTATGACCGAATCTGACTTCCAAAGTCAATCTTTTTCCGTTCACCCTTTATCTTATTAAGTTCAGAGAGCCGTTTCTGCTCCTCTAGTTCATATAGCTTGGCCTTTAATACCTTCATAGCTCGAGCCTTATTTTTATGCTGAGAACGCTCGTTTTGACATGCTACTACTATGCCGGAGGGGATGTGAGTAAGCCGCACCGCAGAGTCCGTTTTGTTGACATGTTGTCCACCGGCACCTGAAGCTCTATAGGTATCAATCTTTAGATCTGCCTCATTTATAACAATATCTATATCCTCCTCTACGTCTGGACTGACGAGCACTGAAGCAAATGAGGTATGCCTACGAGCATTAGAGTCAAAAGGTGAGATTCTAACGAGCCTATGAACACCTGACTCTGATCGTAGATGGCCGTAAGCGTATGTTCCCTCGATATACAATACTGCAGACTTTATCCCAGCTCCTTCACCGGCTTGAAAATCAAGCTCTTCAATCTTAAATCCCTTACGCTCAGCCCAACGAATATACATGCGCATTAACATTAGAGCCCAGTCTTGTGCTTCGGTACCGCCGGAACCGCTATTAAATTCGATTAAAGCACTCATGTGATCAAAGCGCCCGCTCATCTTTACCTTAAACTCCTGCTCCTGAACCTTAGAGGTAAGGCTCTTGAGCTCAGTTTTTAGTTCAGAAATAAATTCACCATCATCTGACTCACGTGCCAATTCAAAAGCTACCATGACATCTGCAAGCTGCTTTCTAAGATCTTCATAGGAACGAACAACTTCCTGAATTAGGGATCGCTCCCGCATGATTCCCTTGGCTTTAACGCTATCGTTCCAAAGGGTGGAATCCTGGCTTGACTGCTCTAATTCAATTAATCGTGATTTTTTCGATGGGATGTCAAAGAAACCCCTGTAAAGCATCAATTCTTACAGATAGAGATCGAATCTTATCTCTGGATTCCGAGATATCAAGAGTATCTGACATATTTGCAAGGTAGCAGAAATAAATACGGTTGTCCAAGATGCAGTTTAGGAATTAGTATCAAGATATGACAGCTAAAATTCTGATAAAGAAAAATGGATCGATTAAGATTGAAGGTGATTTTGAGATCTATGATGACAAGGAGGGGAAGTACGACCTAGCTGGTCGCACCGCGATCGGCCTATGCCGCTGCGGTCAAAGTGCCAATAAACCGTTCTGCGACGGCGCTCATAGTAAATGCGGTTTTATTTCTGAGGTGACGGCCTCTGTATTGCCACCCAAGAAGGCTTAAAATACCGGATAATGGACACTGAACAACTTACATTTCTTGCAAGGTTGCCGCTCTTTCTTACCTCTGGGCTTTCAACTCAGACAGTTGTAAGTGCAGCCATGAAACATCTTAAGGGTATCCTAAAGGCAGAAGCTGTATCAGTTTTTGTGCTTTCGCCAGAGGCAAAGGAATTAACATTCTGGGTGCTTGAAGGTGGGGAGGAGAACCGGCTAGAAGGCATGAAGATGCCTGCCGGGCGCGGTATTGTAGGCTGGGCCATCGATAGGCAGGAGTCGGTACTGGTTGCCGATGCACAGAGTGATCCTAGATTTTTTAAAGAGGTCGATAAAGAGGGCTCCTTTAAGACCCGTGACCTCCTCTGCGTTCCGCTAACTGTGCGCGGCAAGGATCGCATCGGAGCAATCCAGGTTCTTAACAAAAATAATGGGGTCTTTAATACAGCGGATCTAATATTTCTAGAGCAATGTGGTCATCAGATCTCCCTTGCAATCGATAACGCTCGTCTATATGAGGCAGTAACTGAGCGAAATAAAACTTTAGAGACGTTAGAGCGCAGGAAAAATGAGATGATGACTATTATCTCTCATGAGTTCCGAACACCACTGAATATTATTCAGCTCTCGACTCAGGTTTTGGCTGGCGGATCAATATCAGATGAGGCTACCAGGTCAAAAATTTCGCAAGCATTGTTAGATGGGGTAGCTCGACTTACAAAGTTAATCTCTGATATTAGAAACCTTACCTTAGCCGATTTCGGCGGCTCAGGAATGGCTGCAAACGCTGAGCCTATCTCCGTTACCTCGTTAATAAATGAAGTCGTAACGCCATTTAAGGCTGCTCTAGAGACGCGCAAACTTAAATTAGAACTTAAAGTCGATCCACGCGCCACGACAGTTAAGGGTGACTTTGCACTGGTATATATACTGCTTCGTAACTTACTCTCTAACGCAATCCGTTTCACACCAGACAATGGAAGTATCGAAATTTCAGCTTCCCGCCAGAGTGGTTTTGTAGAATTTGCTGTTAAAGATACCGGCATTGGCATACCTAAAGATCAGCTCTCACTTATTTTTCAGAAGTTTTATGAAGTTGCAAGCGCAATGCACCATTCTTCAGGTGATTTTGAGTTTAAATCCTGCGGGTTAGGACTAGGTCTTGCCACTGCACGCGCCATTGCCAAGGCACATGGTTCAGCAATAGATGTAGAGAGCGTAGAGGGGCAGGGGAGTACGTTTCGGTTTAGGTTAGAGGGGCAAGGGGTAGACTCTTAATAATTTTTGGGTAGAAAGGGGAGTAAAATACTCCGCTTTCGACCCTGAAATTACCTAAGTCCTGAGGCGATCAATTATAACGATGATAAAATCATTGCTGAAAAATCTCATCGATTCCTTCACGCCAATTTAAGCATAACACATTTTTAATCAGCTTACGGGAATTAGTCATGCAAAAATAATACGGAACTGAATTTTTAATCTCCATTGCAAGTGCGCTAAGCTTGGATACATCACGCTCATCGATATTTTCCTTAGATTTTATTTCAAGTAAAATTGTCTTTTTGCCTGGACGTTCAATAATTAAATCAATTTCAGCATCGTCTGCCAAACGTAAGTGGCTAAACTCAAAACGACAGCGGTAATATTCGTTAAGACGTACAATTTCATTGATAATAAAGGTTTCAAAAAGGAGCCCATATTCAAAGGTTTTCTGTATGGGCTTAATTAAAAGAGTTTTTTGTAAGGCTCTTAATAGCCCGATGTCATAAAAATAAAATTTTGGCGCTACTTTTTGCCTTTTTCTGATGGAGGTGCTAAAGGCTGGAAGGTAAAAGCCAATCAGCGTATCAATTAAAATTTGGAAGTATGTTTTAACGGAAACAGCGCTAACCTTCACATCTTTTGCTATATTTTCATAATTAACTAAGTTGTTGTTGGATTGTGCCGCTATCTCTAAAAACTTTGTGAACGGCTCTATTTGCCTTACGACCTGTTCAAGTACGATCTCTTGCTCGAGATAGGAAGTAACATATGCATATAGATATTCTTCCTTTAATTTTTCATCGTGCTCAGTTACTGTAATGGGCAGGCTTCCCCACTGAAGAGTCTGCTCCAGTTGAAAATCCTCTCCTAATTCTCTATGCGTCAACGGATAGAGCTTATAGTCTAACGCACGGCCAGCTAATAGATTTACTCCAGCCCTTTTTAACTTTCTGGCACTCGATCCGGTCAGTGCAAATTTTAAGTTGTGCTCTTCAATAAGCAAATGCACCTCGTCTAGCAAAGCTGGAATTTTCTGGATTTCATCGATTACTATTAGTTCTTGATTGGTCTTTTTTGAAAGTGCGTATTCCCTAAGCTTCCAAGGTGAATTCACAAGATCGAGAAAGATTTTAGAATCTAATAGATTTAAGATTAAGGCACTTTCTCTAAAGCTAGATCTAATAAGCGACGTTTTCCCAGTCCCTCGCTGTCCAAACAGAAAAAAACTTCGATTTTTTGGTAATGATATTATGCGGTTATACATAGACTAAAGTGCTACTTTGAAAATACTGAGTAATTCTAAAGTAGTACTTCAGGAAGAGCAAGAGGGTAATGTTGTCAGATGATCGCCTGTATCTGTTTACCTGAATTATTTGAGCAGGTAGGTGTAACAGCTCTAAACTTAATATCCTCACGTAACAGATTTATATACTGAATATCCTCTGCATCTACCCCAAGATACTGAAGCAGTTCCTCAAACTTATCTGTCTCTAACCCTAGCTCCTCCATAAGATCAAGGATCAGGAGCTCTAAATAGTATTCAGATTGAAGGTTTTTTCTACGCTTTAAAAGAATAGGCTGAAAATTAAACCCTTCCTCCATGCGTAAAAGAAGCTCCCTTAAAATGTGAATTCTGCGATTCTTTAGAGCAATCTCTTCTGGGAATAGTTCACTATCAACATTTACTAAGCTAAAATTACCAACGACGACCTCATCCTCTTCCGGATCTTCTGCCCGACCCAATCCGCCCGTAAAGGTAGAATCATCGTCATCCGAATCAGGTTCTTCATCTATATGTAGTAAAACTTCATCTGCCGCTTCCTCTAACTTAGGATCGCTATCGGAATCACTGCCCAGACCAGCTACTGCAAAAGCAGGATTATCTGAGTCGGGATCAACTGTGGCGTCTCCGTCCTCAGCTGTAACAAATGGTTCTCCATTCGTCCCGTCTCTAACTACCCCAGCATTATCTGCATCAGGATCCTCCTCCGGATCCTCACCAACGCCATTCCCATTTTGAAAGCCTAAAGCGGTGCCCTGGCCATCATCCACAACCGGTTCCCCATTATCATTTACAGCCCCGAGCTCAAAAACAGTGCCCAAAATAGGCTCACCATCATCATCCAGGCCGATCACCCCTTCAAAGCTGCCAACTACCGGGCTAGCCTCGGCTGGATCCTCAGTCAGAGCGCCATCCGTACCATTTCCTTCACCTTGGCCCTGCGCCGCGGTACCATCCTTATCCGCGTCTACATCTACGTCTAATACTGCACCGCCAACTAAATTAATTGTATAAAGACTCTCTAAATCTATCTCCTCTACCGGTGCAGGCTCATTCCCTTCCGGATCAAGCGCGGCTATGCGCTCTTCTAGTGCACGTGCACGATCTATCGCTTCAAGCATAAGATCATATTGCGAGGCCTCTCCTTCATCATCAATTTGAGCCTCGGATATTTCGTCATATCTTAAGCGGGCATCATCCTCGGTAGCTCCATCGAACTCTACTTCAAAAGTTACATCACCCTCAGTAGGCAATGTATCATCATCAAAATCCCCTGCTCCGCCGATTTCTACGCCGTCAAGATCCAAATCTCCATCATTCCGATCTGTATCAGATTTAGAATCATTAGTCTTAGCGTGCTTTCCTCTACTGCTTGGCTGAGCAGCCTCTTCCTCATCCTCAGCTGACGTATCTAATTTTGGCTCAGCTGGTAATTTTCGATAGCCGGAAGGGAGCTCTTCCTCTGCTAAATTAAGATCTGTAAGATGCTCTACCGATACTTCAACCGGAGCAATGGCTGGATCTGCAAGTCTGTGAATCTCTTCTTTTGTGAGATCTAGAGCAGAATCCCTATCAATAATACCGGCAACTTCAGGGATTGTCTGGGCGCTAGTTAAACCTGCGCGTACTTCGGCATTGCGACTGGCCCCGTCAGGCTCTTCTGGAGCGGCTGGAGCTTCTTCTCTTGCGATCGAGTTTGATTTCGGAGTGGCTGCTAGTGATTCGTTCATCTATCTGCCTACCCCTCTCAAGTTCTTCAGTCGCTCTGAGGTATGTATGAAAACCTGGTGTGACTCGTTCAATTCTTTTATTTAGTCAAAAATAAATGACCCTATAAAAACGTAATAAGGATATTTGAGGAGTTTGTCAAGTAAAAATCAAAAGATTTTTTAAAATACCGAGAAAAAGTCATTCTGGAATTTCGAAAAAAGTTTTTTCTCTGTGCGACGCATCCGTGCCGCAACTTTTTTCGGAACCTTCTCGTGATCAAAGCCGAGCAGATGAAGAATGCCGTGAATAACAAGTCTTAAAATCTCTTCATTAAGGGTAACTCCATACATTTTTGACTGACGTAATGCAGTCGGAAGAGATATGACCACATCTCCAAGTGTAGTTGTCAGTCCAGAATGATCCTCTAGCTGCGGGAATGAAAGTACATCTGTAGGCTTGTTTTTCCCTCTAAAATCACGATTTAAGAGCATAATGCGGGAGTCAGTAGTAAAGACGAAGCTTATTTCAATGCCGCTGCGATGAAGATTCTTTGGAGCAACTTCGTCAAGTATTCCGCAAACAATTGTGGTAAAAATTTTCCTATTTAGCTTAAGACGACGAGTCTCAAGCTTAATTTGAACGATCCAGTTATTATTTTTGAAAGTTTTTAGCATTATCTATAAATATCGATCCTGGGACCGCGGAGCTCCAGCTCCGCCTGAATATTGTATAATTTGCAATACGTTGCGGAGCTGGAGCTCCGCGGTCCCAGGGGAAATAGTCATGCAAAAATTAATATTAGCGCAGATCACAACCCCAATCTCTTAAGATCTTCCTTCTCCTCCGGTTTCTCCTCTTTGTTCTCTGTAGATCCGTTGCCGGAGTGCTCACTAGCTGCCTGCTCTGTTGGTTCATCCCCTTTTTCTACCGACTCGGCATAAGCGATACGCTGGTGATAGATTCCGTTAAGCACCCTAGTAAATGCCTTTGCAATTGCATGCAGATCCTTAAGGGTAAGCTCACATTCATCAAGCTCACCGCTCGAAAAGACCTTGTTAATCAACTTCTGCACAAGCCCCTGCAAGCGATCAAGGGTAGGCTCGCTAAGGGTGCGGGAGGCTGCTTCTATCCCATCGGCTAACATAATAATCCCAGCCTCCTTGGTCTGCGGTTTGGGTCCGGGATAGGAATATAGGGTTAGATCGACTAGCTCCGGATCCTCTCCGGCCTCCTCTGCCTCTTTTCTTGCCTTATCATAGAAATACTCTATCAGGGATGTCCCATGGTGCTGCGGAATCATCTCCTCGACCGGCTTAGGCAGTTTATGTTCCCGCGCCAGTTCAATGCCGTCCTTAACATGAGAGCGAATTATCAGCGCTGACATCGAAGGGCTAAGCTTGTCATGGCGGTTCTCCCCGGGACGCTGGTTCTCAACGAAGTAAAGCGGCTTAGTAACCTTTCCTACGTCATGAAAATAGGCGGAAACCCTAGAAAGTACTGGGTTAGCGCCGATCTCACTTGCAGCAGACTCAACCATCATCCCCATTACCATGGAATGGTTCCAGGTGCCCGGTGCCTGTATACTCAGCTCTTTAAGTAGAGGATGATCGAGGGTTGCCATCTCGATTAGCCGCATATCGGTAACATATCCGCCAACGTACTCGAAGATCGGCGTTATGCCTGCGGCTAGAAAGGTACAAAACGCTCCGCCAAGAAGAGCGGAGAGGATTCTTGCAACTCCATCTACAAAGGTCACCTGCGGATCTAATAAGGTAGATCCTAAGGCAAATAGGATCGCAACGATTGATACATTCAGGCCAGCTTTAATGTAAGCAGTCCTGGATCTAAAACTTGAGAAACTTAGACAGGCAACCAGGGTCGTAGTTAAAACATAAAGCGGCAGCCATGTTGCATCTAGATAGATGCCCAGAATCATCGCCAAGCTTACACCGAATACTAGTCCGTAGTGAACTCCAAGAATCGCCTGCAATATTAACCCGCCTGTTGCATACGGAGTTGCATACCTTAAAGATTCTGGGGTTAGATCCAGTAAATAACGGGCCTCCTTGAGGTACCCAGGAATCCCATGGCAGATAATCTCAGAGATAAGTACTATGAATAGCGCTACGACTGTAATGATTGTAAGGGTAAAAAGATCTTTTAAATTAGGGCGATAATTAGACAAACTTACAGAGGCGAAGCGATGAAATGTATAGAATGAAACAAAAAGAAGAATAACCCGACAGAAAGAGGTAAGAAGGGAGCTAGGAGCAACAAAATTGTAAAATAATAGCTCTGAAGATATCGCGCTCACAAATGCGAGCAGGAAGCTGCTTAGCGGATTGATTCCACCATCGATGGGAGGAGCAAAGTATGAGCGCAGTTTGTCGAACATATACTAAATGACAAAATAACGTACCGTTATTTTGTCTGTCGGCCTTTGACCATCCATGGCCAGGCTATAGCAAGTGACAGAATAACGATACGGTATTCTGTCACTTGCTATAAGTAAAAAGTCAAAAACGGAAAGTTAACCACAGTTAAATTTTCCCCCTCTAAGCCTCGCCATCCCCCTTCTTGTCATACGCCCTCACAATTCGTCCAACCACAGGGTGGCGTATTACATCTTCATCAGTAAAATGCACAAATGCTAGTCCGGGTACCTCTTTTAAAATACTGATCGCATGAATTAGTCCTGATTGCTGACCGCGCGGCAGATCTATCTGTGTAATATCCCCGGTGACTACACACTTAGAACCGAAGCCAACACGGGTAAGAAACATCTTCATCTGCACAGGAGTGGTATTCTGCGCCTCATCTAAGATAACAAAGGCATTTGAAAGTGTACGGCCGCGCATAAAAGCAAGCGGCGCTACTTCAATCTGCCCCTTCTCTACCATTTCATGCGCACGATCAAACTCCACCATATCATGTAAGGCATCATACAACGGCCTTAGATACGGATTTACCTTTTCGGCCATATCACCAGGCAAAAATCCTAGCTTCTCACCGGCCTCAACAGCTGGACGGCAAAGAACTACACGCTTTACCTCACGATTAAGTAGCGCATTTACTGCTGTTGCCATCGCCAGATATGTCTTACCTGTACCTGCAGGACCTATACCGAAAACGATGTCATTTTTACCGATCTGCTCTATATAGTTTTTTTGGCGAAAGGTTCTAGGAGCAATAGCATTCTTTCTGCCATGAACCTTTAGCTGCTCCTTAAAAAGATCGGCGAGCTTTAAATGACGGTTAGAGGAGAGCATCTTGATGCCACGATCGATATCATCAGGATAGATTGTCTCGCCGCGTTGAATTAGATCTCTAAGCTGGGTCATCAGGTCGGCTGCTAGGTCGACAGCGGAGTCTAGCCCCTTAACAACGAGTCCTTCATGATCCCGTCCTACCGTCACGTCCAACTCACGTTCAATGGTTTTTATATTTCTATCAGTTTCCCCAACCAGAACCTGCAATACTCCGGTATCGGAAACTTTGATATTCGCTTCCTTCTCAGTTGATCGAGGATCCCCATTTTTAACTTTGCGTAGCTGTTTTATTGTAGCCAAGGTATAATTCCCAAATAAAATAAACTAAAACGCACTGGGACCGCGGGCTTCCAGCCCGCAAACGAACTGGCAGCTAGTCCGTTTGCGGGCTAGAAGCCCGCGGTCCCAGTGAGTGAGGTTGTAAATAAACTCACCCCACCAACTGATACAACTTCTCTAATGCATCACCCATACGCGCCGGGTCAAGCCCTCCCGCCTGGGCAAAGTCGGCTCTCCCACCGCCTCGACCGCCAAACTGCTTAGACGCTTCTTTTACTAAGTTACCGGCACTGATATTGGCGGTCAGATCAGCAGTTACTCCGGCAACAACGACAGCCTGCTCACCCTGCTTAGAGGCTAATGCGACTACTCCAGATCCAAGCTTTAACCGTAATCTATCTACCATCGATCTTAGAGTATCTGTATCTGCCGCATCCACACGCTCAGCAATGACCTTTATACCTTTAGGAGAGAGGCGTGCCTTGTTCTCAAGCTCAACACTCGAAGCTGAAGCAAGTTTTCCTTTCATCCCATCGATCTCCCGTTCCAAGGCTTTCTGGCGCGCAATTATCTTCTCAACTTTTTCTGCTAGATCTTCATCTCCACCCTTAAGCAATTCTACGATTTTGAGCCGTTCCGCTCTCTCTATGAGAAGCCGCTCCTCTGCCGCTGCTCCGCTCCAACATTCGATTCGACGTACCCCTGCAGCGATGCCGCCCTCATTTGCCAACATTACAAAGCCAATGTCTCCGGATCTCGTAACATGTGTTCCTCCGCAAAACTCAACGCTTTTTGCTCCGATCTCGACGATACGAACCATACTTCCATATTTCTCGCCAAAGAGGGCTACTGCCCCTGTTTTTCTAGCTTCATCAAGTGGAAGTACTTTTGTATGCACCTCATGATTAGCTCGGATTTCGGAAGCAATGAACTGCTGAATCTCGTTCATCTGAGCCTCAGTGATAGACTCAAAATGAGAGAAGTCGAATCTTAAAGTATTTTCATCAACCCGCGAACCGGCCTGCTTAATATGCGATCCAAGTATATTTCTTAAGGCTGCATGCACGATGTGGGTAGCGGAGTGATTATTACGAATCCTCTCTCTTCTTTTTTTATCAACTACAAGAGAAGCCTTTGCTCCTATTAGTTTAGGCGAGAAGTCCCCCTCAAGTACCTGACAGTGATGTACGTAGTAATTCTCCTGTACTTTCTGGGTATCTGTGACCTTAAGCCGCACATCCTTAAATTCTATGGTACCGGTATCTCCGACCTGGCCGCCCGACTCGGCATAAAAAGGAGTAGCCTTAAAAATCAATGAGATCTCTCCGTTTTCTGAGGGCAGAACGGCAGCCAAGCTGCTCTCCGCTAAAGTGCTCTCATATCCAAGAAAATCTGTCTTATCTGCTTCGATTTTTACTGAACTGTAGGTATGACCTTTTGACTCACGATCACTACGAGAGCGGTGTTTTTGCGCCTCCATAGCCTGCTCAAAGGCTGCAACATCAACATTTAGACTGTAAGCCTTAAGAGCATCTGCGGTTAAATCCAGAGGGAATCCGTAAGTGTCATGCAGAAGAAAAGCGACCTGTCCAGGGAAGGGGGTATTCTTAGGAAGTTTTGCGACCTCGCGGTTTAGAATCTCAAGACCTGCATCCAAGGTCTCATGAAACTTGCGCTCCTCGGCATCAGCCACCCTGACGATAGTATCAACTCGCTCTAGGAGCTCCGGATATGGAGCTTCTAGCTCCTGATATGGCTCTCCCATCATCTTAACTACCGCCTTAACCGTGTCTTTAAAGAACGGCTCTTTAAACTGTAGCACCCGTCCATGTCGTACAGCGCGTCGGATGAGCCTCCGCAGCACATACCCGCGACCATCAGCCCCAGGAAGCACACCATCAGCGATTAAAAAAGCTACAGCGCGTGAATGATCGGCAATTACCCGCATCGCTACATCCCGTGCATACGCCTTGTCTGTGCGCAGATCCCGAACTTCAAAGGACGAGCCATCATACTTAAATCCGGAGAGCTTCTCACAAACGGTGATAATATCCCTTAACAGATCGGTGTCGTAGTTTGAACGTGCACCCTGCACAACCGCTGCAGCGCGCTCAAGCCCCATACCTGTGTCGACAGAGGGTTTTGGAAGCGGCGAAAGCTTGCCGTCTGCACTTCGATCAAACTGCATAAAAACAAGGTTCCAGATCTCTAGATACGATCCATCGTCTTTTCTAAAATCTTCCTCGCACTGGTTTTTCTCCTCTTTTCCAACATAGTAGAAGAGCTCGGAACATGGTCCGCACGGCCCTGTATCACCCATCGCCCAGAAGTTGGAATCCTTCTCCATCTTTAAAATTCGATCAGGATTTATGTCAGTTAGCTCACTCCAGAGCTTAAAAGCCTCTTCATCTTCTTTATATACCGTGGCCCATAATCTTGATTTTGGAAGCTTTAATACCTCAGTAACAAACTCCCAGCCGAATTTGATCGCGTCTATTTTAAAATAATCGCCGAAAGAAAAGTTACCGAGCATCTCAAAAAAAGTATGATGACGTGCTGTTACTCCAACATTCTCAAGGTCGTTATGCTTGCCGCTGATGCGCAAACATTTTTGTGAAGAGACTGCGCGAGAGTAGGCGCGCTTATCAGTACCAAGAAAGCAGTCTTTAAACTGATTCATCCCGGCATTAGAAAAAAGAATTGTCGGATCGTTGGCCGGTACAAGCGAGGATGAGCTAACAATCGTATGACTTTTTTTCTTAAAGTATTCTAGGAATGCGGATCTAATCTCTGAGCCTTTCATGAATATATAATAAGTTTAATAAGTTATAGGCTTAGGATAGTAAATAAATGAGTTTCTGTCGAACTAAGAGTAAAGCTTCCATTATATAACAAAACTCAATATTTTCAGCTAGTTAGATAAATACACCTGGCCTGTTACGGCAAATAATATGATGACAACACTGTTCGGTAAGGAGCGCTTATTGCGGAGCATCTGATTAACACGCTGGGTCTCTCCTAATATATCGAGAACTTCAACTGATTTAATTAGGTAGCCTGACTTTTGAAAGATCTTAACTAGCAGGGAGTATGGCTTGAAAGACCGGAATTTTACTACTGATTTTAAGCATCCTAATGAATATGTTTTATATATCCAACATTACAGGTGGTCAGACTATTTATGCACCATCAATTGCTAATGTCGAAGGACTAAATACCGAAAATGCAGCGCCATTTAATTTAGCAGACCAAACAATAACGGAGGATGATGTCTCAGTAGATATCAGTAATGAACCTCAAACTATTTTACCGCAACTCTTTCCATCAAATGGTCTAGCAACAGCTTTGGCAAGTTCAGGGGCTGTCCCTACTAAAGCTGAAAGCGCAGCAAATAACCAAACTATAGTTAGAAGAGGTAAGATCTCCGCAGTATCGCCAATCATTCCAACTTATGAAGTGTCAGATACAATCCTCTCTCGAAAAAACAACAAATATGAACAACAATCCACACATAATAATCCATATGCTAAACTTGATCGCCCTATGGCGAAAAAGGAACCTGCTATAGTTGCATCTCAGATTATGAGTTCCCCTGTAATTACACTGGATATCAACAATGTTGTTGAACAAGCATGGAATTTAATTAAGGAGAAAAGGTTTCGTCACCTACCAATAACCTCACAACAGGGAAAGTTAGTTGGCATCATATCTGATAGAGATTTTTTATCTTTAAATATTGCACATATCGGAGAGGAGTTAAGTTCAAAACAGCAATTAAAAAGCCCAATCAAAAACATAATGACAACAAATGTGCTTACAGCTCGTCCCAATACAGCGATTCGATTAATAGCACAGATAATGTTTGTAGAAAAAGTTAGTTCAATGCCAATTGTAGATGAAGATAAAAAACTAGTAGGCATTCTTACTACCAATGATATTCTTAGAACTTTAGTACATAATGCACCACTTGAGCTTTGGACGTAATCCTATTTTCTGGAGCCACACAATTTTAAAAATCACTGAATAGATTATGATTGCCCAATGTATCTTCAGCCTGCGAAAATAATCTCCTGAATTTCAGATAATTAAAGAGTAGGATGGTACCAAAAAATAAAAATGCTGCTTAATAATTGTAACGTTTCGGGGATATTCCAGGACATCCACTCAATCTCGAAACATAGCGCAACGGAATCTGTATATAAGGCTTGTTACCAGGCATTAAAGTAAGAGACAGTTCGCATCTTTGGTGTATAAAAAAATATCTATAAACCCGGACAATTTTCGGAGAAAAAAGAAGGGGCTGCGCCTTAAACCTTTATGAGGCCCCTCCTTTCTTTTTCCGGTCGTCCTTGTCATCTTCGGCCACCCTGGGCTTTCCGGGCTGTCTGCCACGTCTAGCCCCGCTGACCATGTAGTTGCCGGATCGAGGCTTGAGCGACCTGACTTCAAGGGTCAACCAATCCCCGATATGGATTTCTTGCGGGAAGCATCGAACTGGTACGCGGAAGAATTTGTTATCCGCACAAATCATCCTTCCGTTTCTCCCCGGATAGACGTTAGCGACTTTAACTCTGATCTTCTTGCCTTTGAAGATCGCCATGCAACCCTCCTTTCTGTTTTCGGACCCTTCTACCTTCTATTACAACTCTTAGGCGCAGCCCTTCTTTAGGGCTTAACTATAACAATGCATATCTTGCTAATCAAATTGGACTTAATATCGCTTAATACCTCCAAAATTGCTTAAGAATTCAAGGCTGTTATAATTTTACAATGAATTTTGGTCCAACGGGAATTAGAAGAAATAGAGAGCCAAATGGGGAGCTCGGAGATTTACGTCTCTCTAAATCGGCGCTAGAGAGAATTCATCGAGAAGGGAGAGCGGAGTTAAAAAGACGTAGTTTCCCAGGTATGAACGCCGCAATATATTCCGAATCAACTTGGGAATTTCATGCAGACTATGCTCCAATTTTTTCATGCCTCGGTGTGCCAGAAAGTTACGTTCCTTATTTGGCCAGTTGCGCTCAGATATTTCGTTCTAAGTATATAACTACAGTAACAGTCGCTGCAGCTAGACTTGCTGGGATCCCATGGTGCGACATGCAAACTTATTTGGGTAACGCAACTTATCTCTTCCGAATTGGAGCCACCCTACTTTCTAACCACTTGAAATTAGGTAAAAAAACAACTTGACCATCATCGTCTCCAATGAAATTAAGGGGTTACAAAGTAGGGTGGCTCCAGTTGGTGAAGATAGGTAGCCTGAATAAGGTGGCGCCATAATTTCGAGCTGAATTTAAAAACGAACTGCAATACTTAGGATCATTAAGGATACTAAGTGTTGCACTTCGTTTTAGAATTCAGCTATTAGCATTCTCAACAGTTCCTGGCTGTTAGGACAGGAGCTACTTAAAGTTTCCTTAACATCTCTAATACATCTTGAAAGGGCCATATATGCGCATCCCTTACTAACCGCTTGGTAGAGCCGCTGCATGCACAATAAAAAGAGGCTTTGGGCACTACTCTCTTAAGAGCGTCCTGGCCGGAGCTAAAATCCAATTCATGCGGCAGCTCTTTACTCTTTATTTCAATGCCGATCACCTCAGCATTAGGAGTTTCTATTACAATATCAACTTCCACATCATTTACTGTTCTTAGAAATCCAATCTTCCAATCCTTGCGTTGATATGAATTTATTCTAAATATTTCATTAATCATAAATGTTTCAAAGGCAATCCCAAATTCATAGGTTCCCGGCAGTAGTGGCGCTTTTAGTTTTTGTTGAATTACATGATATACACCGGTATCAAAAAAATAGAACTTAGGCGCCAACTTATGGCGCTTACGCTCAGAGTGGTGGTACGGCAATAAAATTTTGCCGATTAATGTGTCTTCTAAGATTGCAAAGTAATTTTGAACACTCTGTCGGGATGCTCCCGTATCTTTGGCAATAGCTGAAAAGTTAATCTGCTCGGCATTTTGTTGGGCTGCAATGTTTAAAAATCTGGTAAAGCTGGTTAAATTACGAGCTAGTGCTTCAGCCTTTATCTCCTGCTCAATATATATCTCCAGATAGCTGCGTAGGTACTCTTCCCGATCACGGTCGGAATCGGCCAAGTAGATGCGCGGGAGAGTCCCATATTGTAGAGCTCTAGGTAAGTTAAAACTTGCTCCTAGTTCATGTGACGTAAAAGGGAATAAATTTAAATTCCAAGCTCTACCCCCAAGTAAGTTGGCCTGAATTTTTTTTAGCTTACGCGCACTTGATCCAGTCAGAATAAACTTGCGTGAAGATCGTTTATCGATCTGAATCTGAACTTCATTCAATAGCTCAGGTACACGCTGCACTTCATCGATAAAAATATGGGTAATCTGCGGACTAAGGGCGTTTATCTCCTGAGAAAGTATCTGTGGATGTCCCAAATACCTAAGGTAGGTTTCATTATCAAAAAGGTTAATTGGAAAGATCGAATCTGGGTTGAATTTTCTCTCAATAAGGGAAGTTTTCCCTGTTTGGCGTGGACCAAAGAGAAAAAAATCTCTGTTAGTTGGGATAGATAGCTCACGTGCAATCATTAATAGCAATATACCATGGATATTGCCATCGCGCAATGCGAATTATAGGCGCTATTAAGAGCGCTTATTGCTGCGCCTCCACCAAGGCCACACATTCAACATGCTGCGTCTGTGCAAACATATCGAGGACTTCAACTGATCTGATTAGATAGCCTGACTTTTGAAGCTCCTTAAGATCTCGAACTAGAGCGGGCAGGGAACAGCTTATGTACACAATTTTTCTAACATGCTTTGGGGAAAAATGTTTAATAATATTTTTAATACCGCTGCGTGGCGGATCCAAGACTACTGTTGATAAAAGATTATGTTTCTTTAAAAAAGACTCGCAGCTCAAAGCATAAAAAGTTAAGTTGTGAAGTTCCGCCTCCTGCTTTAGCTTTTCTCCGTATCCAACTAAAACATGGTCAAGCTCTACTGCCTCAACTGTTTTGCCTAGTTTAGCTAAAGGAATCGAAAAATTTCCAGAGCCTGCATATAGATCAGTAATCGCTCTGTCCATTTTACTGATATGAGAAAGTACTGTTTTAATAAGTAGCTCATTCCCCTGTGGATTAACCTGTGAAAAATGTCCGCTTGGGAAATTATCATCCTCTCTAGACATCTCCCCAGCAGTGTATATTCTAAACTTTACTGCTGCGGAGATCCTCTCCATCAAATCTCTAGCAATAACTTTCCCGGGTAAAGGCTTAAATACTATATCTACCTTCCCAGCATGCTCCTCAATTACTATGCCGCCAATAAATCTGGCCAGCACCTCAGCAAAAGGCCTTATTGCTGCAAGCGCTGCATTAATCTCTGCTCTTGATATAAGGCAGTTAGCAACATCTACGACCTCACCGCTTCCTTGCCGATAAAATCCAAGTTTACCATCAGCCTCGAGGTGCAAACCGATGCGTGCGCGGTATCCATATTCCGGCAGATCGGAACCTATTAATTTTACTCCTAAGAGGGGGAGGACTCCGCCCTGACGCGCCAACATACTCTCCACCATGCGGCGCTTCTCTTCACGCTGGAATTGGATCTCTATATGCTGAAAATCACATCCGCCGCACTGCTCAAAAATCGAGCAGGGTGGTGTTATACGGTGCGCAGATGATTCAACGATTTTTAATAATTTTGCATGAACAAATTTTGCCTCTGCCTTAACTGCCTGAGCCTCCACTACCTCGCCTGGAACGGCAAATGGGAGAAATGCTTTGCGGCCAACAAGTTCAGCTTCAGAAGATGCAGTTATTTCACCTATCGTTGTGCCGCCGCCGGCTAAGGCGGTACAGCGGATCTGAAGTGTAGATGAAGGAGTATTCATACAGTTCTAAGACCGGGACCGCAGGCTTCCAGCCTGCAAACGAATTTGTAGCCTAGTCGTTGTTGGCTAAAAGCCCACGCTCCCGGTATTGTCATTTTTATTGCCGTGAGGAGCTTATGTACTACCGCCAGCAGACCAACAGGATCCGCTGCTAAAATATGGTCTGACATTAATTAAGCCTCAGGACTTGTTACAGCAGCGTGCGCCAGAACAACCTGTTCATGGCCATTACGCAGCGCTTCCATGTTAATCTGCAATACAGTTGGTGGGATTGAGATGCCTTTATCAACTGGCATTGAAGGTAGTGGTGCTTTTAGCGGATCTACATACCTGCCTTTATCATAAAGACTGAAATGAAGATGTGGTCCTGTCGCGGTCCCGGTTTGACCTACTGCTCCGATGACCTGGCCCCTTCCAATACGTGCGCCAGGTTTAACGCGATCTGAGATCTTAGATAAATGCAGGTATGCCGTGCTATACCGTGAACTGTGTCTAATACGAACCATTTTGCCGGCACCCCCATTCCAACCGGCAGACTCGACAACGCCATCTGCAACTGAACGCACGGCTGTCCCCAATGGAGCTGCAAAGTCAACTCCGTTATGCGGCTTGAATCTCTCAAGTAAGGGGTGAAAGCGTGCCGTTGAAAAAGCCGAAGAGATGCGACTGAAGCTTAAAGGGTAACGCAGAAAATAATTACCGAGAAGATTGCCATTCTGATCAAAGTATCTTAGTTCACCATCCTTGCCGCGATACCCAACCGCGACCATCATCTGCTCCTCAAGTTTTAAGGAAGCAGCTACGATTGAGGAGGTGCCCATCAGCTCGCCACTCTCTGTAACACGATCGTTATAGATGATTGTAAAGGAATCTCCTGGTTGAAGGTCACGTCGAAACTCGACCCGACTACTAAATAGATCTACAAAATCATCGATTACAGTATAAGGGATCTCCTCCTTCAAGGCTGATACGGCAAATGAGGAGTCAATAATGCCGGAGACAACTTTTTTCTTCTCAACCACGGTCTTGGTGTCAATTTTATAGGTATAACCGGCGGAGGAAGTACCCTCTAAGATTAGGATCTTTTCAGGGGATAGTTTCTTTTCAAAACGTACAATATCCCCTTCAGCGCTCCTAACAAAAGTAAGTGACTCACCAACACGTAATGAGTTCAACTGTACTCCAGCAGCCTTAAAGGCATTTGCGGCAGAAAGGCCACCGGCATAAGTGCCACCGTTTGCTACCCAAATCTTTGTTAAAGTATCTGCAGGCTTGACCTCATACTGAATCTGATCTGAATGCTGAGGGGGAGAAATTTCCTCCTTACTGACAGGCTCTTCTACATCTATACCTGCCTTAGGATCCTCAATATGCTGAGCATCGCTCTCAGCATACCTATTTAGCGCAATCTCTTCAGGAGAGAGCTGGTTTTCAGTTAAGGTGTGTAGGTAGACGGCTGAAAGAAGGATAATGCCTTGAAAGATTACGGTCCCTATAAGAAAGGAGCGAAGTTTATTTTTAGGATAAGGAATTGTAAGCTCCATGCTAATGCCTTATATCATGAGCCGAACCATGGAAACAAGGAGCGCTTAAGTAGATGGGATTTATCATTGCCCTAGATGTTGGTGACAAACGGGTCGGAGTAGCGATCTGTGAGGAGGGAGCGCCGATTGCCTCTCCAATGGCGACCTATGAGCGTGCTAAAAATGAAGCCGAGCAGAAGATCCTTAAGTTAATACAGGACAAGCAGGTTGGTAAGTTAATAGTAGGATTGCCACTTGGCGCTGATGGCTCCCGCAATAAGCAATGTGATAAGATTGAAAACTTCTGTCGTAGAATTAAGGCTAGGGTAGCAGTAGAGCTGATATACATAGATGAGTATGGTAGTTCAAAGGAGGCAGAACATTGTTTGACAAGATCGGGGGGAGATCTCCGATCAAGGCGAAAGAAGGGGATGATCGATGCCCTAAGCGCGTCTATAATACTTCAAACCTATTTGGATAACACTTCATGTCATCAGCAAGAGTAGTAATAAAAATTTCCCTTGTATTAATAGCGCCGCTCGTCGTTGCATTCACAACTTATATGACCTTGAACCATCTGCTCTTTACCCCAGTAATGCCTGGTAATCAGAGTAAGGTGTTAATAGAGATCGAGTCAGGTAAGTCATTTCGTGATGTAGCTCGACTACTCGAAAGTAAAGGTGTTGTAAGGCGCTGGTGGTGTATAGACGTAGTTGCTCGTCTTAGACGTGATGATAAGGGAATTAAAGCAGGGGAGTATGAGGTTTCCTCTGGGATGACGCCAACCGAGATTCTAAAGAAGCTCGTGAGCGGCGAGGTCTTTAAACGCACAGTCGTGATAAAAGAAGGTGTAAGTATTTGGAATATTGGAGCGCTAGTCGAAGAGGCCGGGCTTATTAAAAAAACTGAATTCGACAGCGCCCTCACTGACCCTGAGCTTTTATCAATCGCAGGGATAAGCGCGAAAAGCTTTGAAGGTTATCTTTTCCCAAATACCTACAACTTCTCCCGTCCAATTACGGCCAGGGATGTCATCTGGGCAATGCTTACTTTAGGGGAGAAGCATTGGACGGATGAGTTCAGCAAGAAGTCAGATACGCTGCTTATGTCACGACATGAGATCTTAACGTTAGCCTCTATTATAGAGAAGGAGTCCGGCAACTTTGAAGAACAGCCGCTAATCTCCTCCGTTTTTCATAACCGTTTACGAGAAGGTATGCGGCTTCAAGCAGATCCTACTGTAATTTACGGTATCGAAGATTTCGATGGAAATTTGACCAAGAAGCATCTACAAGATGAGGAGAATCGGTACAATACATATGTACATTACGGTTTGCCGCCTGCGCCGATCGGCAACCCAGGGGAGAACGCGATTAAATCAGCTCTCTTTCCCACCCCCTCGGAGTATCTGTTTTTCGTAGCCGATGGAAAAGGTAGCCATGTATTCTCTACAACCTTGCAAGAGCATAATGAGGCGGTCAATAAATACCAGCGCAATAGGAGTGCTGCATTGGAGGAGCAGACAGCAGTTACTGAGAAGCTTAAGCTAGATGAAGCTGCAACTGAATAAATGACAACTAAAGACTCAACTGAGAAGGTACGAGCAAGGCTGTACTATAATAATCTAGCAAGAGCGCTCGTCATAATAGTGCTGCTAATAAGCCTGATCTGCTTAAGTGAGAATGTATTGCATGAAAGCTCCGCCACTTTGCGGATCGTTTTTTCTCTTATTCTGATACTCCTAGCTGCGACCTGGATCGGCTATGCCAGGCAACTTGTTCCTCCTACTCTTAGAGATACAGCACTAGCGCTTGATGATCGTATCAAAACCAAGGAGCGCTTTCTAACAATAGAAAGTCTCACTGCTAGCCCCCTAGATCAGGAGAAGTTAAGGCTTATTGAAAAACAGCTTGAGCAGACTTTGCTAGGGGCTGATCTTGATAAGCTTTTTCCAATAGCGCTGCCTCTTTTATATCGAAGAGTTGCCTATCTCTTACCTTTAATCTGGATCGCAATTTTTCTTACACAGCATAATAAAATTTCCCCGCCCTCTCAGTTTAAGGAGGAAGCAAAGTTAATTGCTAATCTAATAAAGGAGGAGAATCTACCAACTCCGGTAAAAGAGGAGCTGCAAAAGCTTGGCGACGTTCTGAACAGAGATAATGTGAGTAAGGAGGAGATCTTGGAGGTGCTATCATCAGCTAAAGGAGAGGTAGAAAAAGCTAAAGAGGCACTGCTAGGTGAAACCAAGCCAAGTTCTGAAGTGGCCAAGCTTGAGGCCACTCCAACCCCTGAACCAACACCGACCCCTACCGCAACTATCCCAGCTAGTGAAAAGCAATCTAAGGAGCAAAAGGAGAAGCAAAAGGAGAAGAATGAAGAGGAAAAGGAGCGGCCAAAGAACGATGAACAGCAGAGTAGCAAGGATGGGGAGAAAAAGGAGAACCAAGAGGGGCAGGGGAAGGAGTCCGATAAGAATAAGCAGGAAGATGGAGAGAAGGGAGAGGGTGAGTCAAAGAAGGGTGGCAAGGAGGGCACTAAGCAGTCCGATAAAAATGAGCAGGGGAAAGGAGATGGCAAAGAGGGCGAGCCGGAGCAGGGCAGTAAAAGTGAGAGTAGCAGCGAGAGCAAAAATGATAAACAGAGTAATGATTCGAAAGAGGAGGGATTAAAGGCGGCAGAACAGGCACTGGAGCAGATAAAGAAAGAGATTCAGAAGAGCGAGGGCAAAGAGAAGCAGAGCAAGGAGGATCAGAAAAACGATCAGGGCAAAGGAGCTAACCAAAAAGGAAAGGAAGACGGTAAAAAACCTGGTGAGAAGAAAGGTGAAGAGGGCCAGAGCTCGAAAGAGCAAGGCACGCAGGGTGATGAGCAGGGGGAGGAGAAGAGCAAGGACGCCAAAAATGAGGGTGACCAACCAGGTGATAAAAAAGGTAAAGACTCCGAAGCTAAGAAAGATGATGGGAATGATGGGGAAAGGAGCGCAGAGGCAAAAACAGAGTCGGATGCGCAAGCTGATAAAAAAAATGAGAAGGAGAATGATAAACAACAATCAGAGAAACCTAAAGACAGCTCACTCCCAAATAGCCAGGGAGAGGTAAAGGAGTTTGAGGGGGATGGCCCTACGGCTGAACCGGGTAAAAACAATGAGTTTAAGGAAACTCAGATTAAAGAGAGTGTTGAGCAGATAGATCTTAAGCATATAGGAAAAGATAGCGAGAGCGGGTTTAATCCGAACGAAGCTAAGCCAAAACGAAGCATTGAAGATCTAAAACTTGCAAAGCCTGAGTCAGACTCTAACCCGGAGAGCCAGCCGTTGCCGCTCGAGTATAGGGATCTGATGAGGTGAGGCTTGAACTTTGCCAGGTCAGAATTTCTTATTTGAATTATAGTTGGTGGACCCGGATGGAGTGAATTCGAACAATTAGTGAGCTCCGCTTTGAAACTAATGCTACAACGACTCCTCTGATTGCTTCACCTACATGAAAATTAACTTTGATCATCTTAATGATAAGACTG
The DNA here is from genome assembly GCA_964556665.1 of uncultured Bdellovibrionales bacterium. Classification (GTDB taxonomy): domain Bacteria; phylum Bdellovibrionota_C; class UBA2361; order UBA2361; family CAZKXU01; genus CAZKXU01. The sequence goes on along the minus strand of CAZKXU010000017.1, from coordinate 1,945 downwards.
GAAGCCCGCGCTCCCAGTTCCTGCTTCAAACGTATATACAGTCCCGCGAACGGTTACGCGCCGGTCGCTGGCGCTCCAATGAAATTCAAACTTAGAGTGGTGCATTTCGCACGAGCTTACGACTAAAGGACGGTTTTAAGATTGGGCAGCAAAGTAATTAGCTGCTGCGCTCTTTAAATGGAACCTATTTAAAAAGTTTTCTGCGCCTGGCGCCCCGGCCAACCGCTTTCGTTTTTGCCATCCAACAACTGCAAATCATAAATCTTATCAAAAAAACCACTTTCTGTGACTGCTGGGTCTAATTCACCAGCATATATGAGCACTGGTCTTCTGCTTGAATACTTGGGTAATTTTATTTTGGCAAGTTTAGCTTGCATTTCCTTTATTATTCGCGCACTGATCAACTTTTGATATTTAATCTCACAAATATAAAAATTATTGCGCTCGCACTCAATTAAGAGATCAATTTGAACAGCTTGAGTGCGACTAGTCTGTTGTTGAAAATATGGACCGGCGGCCAATACTCCAGCATCTCTTAAGCCTAGGCCTGTAAGAATCTCAGGTAGCCTATTATTAACTAAATTCTCAAACTGCAATCCCCGAATAGCTTCCCAGGCTAACAAATTATTCAAATTATTTAAGTTAAAAATTCCGCGCTTTATTCTTTCAAGATTTGGCTCAATATATCGCAGATAGAATCTTAAATAGTTATCGCTGATTCGTAAGCGACTCAATTTACCACGCTGACCTCCTGCTTTGTATACGTAGTCGCGCGCAAGAAAACCAGATTGTTCTAGTTCAGTTAAAGCTTGGGTAATATCACCGCCCGGACTACGTCTAAATTTCTTGCTTAACTGTGGAGGGCTTAAATGCCTGGCACTAATAGCCCGAACAATCTTGCGATAGGTATCAGTTTTTCGCCCAAAAATGTCGGAGAACACCCGCTCAAAATCTTCAAACAAATATCCCCCTGCTGTAAAACAAAGTCGCTGTATGTTTGCTAGGCAAGATTCATGCGGATTGAATTCCTCTAAGTATTTTGGTACTCCGCCAACAATACATAAATAGTCTAAACGTTCTAAAATTGAACTTCTTTCTTTATCAATATCCCAAAAATTTAGGGCTACCTGCAGCGGCAATTCTTTTAAACGTAAGGTCAATGACACCCTGCCTACAAAGTCTGTCTTATTTAAAATATTATCTTCAATCCATGCAGATACCGACCCACATAAAACCAAGATTAATCCAGGCACCCGACTAAATTTTGTATCCCATACCACTTTCAGGCGACCAGCAAAGTCTGGATCGAATTTTCCCATCCAAGACAATTCATCTAAAAATACCAGGGCGGGTCGATCTCCAATCTCTTTAGCTAGCTGATCAAATGCCTGAGTCCATGTGTCAAATTGCAATCTCCCGCCACCGAAGTTAAGCTGCAAAGCTTCAGCAAAATGTGCCAACTGCAGAGCATTGCTACCAGCCAAACGCGGAGCCAACCCCTGGAATTCGTAGAAATGTTTAAATTCCTTTGAAAATTCCTTGACCAATGCACTCTTGCCAATTCTACGACGGCCGGTAATAGCCACTAGGCTCGCCTTCCTTAATTTTTTAATTGCACTGAGTTGTTGCAATTCAACTTGCCGACCAGCAAATTTTTGCTTTTCATTTCTCATTAATCAAACCCCCAAGAAATAGACAAAATACAGTTTTTTGGGTGATTATACTATAGGTTAAACCCCCAAGAAATAGACAAAATGCAGTTTCTTGGGGATAGAGTGTGCCGAACAGATGAAAATAAAAGCCTTCATCTACGGGACCGCCAAGCGTCGAGTTGGTTTATGAAGATGCTGCTTAGTACATTAAGCACTGCTTCTGTAGGCAGTCCAGGTTCGCTAGTGCTTCGCCAAATAAGTTTTTTCACGTATAGCGCGCAGCGTTGCCCCAG
>CAZKXU010000016.1:0-44721 GCA_964556665.1 uncultured Bdellovibrionales bacterium | reverse complement strand
TCCAGTATTGCTGCGGATTTCCTCCTTCCGAGGCGTGCCAATCTGGGGCAACGCAGCGCGCCATACGTGAAAAAACTTATTTGGCGAAGCACTAGAAATAATCATTAAAAGGTGGGAAGGGTGTTGCAGAACCATGCGAGTGCACGGTTATGGCGGACTGCAAACCCTTCAACTCTCAAACGCATCGCCTGCGTCTTTTGTTGAGAGAGTCCTCCAACCACCTCTGAGTGAGACTCTGCAGGCAGGTCAGTCTTTAGGAGTTAGACTAGACGGCCTTGCTCAGATGCGAGGCACCGCGCGTGGTGAAGACAACATCTGAGCTCACTCATCTTTGCAGTATTTAAAACCAAGCTATATGACTAAGCTTAATATACCGCAAAGATACCGTTGCTGTTTATAAATCGAACCTAATCAAACCTAAGCAACCCCTTCCCATAGGTAGACACTAGCATAATTCAGATCAACAAGCTAGCGCTGGCAAAGTTGTTGTGGTGGGTCTATTTTAATACTACAATTCGCGGATGAAGCCAGCACTAATTTACGGGATAATAGCCTATACTCTTTGGGGGTTGTTCCCAATATACTGGAGGGCTCTCAGTACAGTAAGTTCTTATGAAGTTATAGCAAATCGTGTAATCTGGTCACTCCTGTTTCTTGTATTGTTAGTGTACATAAGAAAGGATTGGAGAAAAGCAATACTGATCTTAAAAAGCGACCAATATAGGATTTTAATACTGAGCTCATTTCTAATTGGAGTTAATTGGTTAATCTATATAATCGCAGTAAACACCGGTCACATTCTCGATGCTAGTTTGGGATACTTTATCTGTCCATTACTGAATATCTTTATGGGCAGAGTATTTCTAAAAGAGCATCTTGGAAGGCCACAGATCTTTGCACTGCTGCTAGTAGCATTCGCAGTAACTTTAATGGTGGTGCAATTAGGTGAGTTTCCGTTCTTTGCCTTAAGTTTAGCTTTAACCTTTTCACTGTATGGCTTAGTGCGAAAGATACTGGTCGTAGATTCTTACCTAGGTCTTTTAGTAGAGACGATCTTCATGCTTCCGATTGCGCTTGGGTATCTTGTGTATAACTATTTTAATTTCTCACTCAGCGTCAGCATAGCTGATCCTATCACCTGCTTATTGCTTGTATCGACAGGGCTCGTTACAACATTGCCGCTACTATGTTTTGTAAAAGCTGCACGTGAATTGCCGTTAATTACTATCGGCTTTCTTCAATACCTTTCACCATCGATTCAGTTTATCCTTGCAGTATGGGTTTATGATGAGGTTGTTAATACTACTAAGTATATCTCATTTGCTCTAATTTGGATTGCGTTAGCTCTACACTCCTTAGAATCGATATGGCGAAGTGGATATTTAAGGCTCGCGCAGAAATAAGTGATACAAGTTGCGCTCAGGTATAGGGTAGATTTGGAGATTTTCGAAGCAGAAAAAACGCAGACATAGCACAGCTATATCGAGTATTTTTCTGCTTTGAAAAGATTCAAAGATGCCCTATAGATGGGATGCAAATTGTGCCACTTATTTCTGCGCGAGCCCTTAGCACCTGCACGTCAGGAGAAGCACTAGATCATCTGCACAGCAGTTCCACTAACAACTATACCACCATTACTAGGAATATACACATAGATCTGACTGGGGCGGCCCATGGTCTCACCCTTTCAAGCTTCAATAGTAATAAAAGCAAAAAAATGGTAATTGTATAACTTGTTTAATCTGACTTATGTGCGGCCGCCAAACTCAGCTATATTCCTGGCAAGATCTTCATAGCCTGGTGACGCTTACAACACCTCCTCAGTCTTTGCCTATGAGGTATAACATTGCGCCTACTCAGGATTCCTCTGTTATCAAACGCGGCAAGCATGGGGAAAGAGAACTACATACTCTTGTATGGGGACTCATACCAGCTTGGGCTAAAGAGAAAAATATCGGCTACAAACTATTTAACGCACGCGCAGAGACGATTAACAGTAAGCCATCTTTTCGCTCAGCCTTTAAATCTCGAAGATGTCTTATCCCCGCTAGCGGTTTTTACGAGTGGCAAAAATTGGAAAGAGGAAACAAGAAACAGCCTTTCTATATCAAGCCAAAAGAGGGAACAATTCTTGTATTTGCAGGAATTTGGGAACGCTGGGAGTCGCCAACAGGTGATTATATTGAAAGTTATAGCATTATCACAACTACCTGTAATGAAATTATGCGCCCTCTTCATGATCGCATGCCTGTAATTTTAGAACGAAAAGACTTTGATAAGTGGCTAGATACAGAGATAAAGCCAGATGAACTGACGGCATTGCTTAAGCCATGTCCGGCAGAGCTACTGACATGTTATCCTGTTTCTACGGTAGTAAATGCAGCAATAAACAACTTGCCAGAATGCATAGCGCCTTTGACCGACAGTGCTGATAATATTGGTTAGTAAGCAATTCTTTAGTCTGTTATGCGATATAGTCTATTCAGTAAGTTAAAGAAGCTACGTATTACTTAAGCTCCAGTTTGTTAAGTAATTGCTATTTGTAGGCGAAAGGAGAGTAGCTTTAAAATAATAAGGAATAATATATGGATGCAGGAAGCATTAGAAGTCGTAGTTCAGTAAGCATTTCTAGCCAAAATCAACCGGAAAGAGTACGTACAACAGCTAAGAGTACGCCACCGGGAGATTCAAGTTTTGAAGACTCAAAGTTAGGTAGTGCGGGGGCAGCAGTTCAATCAGAAAAAAGAGCGGTAGAAAAAGAGAATAATGAGGCGACTGCGGAGAAGCGTTCTAACGCGAAGCGTGAGGTGGTTGCCTAGTTCATCTTTTCAGATTGCTGGGACCGCAGGCATCTTCTCCGCCTTTGGAACTGCCTTAAATTATGGCAATTCTACAGGTCAGCGGGTAAGATGCCCGCAGTCTCAATCTGCTGAACTTCTTTTCTTGATCAGCCAGTATATTCATGTATAATTTTTTGAATGAATATAATCATTCATATATTTATTGCTATTATTACAGGCTTACTTTTTATTACGGAGGCTCAAGCACAGAAACAGATTTATAATCCTCAAGGGGAGACACAGCGTGATTTCTTTGGTGCGCAGGTTACGCAGGTTGACGATCTGAATTTTGATGGATTGAGTGATTTCATAGTGAGTGCCACGCAAGATGGCTTCATAACTGATCCGGGCCCTGGGTATGTGGCAGTATTTTCAGGAAAAACTGGAGAGGAGATATATCGCGTAACTGGATCAAATTTATTTTTTCAGTTCGGCAGTCGACTTGCAACTGCAGGGGATGTGAACGGGGATGGAGCAGGCGACTTTTGGGTTGCAGATTCCTATGCAAATGAGGTTTATTTATTTTCAGGGATTGATGGTCAGAAGATCTATACTGTTAGCACCTCCGTTGGGACAGGCTATGGGCGTAGTCTTGCACCAATCAAAGATATTAATGCTGATGGGATAACTGATTTACTTGTCGGAGCTCATTTAATAGCAACAAAAGAACGGGGTATGGTCGATCTGCTCTCAGGGTTTGATGGCGCACTGATCTACCATTTTGAAGATGATGATTCAAAATGTGAAAGTATGGGGACAGATGTGCTGGATGGGGGAGATGTTAATCAAGATGGTACTAATGATCTTTTGATTGCCTCATATGGTCATACCACTAGCTGTTCTTCAAGTTATCCTCGTGGATTTGGATATACTAGAGTTTACTCAGGAGCTACAGCAGAGTTAATCTATGAGATACCTGCATTAAGAGATGGCAAAATAAAAGCTCCACGTTCCTTAGCTAGTGGAGATTTTAATCAAGATGGATACTCTGATTTTGCTATTGGCCAGCCAACTTATGACCCGTACTGTATAAATCTTTATTCAGGATTTGATGGTCTACTTCTCGATGATATCTGTCCAGGAGCAAACAACGGTGGATTTGGTGAGACAATAAAGGATATTCCTGATCAAAACGGCGATGGCGTAAAAGATCTGCTAGTCGGCCATGTTTACTCCTCAGGCGGCGTAGTCTACCTTTATTCAGGTGCAACCAGAGAGTTGCTTTATAAGTGGGATCGTAGGGGTGAGACTACGATCTCTTTTTTAGGTAACTCGTTGGGGTGTCTTGATGATATTACCGGTGATGGCATTGCAGAGATAATTGCCGGGGCCCATTTTTCGAATAATTTTGTGGGTCAGGTCTTTGTTTGGTCTGGGAATGACCTCTTCTTAAATATTGAACCTAAGAAAGCCAAGCCTGGCGATACAGTGACTTTAACCGTCAATGGAGCGCCTCCTAGCTCTGCGCTATCTCTGTTTTTTAGCAGCATTAATGGAGTAGATGAGCTAAACCATATTGAAAATAATAGTTTTAGTAGTTTAGGAAGCTATTCAATCAGTGAGCTGATTCCAAGCGACTTGCCTCCTACTACTTTCGGCTTTAAGCTCTACGCCCTAAAGCCTACTGCGGCCAAAAATAAAGTTATCGAGAGTGAAGAAGAGCTATTGTTCATAGAATAAAAGTTATAACCTCAGTCAAAATTAAAATATATCAATTCCGAAGAGGGCTGCTAGTGCCCCTTTTCGTGTAATAATACTTTGCTGGTATGAACCCACAACCCAGCCCTCTACACCGCTAAATGAACCGAAGAAGTTGTCGTAGGAAACACTACATCCGAGAATACCACGGTGCGGAATCGAGCAGTCGTAATCATTAATTACATTCTCGACTAATATGTTTGTGCCGCCAGCATTAGGATCTGTAATGCGGACACGTTTAAACTCAGCAAATCCATTTTCGAAATCATCAGGAGTAAGATATGCTAAGTCAACAGTTAAGTCTGGTGTCTGTCCGGCAGAGAATCTCTTGGCAGCCATATGAAAAACAACTCCCTCCCAGTTTCCGCTAATTGTGCGATCCATAATATTATGCAGCTTAAAAGATGGCATCTGTTTTAAGTCGCATAGCGCACTGTTACCGCCAGCGCTTCCATGATCAGGGAAGAATCCAGTAGTGCTGTTGTAGTCAAAACGAATAAGATCACTATCCGATTTTGTCCCAAAGGCATCTGTATGGTCACTTGACCTAGTCAAGCTATAAAGTGCCTGACCATCAGAGGTGATGATGTTCGACAAGTATTGTTCGCCAAAATGCATCAGCGGGTTAATGATTGCAGCATCTGGATCGGTTGGAAATGTCCCGATTGAGCTCTGCTCGACGATTGTTTGTGTAACCGGATCCCAAACAAATGCGGTAGGGATATCCCTTGTAACCACACCAGTTGAACTTGTCCAGCTTACTCCGGGACTTACAATCGCTACCACTTTGTCTAAGGTCTGAGTCACCTCTACAAACAGTGCCGTTCCTGAATTTTGGGTGGCCAATACAACATGGTTAATCAAGGTGCCGGAGCGATCAAAGACTGCTAGATTACTCTGATATCTGCTTGTTGAACTCGTCCCACCCTTATCGGTATGATAAAATACATTAAGATAACCGAGCTGATCAAATTTAGCAGGATTATTGCGTGCAGCATTAAACGGTACGACTATCTTATGAGTTGAGGAGGTGGGGAGAGTTAGTGTATTCCAGGTTAATCCAGAGTCCGCAGTGAAGAGTAGCTCTGAGGGCCAGCTAGTCCATACCGCATTTAAACCTAACGGGCTAGCCTCCATGAAATGCTCCTCCTGTCCACCGCCGCTATTGTCAGTCATTGTGGTGGTCGTCATTACCTGATTACTCTCATCAACAAACAAAAAACGCCAGCTCTGCACGCCGGTCACGTAATCTATAAGCTCGTCAACGTAAACAACATTGAATTCTCCACTCGATATTGGAACAGGCGCAACCGCTACTTTTGCAGGCGAGAGGGGTGATCTGGTGAAAATATCCGTTTGGGCGTAATAAATATCAGTACCATCGGCATACGCAAAATTTGTAAAAAGCAGACATGTTACCAATAGGGCCGGGAAGAATTTCATTATTAACTCCTATGAACTGATTAAAAACTTAAAAATGCATGAAATATGCCAAGGCACTTGCGGCATACTGATTTTTAGTTGGCATTACAATCAGTAGTATTGCAGATGTTTAACAAAATTTCAAGCAGTAGAGCTGCCACGGTGTGGGCTTTGAGGTAGGGAGACTGACAGGATAGGGAGATAAATAAAATTGGGGCACAGCAGTGCCCCAATTGCTAACTTAATTATACTCTAAATATTACCAGGTAGGTGTTGGATCGTCTAAGCCTGTGAACTCAGCTAGGAAGTCAATTATTTTTTGCTGATGATCGACGCCGTAAGCAGCTGCGTCACCGGCTATACCAAGAGTCTGATGGGTGTCTTTATCCTTAAGTATATATAGTTGCCTCTGACTCGTGCTCGTATTACTCCAGAGATTGGTATCATGTGAGTCATATATATAGTGACAATTTGTTTCGCGAGGTGATGCAGTCGAGCTATATCCTGCAGTTGCCGCCCTTGGATTTAATGGTGTGTTTTCGCCGGCACAGGTATAGTCCCCATCAGCAACAACTACCAATAATGGTGGAAATACGTACTGATTGTTACTATCAATTTTTTTGGCCTGCGCATCTAGGTGGAACACACTATTTTGAAACATGGAACCACGTCGCTTATTCTGATCAGCTATCGAAAAGCCAGGATCTTTCTGAAAATATCGAATTTCGTTGCCGTTTACATCCGTATAAGTGTCATCCCACATCTCCATCATTCTTTCGTTTCTAACCGATGAATCAGCTACAACCGCATTAAGCTTAACGCCTAATTGATATAAGAAGGTGTTTGCAATGGCGTTCATTGTGCTACCGGCAGAGCTTCCACCAATTAGCGCAATTTTTGATATATTGTAGTATGGGCTGTAGGTGTTGTTGACCGCCACCTTCTTAAGATAATTTATAAAAGAGATGCCGACACTGCGGTCATGTACCTTTCTAGTTGCTCCATTTAAGAGATTTGGGTTGTTGGTATCTGTTTGACCATCACCACTTCCTGATGAATGTGAGCACTGAGTGATATATGCTACCACGTTGCCTGCATCAATCCATGATTTAAAAGGGTTATTCCCTCCGATCCATTCCATGTTAACTTGCTTTAGACCAACTTCATAGCGGCCCTCTATAGCTCCGATAACGCCTGTACCTTTACCGGTAGGGCTCATACCGTCCGTCGTATTGTCAGCTCCAAGTATCCATGGGTGATCGCCGGTGAGATCTGTCTGGTTTCGATCCTCATCACCTAGATATGCACCATTAACATCGTAATATCCAGCACTAACACCTGAAGAGGTAACCAATAATTTACGTGGCGTGGATCCAGGGTTACTAATACTATTTAAATAAACTGTATAGCCCTTTTGATAACCAGCTCCTTTACCACATGGGAAATCAAGAAGATCGTACTCATTGATTTTTAAAGTCACATCAGTGACCCCGCTGTTCAGAGTACTTTCTTTTTGCACCTTAAACGTGGTAGCAGCACCCACCTTAGTAATATTTGTGCTAATCGCAACTGGTATATAGGTTGGTGTAGGTGTAGGTGTTCCTGTTTGAGGAGCGCCTCCTCCCCCTGGTAAAGTTTGCGCGATCGCCGTAATCGGCATAAGAGTGAGCCCTGCCAGAAGCAGTGCCCCCTTTGTAATTCTGTTAATATAATTACTATTCATAAAAAAAGTCCCCTTAAAATAAACTACTATGTGGCATCTTAGCTCAGCAATAGATACCTTAAAAAGCTATCGAGATATTTAACATCGGTATTTATACTTAATAGCTATAATAAATTAATACTGAAAGAAATACTAAATATTATTAGGTAGAATTCATGATATTACTTAGATGTTTTGATTATAAACTAGAAGAAATGGTGGAGAAAATGCGCTACTGTTTTGACCATTAAAACAGCTAATATATAGAGGCTGGATGTGTATAAGCGATTCGTAGATTTCATTCCTGAGGGAGGCTATTAAGATGCGTATTGTAACCATATGCAGCCTACAGTTAAATACATATGCGGATGTAGACCCTCATCAACGAAACTAATATAGAACACCATACGGGTGTGGAAGAGAAGACTATTTAGGAAAACTAGGGGTAGCGAAAATTGCATGTTTTGGTTGTATACTCTTTCTCCGTTTTTCTAGTAGTGGAGGTAATAGAATCTCATTCTCATGCGATCCAGTAAAATTGCGCTTGGTTATGCCAAAATATCGCCATACTCCTTTGCAACGCTGGGTAATCATGAGCAATGTATCGTCATTCCCGCTTCTACTTATTGCCTGCATAACAGCGGTTAGGCGGTCACGTTTCACATACTGCCAAGCATTGCTTAGATCTAGGACCGCGCTAGGTACGGCAAGAATCTGTAATAGCTGGTCTATGCGCGTCATACAGGAATCCTCGCTCAGGTCCTCAACCATGACTTTGATACGTTGAGTCTTGGCCATGTTGCTAAGTCGCATGAATTGCATTTCGTTAAAAAGGTAGTTAGCCTTCTTAAACGGAGCTCTCCAAAATCCCCAACTACAACGATGAAAATCATCAAACTTACTGTTATTTCTAACCAATGCTTGCCACCAATCAAATACCTCTTCTCGATCGATTAATAGATCTGTATGACCCGTGAGTAGGCTACGCCGGCGCCAAGACCTATAATCTGCATGTAGTCTAAGAAAGCGGTAATCAGAACGATTTTCTGCCATGGCCAAGAGCTCAACGTTGATCCGATTAAACAGACCAACCCAAGGATCTCGGTCACAAAGAATAAGATGGGTGGCTCTCGGAGTTAACGAAGCTCCGATGAAACCACGCTCGGTGCCAACAGCGATGTAGGCACCCTGCGGGGCCTGCGCCAATATTCGCTTGGCATCCTGCGGATATTTTTCATTAGGATGAATAAATCTGCCAACCTTGAAAGTGAGATGCCCTAAGTCAAGTAGAGTATCCCCTAAGTTTGGGAGTTCTACGTTACTCATACCAGCCTCCCTCGTAAGAATAACCTCAAAAGTAGAGTTAGCATGTAAATAATTAATTTCTCTCGGATCTTACATTTTTAACAAAAAGCCCGTTAATACCCACGAATATAGGGTAATTATAGCTATCTATTATTGTAGCCTTTCAAACGCAGTATTACTGATAAAAGTATTATGAAGAGCGCTTAGTACTCCCACTCCCATTCAACAGGATTATCACCGATATTTCCGATGATAGTCATAGCAGTCTGATGCTGCATTAAAAGAAGATTGGACATCGTAATAAAGTAAAGCTGTTGATAAAGATAGTAACTTGGCGAAAAGGAAGAGTAGCTAGGTGTTTTGCTCTGATCAGGATTGACGCTTATATAATAAAGATAGGAATCGTTATCTGAGCTGGCAAGTAGATCGTAGCCGCCATCACTTCTCACAGCATCTATTACGATGCGATAGTTGGCATCCACAAAGATCTTGAGAAAGTCATATGTTGCAGTGCCTGCTGCAAAATTAACACCTCCAGTTCCGTCAAAAGCCTGGAGTGTTAGACTTTTATCCGGATTAATAATATATCCGCCGGCGTACAACACCCATTCCTGGTTATCCTCAGTAATTCTTAGGTAGCCGCCATGGCTCAAACTCAGTTCGCCGCCGATGCGCATATCGATATTTGGAACAATAGAACCTAGAATCGTTCCATTATCTAGCACCTCTACCTTTGCTGTCCGTGCATTGGAAACAAGATTAAGAATTATTGTTTGTGGATCGTCCGTGCTGTTGAAATTTGCATCCTCTATAAACTTACTGTTATAGAGAATTCTAAAGATATACTGCGAAGTTGTTCTTCCTACTAAGTCGATCTGATATCCCTCACTTTGAGCCTGTTTGAGACTATGATAGGCGCTACACCCTTCAGGTATCGAGATGGAAAAACCTGGGTAGAGACTCGCAATAAAGTAGTCAGGAACTTTGGTAGGAGTGGCAGTCGGAAATGAAGCCTGGGTAGGAGTAGGGTTTGGTCCTGTCTCTGAACCTGGTATGCCAATACTGGAGCCGGGAGTTGGCTGTAGCTCTGGGATACTGTAATTACATGCATTCTGTATCGAGATCTCAGTTACTGTAAGAAGTGAGAGGGAGTATTTCCAGAGATTAAGTGCCGCTGTAAAGGATTTTTTTGCTGAGGCGAACTGATTTAACACTGAGGCAGGCGCATTCTTTGGTAGCTTTGCCTTCTTTGTCTGACTCTTGATCTCCGCGCTGTAGGAGCTAATAAGTGTTTCGTTGTTTTCAACTGAGATAAAAAAATGAACGCAGCGAATTGTACTTTACCGCAAGAATAAATCTGCATACTAAAAATCCTTACAAAAAACCGATTTATATAGTTATGGGAGGATTAATAATGAAGTAACATGGTTTTGGCGTTGATAAAAACTCAGTCTTTCTCACTCTCTTTATCAAATAGTATTCTCTTAGCTGGGGTATCTAGATCCTCAAACTGCCCATCTTTAAGAGCCCATAGATAAGCTGCAAGTCCAGCCAGGGCCAGAATAATTGAAAGTGGTAGTAAAAAATAGACGGCCTCCATGAGGGCTCCTTTTAATCAGCAGTAAAACTCTCTGAGAATAATGCGATACTGACTACTGTAAGTGAGCTTATCGGCATTAAAAATGCGGCGACCACTGGATTAATCCATCCTAACATTGCCGCTAAAGCACCAACAATATTATATGTAACTGAGAGAGCCAAGGTTTTTCTGATGGTGCGCATTACTTTTCTAGCACCTTTAAAGAGTTTAACGACATGATGGAGTTCAGGTTTCGCAATATATATATCTGAGATCTCGAGGTTTGATTCAATGCCACCACGTAGGCTAATAGCAATATCTGAAACTTTAAAGGCAAGGCAATCATTTACCCCATCACCAACCATTCCTTTGACGCCAGGCATTTGTAAAACATACTGAGCCTTCTCCTGCGGTGAGAGTTCGCCGTATGCTTCAGTGATATCCAAAGCATTCGCTGTATTTTTTACCACAGCGGAGCTATCACCGGATAGGATTACCAGATCAAGTCCAAGATCTTTGAGAATCATTACCTCCTCCTTGGCGCGCTCCTTTAGGCGATTCTCAAATGCCATGATTACAGCTAGCTCACCATCTATAGTAAGTCCGATTACGGTTTGGCCCTGCGTTGTCCAAGCATTGATTTGTGATTTTGCAGTCGCGGGCAGGGGATTAATGCTAGTGAGCCAGTTAATAGAGCCAAGCCTCACTGCTTTATGATCGATTGTTGTACCCTCAACACCTCTTCCTACAACTGCTGTAGATTGGCTTAAGGAGCTCTTCTCTGTGCCAAGTGCAAGTAGGTATGTTCTAAGTGTCTGAGATATCGGATGGGTTCTAGTAGTTTCACAAAGAGAGAGGATGATACCCATAACCAGATCCTCTTCATCCTTATCTTTGTTAATGAGGATTCTCTTCTCCGCGAGTCTAGGCAGCGGCTCGGTTAACGTCCCGGTCTTATCTATACAGAGCTTCGTTACTAAACTTATCCGTTCAATCGCCTCTATGCCTTTAATAAGTATCCCTGTCTGTGAGGCTTTTGAGATTGCTACTCCCAAAGCAAGCGGAACAGCAAGGCCAAGCGCACATGGGCAGGATACGATGAGGAGCGCAAGTGTATGATCGATCGCCAGAGCAGGGGAGTACTGCCACCAGATTGAAAGTGTGACGGTTGCAAGTGCTAGGACAGCCCAGACAAAATAGCTACTAGCTCGATCTATAAGCTGTGAGATCTGCCCCCGCTTAGCGCCGTATTCATCTAAACTATTAAGTAGTCGTCCTATTCTGGTTTCTACTCCAAGGGATGAGATCTGAATCGTAAGAGGCGCTTCAATGTTTAATGTCCCGGCATAAACGGTTTGATCAGGCATTGCAGGGATGGCCTCTGACTCTCCACTTAAAACAGAGCAATCTATCGATGAAGTACCACATGCTATTATGCCGTCCGCCGGAATGCGCTCCCCGGCGTAGACTATAATCTTATCATTACATTTTAAGGCTTCAATGGGGACATCTTTAATCGCCTCACCTTCAATCAAATTGGCGGATGATGGAAGGATGCTCCAACTTAGTCTTGCTGCTGCCCTTGCTTTACGGAGTGCACGTGCCTGTATAATACGGCCGCTTAAAAGCAGGAAGACAACCAGTGCTACCGAGTCGAAATATACAGACTCTCTCCCGTTTACGGTGTTATAGGCGCTAATCATAAACCCCGCGATAATCGCGAGTGAAAGTGGAAGTTCGATCTGCATCTTTCTAAATCTAATTCCAAGCCAAGCAGCTTTATAAAAAGGGAGAGCGCAATATGTAACCGTAGGGATTGTAAGTAAGAGAGAAAGCCAGCGAAAAAGTTCGGCGTACTTAGATTCGATTCCGCTAATTATGCCTTGGTAGAGAGAAACGGAGAGCACCATCACGTTCATAGAGCAGAAAGCAGCTACCCCTAGCTGAAGTAAGAATGTACGATTGGGTGCCAGCGACTCCTCTCTCTCAGAATGTAATGGAAGGATGCGATATCCTAAGGAGTCGAGCAGAGCAGCGATCTGTGAAAGACGGATTTTATCCGGATCGATCTCAAGGGTAAGTTTTCCAGTTGTAAAATTAACCCGCGCCGATTTTAAGCCAGGCATTAGTTTAGGAAGTCCCTCGATTAGCCAGACGCAGCCTGTGCAATGTATGCCTTGCAGCAGAAACTCGGCAACCACACGACCGTCTTCTAATATTTTTGTATGCTCCCTAAAGGCTAAAGGTTGATCAAGCCAGGTGTAGGTGTCGTTGCCGGGAATGAATTGCACCGGTGCGGGCTTGCCGTCTCGATAGCTGTAAAATTCAGTTAATCCCAGTCGTAATATGGAGTGATATACAACGGCGCAACCCTGACAGCAGAACTGTGACTGATCTGCATTTAAAAAATTTCCACAATGCAGGCAGCCTGCATCTTTTCTATCCGGATATTCAACTATCTGTTTTGTTGCAACTTCCATCTTCAATATCAATGGTATAGCATGTGTTCTGCATGTCAATGTTAGCTGTTCTGTTTGCAAGCTTATTGGGAAGTCTCCACTGTGTAGGAATGTGCGGCGGGTTTGTGGCGCTATATTCTAGTGGCGCCGAAAACAGAGGTATGCCCCATCTTTTATACAATCTGGGTAGATTAATATCTTATCTTACAATTGGAATAGTGGCGGGACTGATCGGCGCAGCTATCGATAAATCAGCGGCCCTAGTTGGGATTGGTCATCTTGCAGCGATCGTTATGTCAGTTGTACTGATTGTACTTGGTCTTAGGTCTTTTTTTTCTTACTCTCTTAAGGCACCGAGCTGGTTTACTAATTTATACGGTGATTTTCTTGGAAGGATTCAGAATTTGCCGGCTACTAGGAGGTCTTTTTTAATAGGGCTAATCTCTACATTCTTGCCGTGCGGATGGTTATATAGCTTTGCTGCCGTGGCGGCTACTAGTGGTACGCTTCTTGGATCGGTAGGTACCATGTTTATATTCTGGATTGGAACAGTCCCAATTATGTTGCTGGTCGGACCGCTACTTGCTACCGTTATTACACCGATTAAGTCATTGCTACCTAAACTAAGTGCAACTTTTTTAATATTGGCAGGAGTTTTTTCACTCTTCAACCATCTCGACAGAGGTTCGGAGCATCAGCATCATCATGTTCTTGAATAATGTACTCAATAATTAAATCACACGATCTCCTCATTCAACCACCTTGATAGTAATTTCGAGCATCAACTTAATCATGTTCTTGAGTAGCACACTCAATAATTAAATAGCACCATCTCCTCTCTTTGAAGAAACTGTTTGCTCTGCTATCCTACGAATGTAATTGAATCTTAACGAATCTTTTGGAGAACTATGTCCGCTCAGACTAATACAATAGAAACATTTCGGTATGACGATGCAATCGTAAGAAAATTCCTAATAGCATGTGTGCTTTGGGGTTTTGTAGGTATGTTGGTTGGAGTCGTTATCGCAGCACAACTAGCATGGTGGCCTCTAAACTTAGGGTTGCCATGGACTACATTTGGCAGACTACGCCCATTACATACTAATGCGGTCATATTCGCCTTTGCCGGGAACGCCATCTTTGCAGGCATCTACTATTCGCTGCAGCGCCTCTGTAAGAGCCGCATGCTCTCTGATCTGTTAAGTAGTCTTCACTTCTGGGGTTGGCAGTTAATAATTGTATCTGCCGCAGTGACCCTTCTTTTAGGCATAACCTCCTCCAAGGAGTATGCGGAGCTGGAGTGGCCTATCGACATCGCAATAGCATTAGTCTGGGTGGTATTCACAGTCAATCTGATGGGCACTGTGATTAATAGACGGGAGCAGCATATCTATGTAGCGATCTGGTTCTATATTGCAACAGCAGTCACTGTGGCGATGCTCCATATTGTAAACTCATTAGCGATACCGGTCACTTTTTTTAAGAGCTATCCGGTCTTTGCAGGTGTTCAGGATGCATTGGTGCAGTGGTGGTATGGCCATAATGCAGTAGCCTTCTTTCTGACCACTCCGTTTCTTGGATTAATGTATTACTTTGTGCCCAAAGCAATCGGACGCCCTATCTATTCATACCGCTTATCGATTGTTCATTTCTGGTCATTGGTCTTTCTCTATATTTGGGCAGGCCCACATCATCTTCTTAACACTGCGCTACCTGAGTGGGCTCAGACAATGGGAATGGTGTTCTCGCTCCTTCTAATAGCTCCATCTTGGGGCGGCATGATTAATGGACTGCTTACTATGCGTGGTGCTTGGGATCGTGTAAGGACAGATCCAATTCTTAAGCTTTTTGTGGCGGGTATTACATTCTATGGCATGTCGACCTTTGAGGGGCCGTTGATGTCAATTCGATCTGTAAATGCTCTTTCACATTATACCGACTGGACGATCGGGCATGTACATGGTGGCGCCTTGGGTTGGAACGGCTTTATAGCCTTTGCGATGATCTATTATCTGATCCCAAAGTTATGGAAGGTTGAGATCTATAGTAATAGAATGATGAATTGGCACTTCTGGCTGGGAACAATCGGTATCGTTCTATATATGGTATCGATGTGGACAGCAGGTGTTACCCAAGGATTAATGTGGAAAGCATTTAATGCAGATGGCACCCTTAAATACCCAGATTTTGTTGAAACAGTTGTTAAGCTAATCCCCTTCTATTGGATCCGAGTTGGAGCAGGATTAATGTATTTAGGTGGAGTGCTGTTACTAATCATTAATCTTTTTAAGACCATAGCAATCTCAAAGAGAGTGGGAGCAGATATCTCAGATCCGGAGTTCAGTGCCTATCCGTTGGTTGCTGCACACGCGAATTCGGAGAGAGGGCTGCATTATAATTTACTAGAGGGTAAGCCTCTTCTGTTTACAGTTTTGACACTACTTGCAGTAATAATCGGAGGTATAATCGAGATCGTACCGATGGTTTCAATCGCCAGCAACGTGCCTACCATCTCTTCTGTAAAGCCGTATACACCGCTAGAGTTAGAGGGACGTGATCTTTATATAAGAGAAGGCTGCTACCTCTGTCATTCGCAGATGATTAGGCCGTTCAAGGATGAAGTCGTAAGATACGGCAAGCCCTCCCAAGCAGGAGAGTTCGTTTATGATCATCCATTTCAGTTTGGCTCGAAACGCACAGGCCCTGATCTGCAGCGAATTGGTGGTAAGTATCCTGATCTTTGGCATTACAAACATATGCTCGATCCAAGAAGTATTAGCGCAGGCTCGATAATGCCAGCCTATCCTTGGCTATATAAAGACGATCTAGATCTTTCATTAACTGTATCAAAGCTTAGAGCAATGACACAGCTTGGTGTGCCGTATACTAGCGCAGAGGTTGCAGATGGCGTTCAGGTAGCAGAGGCGCAAGCTCGATCGATCGCTGCAAATCTTGTAGCTCAAGGAGCAGCTAATGAGCCTGGATTAGAAAAAAAAGAGATTATAGCATTGATTGCCTACATGCAGCGTCTTGGTGTCGATATGAAAAAGGAGGAGAAATGAGCCATTTCTTCACTACATTTGTGATGAGTTGGTGGTCCCAGATCGCAGGGACTGTATTTACTATTTTCTTTGTAGGGCTGATCCTTTGGGTTTACAGGCCATCAGCGCGCAAGCACTATGAGCAGGAAGCAATATTGGTATTAAAAGAGGACTAATCTAATGAGTAAAGAGGATAAATTATTAAACAGCAACTATGATGGAATCGAGGAATATGACAATGATCTGCCGCGTTGGTGGGTATATCTGTTTTTGCTGACAGGCGTGTTCAGCGTTGTTTATATTGTCTATTTCCATCTGGCACCTGGGGTAGATGTGGCAGCAAATTTGGAGAAGGATTTGCAGGAACTAAACGCTCAGCATGCAGCATCCAGTACAGAGGCAACAGGCACGAAGGTCGACGATTCAACACTTCTTACAGCAAGTAAGGATGCAGCCACAGTTAGTAAAGGTAAGGAGGTATTTACGGCGAAATGTGCTGCTTGTCACGGCATGAATGCGGAGGGGCTAATCGGTCCAAATCTTACAGATAAATACTGGATTCATGGCGGTAAGATGACAGATCTCTTACGTGTCACAAATGAAGGAGTGCTTGATAAAGGTATGTTGGCTTGGAGGGGTATCATTCCAGAGCCGGATATTGTGGCGGTTGTCTCCTATATTTGGAGCTTGCAAGGCAGTAACCCTGCGAATGCCAAACCTCCGCAAGGGAGTTTAGTTGAGTAGAAGAGGATAAGTGTTCTTCCCTGGGACAGCGGGACGCGCCTGGGCAGTGCACTGCACTGCTACCAGGCAGCATAAGAGTAATGCTTGCGAAGCAAGCTTCACCAAGTCCACGCGAAGCGTGGTCCAGCCCGCTTGATCGAACTTGCAATGGCGATTAATCTGGCTGTAAGCCTGCGGTCCCAGTCGATCAGAAAAATCTAAAGTTACTCTGTAATTAGGAGCACAGAAACAATTAATGACAGATTTTCGTGAGACGCTTTACACCGTTACTAAGGATGGTAGGCGCCGTTGGGTTTATGCTGATCTAGTAGCGGGCCGCTTTTACAAATTCAGACGAATATTTGCTTATCTCTTAATATTATTCTATCTCATCTTGCCGTGGATTAAGATTGGCTCTTTACAGGGAGTGCGCATAGATCTGCTAAATCGGAAGTTTATATTTTTTGGCGAGACATTTTGGGCCACCGATACCGTTTATCTGGTGATGGTGCTGATAGCACTTGCAATCTCTCTTTTCTTTTTTACCTCCTTATTAGGACGGATATGGTGCGGCTGGGCCTGTCCGGAAACGGTATTCTTAGAGTTCGTGTTTAGGCCTATTGAAAACTTACTGGAAGGCTCCGCGGCGCAACGCAAACGGCTCGATCAACAACCTTGGAGCTGGAATAAGCTTCTAAGGAAGGGAACAAAGTACACCATCTATATATTATTTTCATGGATAATCGCCAATACCGCGCTTGCTTACTTCGTGGGCGCCGAGCCGCTCCTTAAAATGATGAGTGATTATCCGTGGAGTAATCCGCTGCCATTTTTAGCAGCATGTCTTGTGACAGCAGCCTTTATTTTTCAGTTCGGTTGGTTTAGAGAGCAGTTTTGCACCGTGCTCTGTCCATATGCGCGCTTTCAGTCGGTGCTGCTCGATTCTAACTCATTACTGGTTGGATACGATCGCAAACGGGGAGAGCCGCGCGGAAAAATTGCAAAAGAAGAAGGTGCGGCTGCTAAGGGGGATTGTATTGATTGTGGGTTATGCGTGCGTGTCTGTCCTACCGGTATAGATATTAGAAACGGGCTTCAGCTTGAGTGTGTACAGTGCGCTGCCTGTGCGGATGCCTGCGATTCAATCATGAATAGAGTTTCTAGGCCAACGGGGCTTATTCGGTATGCTACTGAGAATCAGCTTGCTGGAGCTAAAACATCGATTCTTAGACCACGGGTCATTCTTTATGCCTCTATTTTAATCGGATTAGCAGCTACATTTATATTTTCTCTTGAGCACAGGCAGTTAGCAGAATTTCAGATTATACGTACCGCTGATGAAGCGATCTTTACACTGTTGCCGGAGGATCTCGTTCTTAACCGTTTTAAGGTGCATATCTCTAATAAGGATCAGCGCAATAGGGAGTTTGTGTTTAACGTTGTTAATAGTGAGAAGGTAGCCCTTGTAGTCCCTGTTACACCGTTTGTCGTGCCAGCTGGTCAGGCCTCAACTTTACCGATATTTTTTAAACTGAAGCGTGAAGCCTTTCAGTTAGGAAAATTTAAGATAGAGGTGGAGGTAAAAGATAATCTTGGATTTATAGGGAAGCAGGAGATTGTACTTATTGGGCCGGAGTAGGGGGCAAGAGAGGCATATAAGCAACACCAGTACACTGTAACATAAGTTTTTTACTGGGACCGCGGGCATCTTGCCCGCTTTGTGGAGCTGCACAATACAAAAGCGGACAGGATGGGCACCTCTAAAAACCCTAGTTTACTGTGACCGCGAGCTTATAGCTCGCAACGTAGTGGCAGCTAATTCGTTTGCGGGCAAAATGCCCGCGGTCCCAGTAGGGAAATAATTTATGTTACCTTGTGCTAGGCCGTATGGTTTTCCCTACTGCCTTACCCCTCTTTTAAATCCCATCTCACCAGCATATCCAGGGCTATATCTAACTGGATTTATATCGATTCCACCGCGCCTTAAAAAATTAGATCTAACAAGTAAAAAATCAGGTGCACTTAGGTTTAGAATATCAAAATAGATCTGCTCGCAGACCTCCTCATGAAAAGCTCCATGCTCCCGAAAGCCTAACAGGTAGCTTAGTAAAGATGCGCGTGATAGCTGCTTGCCACGATAGTGAACCTCGACGCTGGCCCAGTCAGGTTGTCCTGTTACCGGGCAGACTGAACGGAACAGATCGGTATAGACACGTTCTTCAACATTATTCTCATTTTCGATCGCTAGTATCTGGTCTGTATTAGAGAGTAGCTTCCGTGAGGTAAGGGTATCTAAGCAAAAAGTAGAAGATGGCTTCGTATCGGTAATAAATTGAGCCCAAAACTCCTTTTCAAAAAGCTTAACCGTAACAGAGCCTTTAGTGAGACTTGCTAGATCCTCCATAATTGCTTTTTCAGCAACTATGCGATCATTAAATTTTGTATTGTAATAACTGCCTAGATAAAGTTTCAGGCTTTTTGATTCTACAAGTTTTTCCGAGTCAGATGAAAATACTATCTGGCAGATTGCAACATTTGGGAATCCCTCTGAATTTAACCATGAAAATTCATAGCAGTTCCAAAGATCAAATCCATGCATAGCTTCAAGCTTAGCTTTGTACTGAACCCTAGAGCTGCTTACTGACCTATCAATACCGCAAAGTATCGACCGATCTGGATTGAGCGGAATACCTACGTTTTTACCAAGTAGAGGCAGGTGTTGTTTATCCATACCATATAACTTCCCTGGTTTATGGATTATTTTCAATAGCTTTGTTATATTTGTTCTCTTACTTATGAAGATAGTAGTTCTACTTTCAGGCGGAATGGATTCGGCGGTATTAGCATACCATCTGCTTTCATTAGGGTATGAGTTAAAGGCGATTTCGTTTCAATACGGGCAGAAACATGCGCGAGAATTGGATAGTGCTAGTGAAATTTCTAGTCGTCTTGGAATCGAGCATAGAGTAGTTGACCTTTCAAGCTTAAAGTGCCTCTTTGGTAGTAGTGCATTAACCGATTCAAGTATCGCGGTGCCGCATGGGCACTATTCCGCTACTAATATGAAGTCCACAATCGTGCCGAATCGAAATATGATCTTTCTCTCAATAGCAGCAGCTTTTGCTATTAGTTCGGAACACAGCGGAGTGGCCTTTGCAGCACATGCTGGGGATCATTTTATTTATCCAGACTGTCGACCTGCCTTTGTGTCCGCCATGCAGCAGTCATTGTGCGAAGGAAACGATCGAGATCTTAAAGTTGTTTCACCCTTCCTTGATTGGGATAAGGCTAAGATCTGCGCACGAGGCGCCGAGCTCAATGTGCCGTTTGCATTAACCTGGAGCTGTTATGAAGGGGGAGATCTGCACTGCGGAGAGTGCGGCACCTGTCAGGAGAGAAAGGAGGCATTTAGAAATAGTAAAGTTTTCGATCCAACGGAGTATCTTAAGTGAGCATGCAGGCGCGAACTCTTACAATTGATAGCTTAGAAGAGCTTGAAGCTGATCGATTTCTTGTAAATGAGATCTTCTTTTCAATACAAGGTGAGGGGCGCTTAGTCGGCACGCCTATGGTTTTTTTACGTTTTGCAGAGTGCAACCTGCGCTGTACTGTTATCAATGCTGGATTTAATTGCGATACTGAGTTTAGCAGTTCAAGGAAGATGACCCTCTCCGAAATTCTCCAGTGTATAGCAGAGTTAAATCCACAGAAGGGTTGGGTGCTGCTGACCGGAGGAGAGCCCGGCTTGCAAGTTACAGAGACACTAATTGACGCATTGCATCAAAACGGCTGGAGGGTGGCGATCGAAACAAATGGAACTGTAGCTCTGCCCAAAGGGCTCGACTGGATCTGTGTCTCCCCAAAGAGTGCAGAGCATACGATTAAGCAGCGGCGAGCCAATGAGGTAAAATATGTAAGGAGTGCGGGGCTGGGATTGCCTCAAAGCGTTGTAGAAGCGGAACACTATCTAATCTCGCCTGCATTTGAAGCAGATGGTTCGATAAAAAAAGAGACGTTGAGTTGGTGCATCGATCTTGTTAAACAAGCGCCTGGTAAGTGGAGTTTGAGTATTCAGATGCATAAGCTGATAGGTGTGCGATGATAGATCGGACAGGGACCGCGGGCATCTTGCACGCAAAAGGATCAGTTGCCACTGCGTAGCGGGCTGGAAGCCCGCGGTCCCAGTCTTTGCTTTTTTATATTGCCGTATCCGCTCTATTCCTAATCTCCCCGCCAATACGCTCCAAGAACGCCTCTACCGGCATGGCCTTCAGATCGGTTCCGTTTCTCATTCTAACAGAAACAGTTTTTGTTTCGACCTCTTTATCGCCGATCACTAACATGTATGGAATTTTTCTCATCTGTGCATTGCGGATCTTCTTCTGCATCGAGTCTCTTCCGTCATCAAGCTCGACCCGTACGCCTCCATGCGCCGTGGGTACTGGCGCATTAAAGAGCGAAGCCTGCACCTCAGCAGCATAGGCATTATGACGATCTGCAATCGGCACCACCATAGCTTGTACCGGAGATAGCCAGACAGGAAATGCTCCCGCATGTTGTTCTATTAGAAAAGCTACGAAACGTTCATGCGCCCCGAGAGGAGCACGATGGATTACATAGACCGGATGGTCCTTGCCGTCATCGCCTTTGTACGTGAGACCAAACCTTTCGGTTGCAAGGAAATCAAGCTGATTGGTAGAGATGGCGTACTCAGTGCCGACCACGCTTTCAATCATGAAATCGATCTTTGGTCCGTAAAAGGCAGCCTCTCCTTCGACCTCCATATAAGGATAGCCGGACTCATCCATCGCCTGTTTAATAATAGCTAAAGCGTCCAGCCATTTTTGTGGCTCGTTTACATATTTATCCAGCTTATTCAGATCGGGCTTACTAAGCCGCATATAATAGTTCTCGATCCCCATCAGTCCGTAATAGTTGGCATGTAGATGCATTACTTTTAAAAATTCATCCTTTGCCTGATCGAAACGGCAATAGATATGTGCATCGTTTTGGCAGAAGCCGCGGGTGCGCATCAGTCCGCTCAGAGTGCCGCTCTGTTCATAGCGATAACACTGCCCAAACTCCGCGAGCCGCAGCGGCAGCTCTCTGTAGCTTCTTGGCCGCGAAAGATAGATCTGGTGATGATGAGGGCAGTTCATCGGTTTTAAATAATATTTTTCACCGTCGATATCGAGCGGCGCATACATATCATCTTTGTAGTAGGGGAGGTGCCCGGAACGGTAGTAGAGCTTATCTTTTGTTAGATGAGGTGTGGCAACTCTAGAATAACCAGATCTCCTCTCCTCAGCTTTGGCTAAATGCTCCAACTCCTCTCGTATAATAGTGCCGTTAGGGAGCCAGAGAATTAAGCCCTGACCGACCTCATCAGAGATACTGAAAATTTCCAGCTCGGCTCCAATTTTACGATGGTCACGGCGTTTCGCCTCTTCCTGCTGCTTAAGATATGTATCTAGCTCCTCCTTAGTGTGGAAGGCAGTTCCATATAGCCGCTGCAGTTGTTTGTTCTTTTCATTGCCGCGCCAATACGCACCGGCTACTGTGGTTAATTTAAATGCGCCAATTTCAGTGGTGCTGTTAACATGAGGTCCGCGACATAGATCTACAAAATCACCGGTCTTATAAAAAGAAACTACCGTTGCGCCGCTCTCACTAACTGCGCTGCTATCACCGGTCTCTTTTGCAACTGCGGTGCTGCCCTTCTCTTTTAATAATGTTAGAAGTTCAAGTTTGAATCCTTGGCCTCGCTGTTCCATCTCTTTAAATGCATCATCAATCGGCACCTCGATTCGCTCGAAGCCTAATTTCTTATTTTTGAGTTCACGCATTTTTTGTTCGATGCGCTCGAGTTGATGTGGTGTAATCGGCTCCGGTATATCGATGTCATAGTAGAATCCATCTTTAAGTGCTGGACCTACACCAAACTGCGCAGTCGGCCAGATTGACTGCACAGCAGCAGCCATTAAATGAGCCGTTGAGTGTCGCATGCGCAACAGATCCTCATTATTATTTTGTGGAATTCGACCGCCCAGCCTCTTGTTCATATTTTAACTCCCGCACAGCGTTACAAAGTTGAAAATAGAATAGTAAAAAGTGTTAATCATTGCAATGGGTTAGGAGAGGAAGGTTTGGGCGGAATAAAAAATTACATTTATTTTACACTTGGTTGACAATAATGCTACAAAGATGATAACTATCTAGCCGCGCAATGTATTGAATATATTGCTTGTCTTGGGTTTCACAGCTCGAGGCAGAGATGCACGGCTTTAGCCTGGTAAAGCAATCATCTCCGATTTGACCTTTGCTGCCTTAAGTAAGAACGAGATACGTTTTTTGATCTTAACCAGGAATATGCAGCATAGTTTGCAAGTTTTGCAGAATTTGTAAGCAGAAGTAGCGCGTAGCTTAATGTTTGGAGATCTGCCGACACAGCTACAGTTTTTAGCTAACTTTTATAGCAATTTTCTGCGTTGAGTATTTACTTATGCCAACAATTAATCAGCTTGTACGTCACAGCCGTCATGCCAAGTCAAAGAAGACAAAGGCTCCGGCGTTAGATGGAAATCCTTTTAGGCGAGGAGTTTGCACCCGTGTGTATACTCAGACACCAAAGAAGCCGAATTCGGCGTTGCGCAAAGTAGCGAAGGTGCGTTTGACAACCGGCATGGAGGTTATCAGTTATATCCCTGGCGTTGGGCATAATCTTCAGGAGCACTCAGTAGTGCTTGTGCGTGGAGGTCGTGTCAAGGATCTGCCAGGTGTAAGATATCATATCGTGCGTGGAAAACTTGAAACTCACGGTGTCGCAGATAGGAAACAGAGCCGCTCGAAGTACGGAGCAAAGCGGCCAAAATAGTAATATGTATGTAGGGGCAGATGGTAATCTGCCCCAGTGTGCGAGTGGCAGCTCGCACATATAAAGACTCAGCAAGAGTTTACAGGTAGGTAAATTATGTCACGTAAGAAAAAAGCAGATCGTCGCACACTTCTGCCGGACCCAAAGTTCGGAGAGGTTCTAGTTACAAGGATGGTAAATACGATCCTAAGATCGGGCAAGCGTGGTATCGCTGAGCGAGCTTTCTACGGTGCATTAGATCAGATTGAGAAAAAGGCTGGATCGGACCCAGTTAAACTCTTTCACAAAGCGATCGAGAATGTTAGGCCGCTTGTAGAAGTTCGTTCCCGCCGTGTAGGTGGTGCGACATATCAGGTGCCGACTGAGGTTAAGGTTGATCGTGGACAGTCTTTGGCCATCAGGTGGGTGGCGGCCTGTGCAAATGATCGTGGCGAGCGAACTATTGCGGACAGAATTGCAGGCGAGCTAATGGATGCAGCTAATAATAAAGGTAATGCAATTAAGAAGCGTGAAGATACGCATCGTATGGCGGAGGCTAATAAGGCATTCGCACACTTCAAATGGTAGAAACTTGGTTTATCAAGTTTATACGATTTGATCTCGCCGTAGTCCGTTTATCGGCGAAGGCGGATACGGACAATATATTTTTGAGGATATAGACAGTGGCTCTTGGAGATTTAAGTAAAGTAAGAAATATCGGTATCATGGCGCATATTGACGCCGGCAAGACTACTACAACCGAGCGTATTCTTTATTACACAGGTGTAAATTATAAAATTGGTGAGGTGCATGACGGTGCAGCTACCATGGATTATATGGAGCTAGAGCAGGAGCGTGGTATCACAATTACCTCTGCTGCTACTACTTGCCACTGGTGTGGATCTAGCCGCCAGTTCCCAGACCATACAATTAATATCATTGATACTCCTGGTCACGTTGATTTTACAATTGAAGTTGAGAGAAGTTTGCGCGTACTCGATGGCGCAGTAGCTGTCTTTGACGGTGTTGCCGGTGTGGAGCCGCAATCAGAGACTGTTTGGCGACAAGGTAATAAGTTTAAGGTTCCAAGATTCTGTTTCATTAATAAGATGGATCGGATGGGAGCAAATTTTGAATTTTGTGTGGATGCTATCCGCAAACGTTTGGGTGCGAACGGTATCCCAATCCAGCTACCAATAGGAAGAGAGGCAGATTTCAAAGGTATCATAGACCTCGTCGAGATGAAGGCCATACTTTACAAAGATGAGAACCTTGGCGCTGAGTATGAAATTGTAGATATTCCTGAAAGCTTAAGGGAAGCATCACAGCAGGCACATGATAAAATGATTGAGGCTCTCGCTGACACTGACGAAGGGATAATGGAGAGATATCTTGCTGGAAACAAACCTTCAGTTCCGGAGATCAAAGCTGCAATGCGAGCTGCTTGTGTAAGTATGCAGATCTTCCCGATTCTTTGCGGCTCAGCGTTCAAGAACAAAGGCGTACAGCCATTGCTGGATTGTGTAGTAGAGTATCTTCCTTCACCGCTTGATGTCCCTCCTATTAAAGGGCTCGACCCGAATGTTAAGAAAGGAGAGATAGTTGAGCTCGTTCGTAATGCAGACCCAAAAGAGCCACTCTCGGCATTGGCGTTTAAGATCATAACAGATCCATATGTAGGTACTCTTACCTTCTTACGTGTATATTCAGGAACCTTGTTGCCTGGATCTACGGTTTACAATGCGACTCGTGGAAAACGTGAGCGCATCGGACGTATCGTTCGCATGCACGCCGATAAGCGAGAAGAGATTCAGGAGTTACCGGCTGGTTTCATCGGTGCAGCTGTTGGCATCAAGGAAGCGATCACTGGGGATACAATCTGCGATCCGGATCATATGATCTTGCTTGAAAGTATCTTTGCTCCAGATCCAGTTATAAGCGTAGCAATTGAACCTAAGACCAAGGCAGATGAAGAGAAGTTAGGAGTAAGTCTTTCTAAGCTTGCAAAAGAGGATCCATCATTAAAGATAAAAGTCGACAGTGAGTCTGGGCAGACGATAATCTCCGGAATGGGCGAGCTTCATCTTGACATAGTTCAGCAAAGATTATTTCGAGAATTCAGCGTAGCTACAACAGTAGGAAAGCCACAGGTAGCTTATCGTGAAACCATCATGGGTCCAGCCGAAGCAACCGGTAAGTATATTAAACAGACCGGTGGTCGTGGACAGTATGGGCATGTCGAT
Organism: uncultured Bdellovibrionales bacterium; assembly: GCA_964556665.1. Lineage (GTDB taxonomy): Bacteria > Bdellovibrionota_C > UBA2361 > UBA2361 > CAZKXU01 > CAZKXU01. Next base: position 18,856 of record CAZKXU010000016.1, on the reverse strand, counting down.
CTTAAGGTCGAGCCGTTGCCGCCAGGTAGTGGCTTTGAATTTGTAGATGAGATTAAAGGTGGTATCATTCCGAAGGAGTTTATTAAGCCAGTAGCTGAGGGTATAGAGGAGGCTCTGCAAGGTGGTATTTTGGCTGGGTTCCCAGTAATCGATGTTAGAGCCACACTCTTTTACGGTAGCTATCATGATGTAGATTCTAGTGAAATGGCGTTCAAGATCGCCGGATCGATGGGTGTTAAGGAAGCTTGTAAAAAAGCCAAATTGCAGCTACTTGAGCCGATCATGAGCCTAGAGGTCACCTGTCCGGATGAGTTTGTAAGCACAATTATGGGTGATCTTAACCGTAGGCGTGGAAGAATTTTGGGTATGGAGCCGCGTGGTGGAGCTCAAGCAGTGAAGTCTGAAGTGCCGCTCGCAGAGATGTTCGGATATGCAACGGATCTGCGTTCAAGCTCTCAAGGACGAGCAAGCTTTACGATGGAGTACCATCATTATGCACCAGTCCCAGCGCATGTAGCAGAGAGTGTAATTACTAAATAAATTTTATTTTTCGTTTACTTATAAGGAGTCGAAAATGTCCAAGGGAAAATTTGATCGTAGTAAACCGCATGTAAATGTCGGAACCATCGGTCACGTAGATCATGGTAAAACCACACTAACAGCCGCATTGGTTAATACCCAGGCTAAGCGTGGTAAAGCTACAGCTAAGAGCTATCAGGATATAGCAAAGGGTGGAACGGTGCGTGATGACAGCAAGACTGTTACTATCGCAAGTTCACACGTAGAGTACGAGTCTGATAATCGTCACTATGCTCACGTTGACTGCCCTGGCCACGCTGATTATGTGAAGAACATGATCACCGGTGCAGCGCAGATGGACGGTGCTATCCTTGTAGTAAGTGCAGCTGACGGTCCAATGCCTCAGACAAGAGAGCACATCCTGCTAGCTCGTCAGGTAGGCGTTCCAAAGATCGTTGTATTCTTAAACAAAGTCGATGTTGTAGACGACAAAGAGCTTCTTGATCTTGTTGAGATGGAAGTTAGAGATCTTCTTAAAGAGTATGACTTTCCAGGTGATGAGACTCCAATTGTTAGAGGTAGTGCTCTTAAGGCGCTTCAAGGTGAAGATAGCGAGATCGGTATTAAGGCTATCGATGCTCTACTAAAAGCAGTTGATGAATACGTGCCAGTACCAAAGCGTGATATCGACAAGCCGTTCCTTATGCCAATTGAGGATGTGTTCTCAATCGAGGGTCGTGGAACAGTAGCAACAGGACGTGTTGAGCGTGGAATGGTTAAGGTTGGTGATACGATTGAGATCGTAGGACTTAAGGATACATCAACAACTACCGTTACCGGTGTTGAGATGTTCAGAAAACTGCTTGATGAGGGTCAGGCTGGTGATAACCTTGGCTGTCTTCTTCGCGGTTTAAAGCGTGAAGAGGTAGAGCGCGGACAGGTTCTCGCTGCACCAAAGAGCGTTAACCCACACAAGAAATTCAAAGGTGAAGCTTACATTCTTAAGAAGGAAGAGGGCGGACGTCATAAACCATTTTTTAATGGGTATCGTCCACAGTTCTACTTCAGAACCACAGACGTGACTGGGTCGATTAAGTTGCCTCAGGGTGTTGAGATGGCTATGCCAGGCGATCACATAAATGTTGAGATCGAGCTGCATCAATCAATCGCTATGGAGAAGCAGCTTCGTTTTGCTATCCGTGAAGGTGGTAAGACAGTAGGCTCAGGTGTGGTTACTGATATTATTGAATAGTAAATTTAGCTCGGAAACGGTGTAGGAAGAGGCAATTGAAATGATAGGCGGACAACTAATAAGAATAAGACTGAAAGGCTATGATCACAAGCTTCTTGATGCGGCAGTGACGGAGATCGTCGGCACTGTGCGTAGAACAGGTGGTCGTGTAGCTGGCCCAATTCCTCTTCCTACAAGAATTCAGCGTTTTACAGTTAATCGGTCGCCATTTATTGACAAGAAGTCTCGGGAGCAGTTCGAAATAAGAACTCACAAGAGATTATTGGATATTTTGGAGCCAACACAACAGACTATTGACGAGCTAGGTAAGCTAGAACTCTCAACCGGAATTGATGTTGAGATTAAGCTTCAATAGATGGCAGAGCTGTTTCGATAACGAACGATTCTGCATTTGAGGTAAAAAGGGAAAGATCATGACAACTGATAGACTTTATCCTGAGGGACTTTTGGGTAGAAAACTGGGAATGTCCCAGATCTTCACAGCCGAGGGAAACTGTGTTCCGGTAACAGTAATCCAGACCGGTCCGTGCTTTATTCTTGATGTTAAGAACAAGGACAAGCATGGATATAGCGCCGTCCAACTAGGATTTGGGACTAAGGAGCAGAAACGGGTTGATAAGGCAATGGCTGGACATTTCTCACGAGCCGGCAAAGGCGCCTTTTACCATGTGCGTGAGATGCGTTGTGATATTGAGACCCTTGGCTGGACCGAGATGGGCAAGGAGTTGAAAGTTGGTGATGTTTTTAAGGATGGCGAGTTCGTAGATGTTAGTGGAGTTTCAAAGGGACGCGGATTCAGTGGTGTAGTTAGAAGATATAAGGTTAAAGGTAGTCCTGCCACAAGAGGTACGCATGAGTATGAACGCCATATTGGATCGATCGGTGGTCGTAAAACCCCTGCTAGAGTTCGAAAGAATCAACGTATGCCTGGGCATATGGGAGTTGAGAACGTAACAGTTCAAAATCTTAAGGTAGTTGGGGTAAAGCCAGAGGAGAACCTTCTTTTAGTTAGAGGTGGTGTGCCTGGCTGTAGAGGTAGTCTTCTGTTTGTGCGTAAGGCGATGAAGCGTCGTAACGTAGCTACGCAGGCGGCATAACTATTTTTAAGGGGGATTAGGTGGAAGCAGTAACGATTAAAATTTTGAGTCAGAACGGGAAAGAGGCAGGTAGTGCAGCTCTTAATTCTGCTGTCTTTGGTGCTGTTATAAAGGCTGATCAGGTACACCAAACTGTGCGTTGGCAAAGAAATAAGATCCGCGCCGGCACTCATAGCACCCTTACGCGCGGGAACATGAAAGGTGGAAAGAAAAAGCCGTGGAAGCAAAAGCATACTGGTCGTGCACGATGCGGTTCAGGAGTTTCTCCACTTTGGGTTGGTGGTGCGGTGGTTTTTGGACCACAGCCTAGAAAATATGATTTTCGTCTCACAAAGAGAGCTAAGAAAGAGGCTTTGCTTTCAGCGCTTAGCGCTAAGGTATCAGCTGGAGAGTTGATTGTCCTTGATTCCTTAGAGCTTAAGGAAGGTAAGACTAAGGAGATGATTCAGGTGTTGCAACAAATAGGAGCAGGGAGTGCTAGCGCCCTTATTATTGCAGCGAGCGGAGATGTAAAAACTGATCGTGCAGCGCGTAATATACCAGGTGTTAAGGTGTTAGGGGTTTCGGGTCTCAATGTATACGATATTCTTAATCACAAATTCTTAGTTGGAACAAAGGATACTTTAGGGACTCTTGAAAAAAGGCTTTTGGAGTAGGTTATGGCAAAAGTAGGGAAAAAGGCTTCGGCGCGGGATTATTCAATTATATTAGCTCCGCTAATTACTGAGAAAGGTAATTCTGGAGATAAGGAAAGCGGACAGGTAGTAGCATTTAGAGTGCACCAGGACGCAGATAAAACTGAGATCTCCGCTGCTGTAACCAGGATTTTTAAGGTAGATGTCGCAGCAGTAAGGACTTTGAACGTAATGGGCAAGCCGAAAAAGACGGCTCGTTCTTCAGGACGTAGAGCAGGGTATAGAAAAGCTTATGTACGGCTGAAGCCAGGACAGTCAATTAACGTGATAGAAGGAGTTTAAAAATGGCGCTAGTAAGGCGAAAGCCGGTCACATCAGGACAGAGATTTTATACTGTCTCAGATTTTGCTGAGATTACTAAGTCTTATCCGGAAAAAAATCTTCTAAGGCCGATCAATAAATCTGGTGGACGTAATCATTACGGGCACGAGACCAATGATCATAAGGGTGGTGGGCATAAGCGTCGTTTCCGTTTGATTGATTTTAAGAGGGATAAGGTCGGTATTCCTGGTAAAGTAGTAGGCGTAGAGTATGATCCTAACCGTAGCGCTCGTATTGCATTGATCGCATACGCAGACGGTGAGAAGAGATACATTCTAGCCCCGATCGGATTGCAGACTGGGGAAACCGTGATGAGCGGTCCTGAGGCAGAGGTTAAGGTCGGCAATGCTTTGCCGCTTAAAAATATTCCTGAAGGTAGCAGTATTCATAATATTGAGCTGTATAAAGGTCATGGTGGACAGATTGTTCGCGGTGCAGGTACCTCAGCTCAGCTTATGGCTAAGGAAACCGAGTATGCGCAGGTAAAGCTTCCATCTGGCGAGGTGCGAAAAATTTTAATTGATTGCTACGCATCGATTGGCCAACTATCTAATGCCGATCGTAAGAATACAGAGATAGGTAAAGCTGGTAGATCTCGTTGGTTGGGTAGACGTCCTCATGTGCGTGGTATTGCTAAGAACCCAGTTGATCATCCGTTAGGTGGAGGTGAGGGTAGGTCGCATGGTGGTCGTCATCCTGTAAGCAGAACAGCTGTGCCAGCTAAGGGATATAAGACCCGTAAGAATAAGCGTACGGATAAATTTATTGTTAAGAGAAGGCCTAAGGGTGTACGGTAACGATTTAGTCTGTGTGTGCAATATAACACGGACTAATGACTGAGTTTTGAATTTTTGATAGGAGTGTTTTGTGCCAAGATCGTTAAAAAAAGGACCATTTATTGATGCATGTCTCCTGAAGTGGATAGAGCGTGCAAAGAACGGTGCTCATAAGGGAGTCATTAAGACCTGGTCGCGGCGTTCAACTATTCTGCCAGAGATGGTAGGATTAACTTTTGCTGTGCATAATGGAAAAACTTTTAACGCAGTGTTCGTGACCGAGAACATGGTTGGTCATAAGTTAGGTGAGTTTTCGCCGACGCGGAAGTTTATCGGACATTCAACCTCTAAGAAGGAGGCTAGTGCTGACGCAGCTCCTAAGTAGAATTGATCATTAAAGATTGTAGGTGCAGCTGTTGGCTGCACGAGAATGCGGGTTGTACTCGTACGGTGATCAAGAAGTAGGATGTAAGATTGAAGGATTATATATGGTAGCAAGTACGGAAAAACGGAAATTGGCCTCGGCAACAGTTAAGCATATTCGCATTGCTCCGAGTAAGGCGCGTCTTATAGCCAACTTGATCCGAGGGAAGCAGGTTGAGCCAGCGCTTCAGCTTTTGCGCTTCAGCCCTAGAAAGGGTGCTGCAATTGCATTGAAAGTTTTGCGATCTGCTATTTCAAACGCTAAGGAGAAAGGCGTAGAACTAGATGGTCTCTGGGTGACCGGTGCGCGAGTAGATGGCGGTCGCACAATTAAGAGAGGCATTACACGCGCAAAAGGACAGATGTTTATGATTCGGATGCGCTCCTCTCATTTTACAATTGAGTTGGGGAACCGTTAATTTGAGTAAAGATGGATCTTAGTTTAAGATTCTGTTTTATATTGGGGAGTTAATAGATTCTAACATGGGCCAAAAAGTTAATCCAAGAGGATTTAGATTAGGAGTTATTGATACCTGGCAGTCACGATGGTTTGCAACACGTGACTATGCTCGCTACATTGGTGAGGATATAAAGATTAGAAAGTTTGTGAAGGCGAAGCTCGAAAGTGCTGGTATTGCTAAGATTGAGATCGAGCGAGCAGCAGCTAGGGTAAGAATTAATATTTTTGCTGCTAAGCCAGGATTGGTTATCGGTAAAAAAGGAAAAGATATAGAGGATTTGCGTCGTGATTTAAGACGATTAGTATCACGTGAAGTCTCTCTGAATATTATCGAAGTTAGGAAGCCTGATATTGATGCACAATTAGTTGCTGAGAATTTAGCATTTCAGCTAGCGCGCAGAGTCAACTTTAGGAGAGCGGTAAAAGAAGCAAGCGGCAGAGCTCAACGCTCAGGTGCCGAGGGTATAAAAATAATGGTAAAGGGCCGTATCGCTGGTGCAGAAATTGCTCGAACTGAGTTATTTAAAGATGGCAGGGTGCCGCTTCATACTCTTCGAGCTGATATCGATTACGGTACTGCAGAGGCTTATACTACCTATGGAATTATCGGTGTTAAGACCTGGATTTTTAAAGGTGAGAAGTTTACAGAAGCCGAACAGATGACAGTAGAGGCGATGGCATTATAAGATTTTTAGATAATTATTCGAGTTCGTTATGTTGCAACCAAAAAAGCCAAAACATCGTAAGCAGATGAAAAATGTAAGACATCTGCGTGGCAATGAGAATCGCGGATGTAAACTTGACTTCGGTGAGTTTGGACTACGAGCCACAGAAGCTGGATGGATTACTGACCGTCAGATCGAAGCTGGTCGTATCGCTATAGCTCGCTACATCAAGCGCGGTGGTAAGCTATGGGTCAAGATCTTCCCACATAAGCCTCTGACTTTTAAACCGGCAGAAACACGTATGGGAAGCGGCAAGGGTAGCCCTGAAACCTGGGTTGCAGAGATTCGGCCAGGTAGGGTGATATATGAATTGACCGGTGTAGATAAGGCTTCCGCAGTTAAGGCAATGACCCGAGCAGGTGCAAAGATGCCCCTTAAATGTAAGGTGGTAGTTAGAAGCTCCAGTTTGATTAATATTTAGGTTGGTGGATAGATTTTATGAAGCGCAAGGATTTTTTAGTTGAAATAAATGGGCTTTCTAAGGTTGAGCTCAATAAGAAGCTGCAGTCGATCGCAGAGGAGCTCTTGAAGCTTCGCTTTAGGGCTGCATCAAAGCAACTTGAGCAGTCTCATAGATTGAAGGAGCTTAAGAAAAATGTTGCACGTATAAATACTTTAATGGCTAAGGCAAACTAGTTAGGAGCTTATGACAGGTACAGAGGTAAATAATCGCGGGCTTAGAAGATTTGAGGAAGGTGTTGTTGTTAGCAATAAGATGCAGAAAACAGTTGTTGTTAGCATCAGCCGCCAGATTCAAGATGCTAAATATGGCAAATATTTAAATCGTCGCAGCCGTCGTCAAGCGCATGATGAAAATAGTGAGTGCAAGACCGGTGATCTAGTTAGGATCGAGGAGACTAGGCCAATTAGTAAGCACAAATCTTGGAAGGTAGTGAAGGTATTAAGAAAGGCTGAGTAGGGTGATATATGGTTCAGTTGAAGACTATTTTGATAATTGCTGACAACTCCGGTGCACGTAAAGCCGTCTGTGTGAAGGTTCTTAAAGGTTCACGTAGTCGCTATGCAACCGTAGGCGATCAGATTGTAGTAGCAATTAAAGAGGCTATTCCAAACTCGAAAATTGCGAAGGGAACAGTTCATAGAGCGGTGTTAGTACGCTCATCCGCGAGAGTTAAGCGCGATGATGGATCTTATATCAGGTGTGATGATAACGCTGCTGTTTTGATTGATGAAAATACAGGTGAGCCAAAAGGCACACGTATCTTCGGGCCAGTAGCACGTGAACTTAGAAATAAGAATTTTATGAAGATAATTTCGTTGGCTCCTGAGGTTGTATAAGGGCAGCTAGTACGTAGCAGCTTAACTATGCAAGGCGTTTAGTTAAAAGAGTAAAGAGATGGAAACTAATACAGTAAGTACAAGTCTTAAAAAAGGTGATCCAGTGATCGTAATCGCTGGTGGACATAAAAATAAGCGACCCAATAAGGGCAAAGTTGGGAAGATTCTACGGTTTGTTGGGGCAGGGCGTTCACGTGCGTTAGTTGAGGGCGTAAATATGGTAACACGCCATAAGCGTCGCACTAATCCGAATGATCGCGCCGAAAAGGTAAGTGTCGAGAGCTCGATACATGTTTCCAACTTGATGTACTATGCCGAGAAAATCAAGGCAGGTGTGCGTATTAAAAGACAGCTTTTGGCGGACGGCAAAAAGGTGCGGGGGTATTTAGATCCTTCATCCGGAGAGTTTGTTCAGATTGATGCTAAGTAATTTTTAGTTTAGAGATGCGGTGATATGAATCGTCTTCAGGAGACATATAATAAGAGCGTGGTGCCAGCCTTGATGCAGCAGTTTAAGTATCGCAACAAGATGCAGGTTCCACAGCTAAAGAAGATTGTTATTAATGTCGGTGTTGGTGAAACAACACAAAACATTAAGGCTATGCAGTATGTCGAGTACGCAATTACTCAGATCTCTGGTCAGAAGCCGGTAGTAACAAAGTCCAAAAAATCGATTGCGACATTTAAGCTTCGTAAGGGGCTTCCGATCGGTTGTATGGTCACACTACGCCAGGCGCGCATGTATGAGTTTTTGGATCGATTAATATCTGTAGCTCTGCCACGTGTACGTGACTTTCGCGGTACTCCACGTAAGGGTTTTGATGGTCGTGGTAGTTATACTCTAGGCCTCAAAGAGCAGATCGTATTTCCGGAAGTAGAAATTGACAAGCTAGATAAGATTAGAGGTATGAATATTACCTTTGTTACCTCAGCGAAAACTGATGAGGAAGGAATGGCGCTACTTACGCTGATGGGTATGCCGTTCCGTAAGGAGCATGTAGCACAAGGAGCAGATGGGCAGTAATTGCTAAAGAGCAGTTCGCAACCGTAAGATATATATTTTTAGGGGACGATAGTGGCAAAGAAATGTTTAGTAATTAAGAACAAGCTTACACCTAAATTTAAGGTGCGTGCATATACTCGTTGTCAGTGCTGTGGCAGACCGCGTTCTGTGTATCGTAAATTTATGTTATGCCGGATCTGTTTCCGACTTTTTGCGCATAAGGGGCTTATCCCAGGAGTTATTAAGGCTAGTTGGTAGCATAGGAAATATATGATTAATGATTCAGTCTCAGATCTTTTTACTAGAATTAGAAATGCACAGCGTGTAGGGCACCGCTCAGTAGCAGTGGTTGCATCGAAAATGTCGAAAGCTGTCCTTGATGTATTGAAATCCGAGGGCTTTATTGAAGCATACAGCCTAAAGTCGGCAGCTAATGTAGCTGCTAAGCATTATGATGTTGTGCTTAGGTATTATCCTGATGGGGCGCCTGCTGTTGGTAGGCTTGATCGAGTAAGTAGGCCGGGAAGACGTGTTTATTCCCCGGTTAAGAATCTTTCCAGAACGAGTTGTGGCTTGGGTGTTTCGATACTTTCGACCTCGCAGGGGATTATGTCTGACATCGAGGCTCGTAAAAAGAACATAGGTGGAGAGGTATTGGCTAGGATTTCATAGTTGGTGAATTTATGTCGCGAATTGGTAAACTTCCGGTAACAGTTCCAAGTGGAGTAAAGGTTGCTTTAAACGGCAGCACGCTTTCAATTGAAGGTCCTAAGGGAAAGTTGCAGGGGCATGTGAAAGAGGGAATTGTCGTTACTGTTAAGGACGGACAGGTGTTTTTGACTCTATCCGAAACTGGACAGAGCAGACAGCTTGACGCTGATTGGGGAACCTTACGGGCGCATATCAAGAATATGCTAAATGGTGTCTCTCAGGGATTTAAGCGCTCATTAGAGATGGTTGGAGTGGGCTATGGCGCAAAAGTACAGGGCAAGGAGCTGATTGTTTCTGCAGGCTACTCGCATGAAGTTAAATTTGAAGTACCTGAAGGGATCAAGTGTGCAATAGAGAAAGGAACTACTATCAACCTTGAGTCCGCAGATCGTAGTGCAGTCGGAATTTTTGCGGCGCGCATACGACGAATTCGTCCACCTGAACCGTATCTTGGAAAGGGAATAAAATTTTCTGAGGAAAAGGTAAGAAGAAAAGCAGGTAAGACCGGTAAGAAGGCAGCATAAGGAGATTATTACTATGTCAGGCGCAAATAAGAACGTAAAGTTGTCACCACGACTAAGACGTAAAATTAAAATTAGAAAACGAATTTTCGGGACAGATGAGCGTCCACGTCTATGTGTATTTAGAAGTGAAAAGCATATATATGCACAGATAATTTCAGATGTAACTGGCAAGGTGCTCGCAGCAGCTAGTACAAAAGATAAGGATGTGCTTGGAGAGATCTCAAAGGTAGATGCTGAAGGAATTCACTCTAAGTCCAAGAGCACCAAGAGTATCACTGCAGCAAAAGCAGTAGGCTTGGTAGTAGGAAAGAAGCTTCAAGCAGGTAGTATCACTAAGGTAGTTTTTGATAGGAACGGATTTCTCTATCATGGCAGAATTAAGGCAGTTGCGGATGGGGCACGTGCCTCAGGATTACATTTTTAGTATTAGGTAAAAATATTGCTATGGGAATAAAAGACGGGATTTTAAAGAAGCGAGTCAAGGCTGAAGAAGGCGCTGAGTTAATTGAAAAAACAGTTGCTATTAGCCGTGTTGCCAAGGTTGTAAAGGGTGGTAAGCGCTTCGGATTTAATGCTTTGGTTGTTGTCGGAGACGGCAGAGGCCGAGTAGGATATGCCTTAGGCAAGGCTGGAGAGGTTCCGGATGCTATCAGAAAGGGTGGAGAAAGAGCACGTAAATGCATGATCAAGATTCCTGTTTCAGGAAGCACGATTGCCCATGACGTGCATGGGAGTTTTGGCTCATGTGAGGTCGTATTGAAGCCCGGCTCGCCAGGTACGGGAGTAATTGCAGGTTCCGTAGTTCGATGTCTAGTGGAGGCCGCAGGTATCAAAGATATCCGTACAAAATGTATCGGTTCGAGTAATCCACATAATTTGTTAAAAGCCGTTATGAAGGGCTTTTTACAGCTACGCGAGCCGCAAGCGGTAGCGCAGTTGCGAGGAATGCAGTTGAAGGACGTAGGTTATTCAGCTTATTAAGGAGTTTGGTTATGTCAAAGATTCTAGTTACACAGGTAAGAAGTGCAGCGGGTCGTACCGGCCGTACTAAGCTTCAGCTTAAAGCGCTTGGACTTGGTAAAATTGGAAAAAGTAAGGAGTTTAATGCTCCTAACGCAGCGCTCTTAGGTATGCTTGTTAAGCTCTGTCATTTGGTGCAAGTTAAAGAGATAGGGCGATAGTTTATAGTAAGGGTCTTTAATAAATTAGAACGAGGCGTGTACTAACCAAGAGACTGAAGCGGCATGTTGCATGCGATTACTTCAAGTGCAGCCCATGACGTGTTATTGTGACGCCACAAACTTTTGTACTTACGTTGGATTTTATATATGGAACTTTCAAAATTAGCACCTCCTAAGGGCGCAAGGAAAATCAGAAAATTAGTTGGGCGGGGAGAAGGCTCAGGTCATGGGAAGACCTGTTGTCGAGGTGGTAAAGGCCAGACAGCTAGAAATGGAGGCGGCACTAGGGCTGGGTTCGAAGGTGGACAGATGCCATTTTATCGCAGAATTCCTAAGTTTGGATTCCGCTCAAGAAAGGACTCTATCGGAGAGAATTGGTTCAGTGTTATTAACCTCGATACTCTTAATCTGTTTAATGATGGCGATGTCATAGACCAAGAGGCACTTGAAAAAATAGGAGTCAAGCTTGGGCAAAGGGATAAAGCCGGTATTAAAGTTTTAGGACAGGGAGAGTTGAAAAAGAGGATCACATTGAAGGTAAGTGCGGTTTCATCCTCAGCACGAAAGAAAATCGAAGCAGCTGGTGGTAAGGTAGAGTTAGCTTAATTACTTATTTTTATCGAGTGCAGCTGTTCTGCGCTTATCTGTGCATAATATATGGTTGGCGGATTAGGGGAAGTCGGCAAGGTACCAGAGCTAAAAAAGCGGATCTTATTCACTCTATTCATGTTGGCCGTCTATCGGCTGGGTGTATTTGTTTCCACTCCTGGTATAGACGTAGAGGCTTTGAAAAGTCTATTTAATACCGGAGAGGGCACACTTTTTGGTCTGGTAAACATGTTTTCCGGCGGTGCGCTTGAGAATTTTTCAATCTTCACTCTAGGTATTACACCGTATATCAGTGTCTCGATTATTGTACAGATATTAACACCTACAGTTCCGGCACTCGAAGCTCTTAAGAAAGAGGGGGAAAGCGGGCAGAGGGTATTAACCCGTTACACTAGGCAGGGGACTGTGTTGTTGGCTCTTGCTCAGGGTTTAATGGTGGCTATAGGCCTTGAAGGGCAAGGTATGGTTTATGCTCCAGGCTGGACTTTTAGACTTACCACTATGATTACCTTAACTGCTGGTACTGCCTTCATTATGTGGTTAGGTGAGCAGATTACTGAGCGTGGAATCGGGAACGGTACGAGTATTATTATATTTGCCGGAATAGTTGCAAAAATGCCAGAGGTTCTCTGGTATACACTAAGCCTAACCCGTACTGGGGAAATTCAACCATTATCAGTTTTGTTGTTGCTTGTATTCTCTATACTTACAATTGCCGGGATTGTATATGTCGAGAGATCGTATCGCAAAATCCCTATTCAATACCCGCGACGGATGGTTGGTCGACAGATGGCGCAGGCACAGACACAGTACATGCCATTAAAGGTGAACATGGCTGGCGTTATACCACCTATTTTTGCTTCCGCCTTTTTAGTAGTTCCCTCAACTATATTGTCATTTAGCGGTAGTGAGACGTTGCAGGACGTTATGCAGTATCTCACCCCAGGGACTTGGAGTTATAGCTTGATATTTGTAGTGATGATAGTCCTTTTTAGCTACTTTTATACAGGGCTTATTTTTAATCCGGAAGAAGTAGCAGAAAATCTTAAGAAAAACGGTGGATTCATACCGACCGTTCGTCCAGGAAAGCAAACCGCAGATTATTTCTTTTCAATTTTGAATCGTTTGACATTGTGGGGAGCGCTATACATCTCGATGGTTTGCATAGTACCGCAACTCGTATATATCGGGTTGGGAGCTGAGTCCTTCGCTTATGTTTTTGGAGGCACAGCTGTTCTTATCGCCGTTGGTGTAACACTTGATACAGCATCGCAAATTGAATCCTTTATAGTAGCAAGAAACTATGAATCTTTTATGTCTAAGAGCACTAAAGTTCGTGGAGGGTTGGGTTCGATGAGCCAGCTTCGTGCGCGGATGCTTAGAAGATAGGAGACTTTATGAGGCTTGTTCTATTAGGTCCACCGGGTGCAGGAAAAGGCACGCAGGCTGTCCTTGTCACTAAGCATTTTGGAATAAGCCATATCTCAACCGGAGAAATGATGAGGAGCGCTGTGTCCTCCGGATCTGAGCTGGGTAAGAAGCTGAAGAGTTATCTGGATAAAGGAGAGTTAGTTCCGGATGGTTTAGTAATCGATCTGATGCGCAATCGACTAAATCAGAAAGATTGTAAAAATGGATTTTTGCTGGATGGATTTCCAAGAACAGTAGATCAAGCGGCTGCCTTAACTGGATTGCTTGAAGAGCTTGGATTAAAATTATCCGCTGTAGTTGATATTGATGTTGCCGAGGATGTGTTACTCGAAAGAATTAAGCTTAGAGGGCAAGCATCAGGTAGGAGTGACGACACGAGAGAGGTTGCTAGTAACCGATTGAATGTTTACCGCAGTCAAACTGCACCGGTTAGTCAGTACTATAAAAATTCAGTAGGAATAGCAGTTGTGGATGGTTTAGGGACGGTAGAAGAGGTTAATAAGCGTATTGTAGCTGCGCTTAATAACACAAAATAGGTAGTCTTTAAGCTATTTTGCTGCCTAGAAAGAGAATTTAAACTTTGATGGATCAATCTTTTGATCTATCCATCAAAAGTTAACATTTTTTTGGCCGGATAGAATCTGGTCTAAATAGTTACAAAATTAGCTAGTAAATTAGGGTATTTTCCCCGTAGGGGGGTTGATTGATTGGCTAAAATGTTGTAAAAATTGGGCCTTGCGCCTTATTATGTATACTCTTGGTTAAAAGGCGTAGTTATCGAATTTTATTAGATTTTCATGGATTGATCAGGTGAAGGTTAGAGCATCAGTTAAGCCGATTTGTGCGTATTGTAAAGTAATTAGGCGTAAGGGTAAGGTTTATGTGATCTGTAGTCGTACGCCTAAGCATAAGCAGCGCCAGGGTTAATTTAACTGTAGCTGCGAAGCCACCATCAGTAAAGATGGCGAGAGTGGGTGGTGAGCATTTGTAGCGAAGTCGCGGGTATAGGCTACAATGATTGCTGTAATGATCATGTTGCAGTTGGTTTGAAAGGAATAATTTTTTCAAAGTTAGCGACTTCTTTGTAATATAAATTTTAGTGAGGATGTCTTAGATGCCACGAATAGCAGGGGTAGATTTACCTAGAAACCGTAGAATAGAATGGGGACTTACTTTTTTATATGGAATTGGTGTTAGTAAGTCACGAAAAATCCTGACACGCGCCGGGATTAGTTACGACACTCGCACCGATAATTTGAGCGAGGATGAGGTTTCAAAGATCAGACAGATTATTGAGACCGAAGAGAAAGTAGAGGGAGATCTTAGACGAGAGATCTCCATGAACATCAAGCGCTTGATGGATTTGGGTTGTTATCGTGGACTTCGTCATCGTAAGAGTTTGCCATGTCGTGGTCAGCGTACAAAGACAAATGCTAGAACCAGAAAAGGGCCGAGAAAGGCGCCAATCGCTGGAAAGAAGATGGCACCTAAGAAATAATTAATTTACGGAAATGATATGACAGATACAAACAATCCACAGCAAGCAGCGGCACCAATAGCCGGCAGAAAAAAGAAAGTAAAAAAGAATGTTCCTGTCGGAGTTGCGCATATACACGCTTCTTTCAATAACACCATTGTGACAATCACAGATATGACCGGAGCGGTAGTGTGTTGGTCCAGCTCAGGCGCTAATAATTTTAAAGGTTCTCGTAAGTCAACTCCGTTTGCCGGTCAGGTAGCGGGAGAGGTAGCAGCACGCAAAGCAAAGGAGGCAGGCGTACGCACTGTCTCTGTATTAGTCAAAGGTCCTGGGGCAGGAAGGGAGTCAGCACTGCGTGCACTGTACCACTCTGGTCTTAATATCTCTGTTATCAAGGATATTACACCGACTCCACATAATGGTTGTCGTCCCCGCAAGAGTAGAAGAGTTTAATAGAATTGTAGGAATTGAGTTATGTCAAAGTATCGTGGCCCTGTTTGCAGATTATGTAGACGCGAGGGGGAGAAGCTATTTCTTAAAGGTGAGCGTTGTTATACTGCTAAATGTGCTGTAGAGAGACGAGAGTCTGCTCCTGGAGATCATGGCAAAGCTAGATCGGCATTCTCGCAGTACAAGGTACAGCTTAGAGAGAAGCAGAAGGTAAAGAGAATTTTCAACATACTTGAGAAGCCATTCAGACTTTATTTTGAGAAAGCTGCACGTCGTAAGGGCGTAACTGGTACTGTATTGTTGCAGAGATTAGAGCGTAGGCTGGACAGCATCTGTTATAGATTAGGTTTTGGTGCTTCTCGTCGACAGGCTCGCGTAATGGTAAATCACGGGCATATTTTAGTTAATGGGAAGTGTGTCACCATCCCATCTTATCCAGTAGAGGTGGGTGATGTTATTGAAGTTATTGAGAGCAGTAGAGCTAATCAGCTAATTTTGGCATCGATGGAGGCAGCTACAGCACGCATGATTCCAGAATGGTTAAGCCTTGATAAGGGAAACTTCAAAGGTACTGTTAGTCAGCTACCAACTCGTGAGCAGATGCCGCAGGGGATTAAAGAGCAGCTAATTGTGGAATTGTATTCAAGATAGTAGAGAGATTCTTTTATAGGGAGCTAAAGATGATTCGTCGCAGTCTGAGAGATATTATAAAGCCTAAGAAAATAGAGACAGATGGAGAAGTAATAGATGGCAATTATGGAAAATTTGTCGTAGAGCCGCTTGAGCGCGGGTTTGGTATTACGATCGGTAATGCTATTCGCAGAACTTTACTGTCGACATTGCGCGGCTCGGCAATTACATCTATTAACATTGAAGGTGTAATGCACGAGTTCTCAACCATTGGCGGCGTTGTAGAGGATGTTACCGAGATCTGTCTTAACCTCAAGGAGGTAATAACAAGGCTAGAGGATAAAGAACAGGCTGTATTGAGAATCGATGCGGTCGGTCCTTGTCAGGTAAAGGCTGGCATGATCACAGGAGATCCAGCTGTATCGATCATGAACCCTGAGCTGCATGTGGCAACACTAGGTGATGGTGTTACTCTAAAAATGGAGCTCACAGTTAAGGTTGGCCGTGGTTATGTTTCAGCTGACAAGAATAAGGTAGAGGGCTCGTCTATGGGCACCATCTTCTTAGATTCAATTTTTTCACCGGTACGCAAAGTTAACCACCTTGTTACTAATGCTCGCGTGGGTCAACGCACAGACTATGATCGTTTAGTGCTCGAGGTTTGGACAGACGGCAGTGTTGGTGCTCGCTCAGCATTGGCTGAAGCAGCGCATGTTCTAAGAGACCAGCTCACAATCTTCGTTGGAGATGATCTGATAGTCGAGGAGGAGGCACCACGCGAGGAGGAGCCAAAGACTAGACTTAATGATAGTCTCTTTAGGCCAATAGATGAAATTGAGCTCAGTGTTAGGAGTGCTAATTGCTTAGAGAACGCAGATATTAAGTACATCGGCGAGTTGGTGCAGAAAACAGAGGCGGAGATGCTAAGAACTAAGAATTTTGGACGTAAATCACTTAATGAAATTAAGGAGATTTTGACCGAGATGGGACTTAAGCTTGGCATGAAGCTTGATAGTTTTCCAACACGTAAAGATCTTGATTCAATGCGTGGAAGAGCAGAGAGGGTAGACTAGAATGTTACTTGTGCCCGCCTTTGCTGACTTGGTTACGCAGTAGCCCAGTCAGACTACGGCGGGTATAGTCTTTTCTAAAAGCTACGCGATAAGATCTCACGTATCTTTTGAAAAGGACTATAAATGAGACATAAATTATCAGGAAGAAAGCTAGGACGTACAGCAGCTCATAGGGCACACCTTTTCCGCAACATGGTAACATCGTTGCTTGGGCGAGGTTACTATGAGACTACTTTGCCAAAAGCTAAAGAGGTACGAAGGATTGCAGAGAAGTTTGTTACTCTTGGCAAGGATGATAATCTCGCAAATCGTAAAAAAGCTCACTCATATCTAAAGGATAAGGCAGTGATAGCAAAGCTTTTTAAGGAGATTGGTCCGCAATTTAAAGCCCGTAAGGGTGGCTACATTAGAGTCACGCGTTCCCGTGTGCGTCATGGCGATGGAGCTGAAATGGCATATATCGAACTTCTTTCGGAAGATCGATTAGGTAGTTCTGCGAAAGAAGCCGTAGTAGAATGACATAATGGAGCCAGCAACGTAGACTAGGGTGTCGCAGTAGGGAGACTGTACCACCTGGCTTGGGATGCGGGTGAGTTTATAAGATTGCGACTTCTTGAATATCAAAATATACCAGGTAGGACATGCAGACTATGGTCCAAGGTAAGAAAATATTAATCTTTGGTGTTGCAAACGAGAAGAGTATTGCTTGGGGTATCTCCCAGGCTCTTCACAAGGCAGGTGCTGAACTTGCGTTTACATATGTAAATGAAGCGATTGAGAGGCGAGTTCGACCTCTAGCGGATAGTATTGGCTCAAAGCATGTACTGCCTTGTGATGTACAGGACGATCAAGGGCTTGATAACCTTTTTGCTGAGATCAAGTCACGTTGGGGAACAATTGACGGAATCGTTCACTCTGTAGCATTTGCAAATAAGGAGGAGTTGGATAGTCCTTTCCATCTTACCAGTCGCGCCGGATTTAAATTAGCTCTAGATGTTTCAGCATATTCTTTAATTGCAGTGACTCAACGCGCCGTTCCGCTCATGCCAAATGGCGGCTCAATTATTACTCTTAGTTATCTTGGAGCTCAGAGAGTAGTTCCAAATTACAATATAATGGGTGTAGCCAAGGCGGCTCTAGAATCAGCAGTTAGATACTTAGCAGCAGATCTGGGCACCAGGAACATTAGGGTTAACACGCTTTCTGCTGGGCCAATAAAGACACTTGCAGCAGCTGGTATCCCTCATTTTAGAGATCTTATTGCGCAGTTTGCCGAGCGTGCTCCACTAAAGAGAAATGTTACGCAGGAAGATATTGGACAGACGGCGTTATTTTTATTAGGAAACTGGTCCTCAGGTATTACCGGCGAAACCATGTATGTCGACTGTGGTTTCAATGTAGCAGTCTAGTGCTTCGCCAAATAAGTTTTTTCACGTATAGCGCGCAGCGTTGCCCCAGATTGGCACGCCTCGGAAGGAGGAAATCCGCAGCAATACTGGAGTATTGCGAGGATTTTCCGACTGAGAAGCGTGACAAGGTGGGGCAACGATGTGATGCTAGACGTGAAAAAACTTATTTGGAGGAGCACTAGTGCACTTATCCTAGTCTTTTTCTTCGTCCTTATCATCGTCCTCGTCTTTGTTTTTGTCCGTTTTCATAGTTCTAGCCCTAAACCGTATAGAGCTAGAACCATCCACTAGTTCGTAACTACCAGCCCCATTCCCAATAACCTCCTACTGTCTTTATCTAATATATTTCATTTGTTATACCGTGTAGTTCTGTTATAATTAACCATCGTGAAACTTACTGAGCTGCTATTGTTAGGAGAGAAAGTCCTCCGATCCGAACCAAACAAGGAGGATCTAGCTATCTTTGATGAGTATGCTAGTGGATTTCAGAGCTGGTTTGATTCGAGAGATAAAGATAGCAACGAGAAGAAGGAGGAGCTTGAAAAACTTAGCCGACTGCATGTGGAGATTATGGATCGCGCACAGGCATTAAAGCTTGCCACCGCGAAGGAATTACAGATGACGCGCAAGAAGGCACAAGGCTTAATTGCATACATCGATGTGCTGCCCAAAAAAGTTAGTATGAAAAGAGTTCTAAAAGGGTAGGACGTAAAGAAGCTAAAGCTAAGACTTCTAACTAGTGCTTCGCCAAATAAGTTTTTTCACGTATAGCGCGCAGCGTTGCCCCA
>CAZKXU010000015.1:0-45780 GCA_964556665.1 uncultured Bdellovibrionales bacterium | reverse complement strand
GAATCCTTGCGCGACAATATCTGACTGTACATCACCATCATAATGCTTGCAGGCCCAAACCATGCCGCCCGGAGATTTTAGTGAGAAAGCCACCATGTCATCGATTAAACGGTGCTCATATGTTATTCCAGCAGCATTAAACCTAGTAGCAAACTCTTTGTCGAAGATCTGCTGAAAGATATCCCTAAACCTGCCATCATATGCTTTAAGAATCGTATTTTTCGTCGAGAGGTAGACCGGCATGCTCTTAGCAAGGCCGTAATTAAAACAACTTCTTGCAAAACTTGTGATAGATGCATCCACGTTAAACATACCAAGCGCTACACCTGGCCCGTTAAAACTATATATCTCCTTCTCGATCGCCTCACCTGAATCTGCAGGAGTGAATTTGATCGTAAGCTTTCCTTTTCCAGGCACCACAAAATCAGTGGCTTTATACTGATCGCCAAAAGCATGTCGACCGATAATGATTGGCCTTTCCCAACCAGGAACAAGTCTTGGAATATTCTTGCAAACGATCGGTTCACGAAAGACGGTTCCATCAACGATATTGCGGATCGTTCCATTTGGAGACTTCCACATCTTCTTTAGATTAAATTCCTTTACACGAGCCTCATCCGGAGTGATGGTGGCACATTTAATCCCTACACCAAACTTTTTAATAGCTTCACCAGCTTCTACCGTGATCCGATCCTCAGTCTTATCCCGACTCTCTACTGAGAGGTCATAATATTTAAGATCAACATCAATAAATGGAGCGATCAGTTTGGCTTTAATATCAGCCCACATGATTCGCGCCATCTCATCACCATCAATTTCAACGATCGGATTCTGAACTTTAATTTTTCCCATAGTCTTAATACTTATTATGTTCAGGGGCTGCTTTCAAGGGTATTCCTTTCACAGCTATTCCTCAATAAACTCTTAAGGCTACTACTCTTTCACCTTAGCCTGAACAACTACCTTTCCGTCTTTGACAACTACTGAGAATTTAAGCTTTGAAACTCCATGTTGTTCCTTAAAATCCCGCGCTCTTTGTAGTAGAGAATGTTGAAAGCTCTTAAAATCAAGATCCTGTTTTCTTCCGCTACTCTTCTCTAGTGCTGTCTTATAGGCGTTAAATAAAGCCGTGATTCCCTTCTCCGCTGCGCCGGTAGTAGTCTCTGCACGCTCATCCTCAGCCTGATTACGGAGCCTCATATCGGCCTTAAACACATCTTTATGGTAGCGACCCTCTTCACGTTCCTTCAAAACCCGTAACCAGTAGGAATTGAAGCTATTATACTTCCCGGTAAGCGTTTTGAGTCGAAAATTTATAGCTGAGTTTTTAAACGGTGCATTAACAAGTTTATTAATAAGTGTACGTACCTCTGCATGCTGCTTTTCAGGCGCAAGCGGTATAAGACCTGTAAAGTACTGCTCATAAAGGAGTTTTAGAGTTGCGAGCCGCGCATCCAGCTGGTCAAGCTCAGCACGCAGGTTCTGCTTTTCACCACGAGCGGTGCGCTCCAATAGGGCTTTGTTAGGTGCCTTTGCCATCTGGAAATTCAATAGATTACAGGTTAGTCTATCGGAAGATTTACGGTTTTTATTAAATGGAACCACTAGCAATAATTATTCTAGCCGCAGGGCTGGGAAAGAGGATGGGATCGGATCTTCCGAAGGTTGTCCATACGGTACGTGGGGAAGCCTTGCTTGGGCATGTTTTAAAACAGTGCTTGGGGCTCAATGCTAAGCAGATCGTTGTTGTAACAGGACATAAGGGTGAGCTTGTTAGAGGTTTCTGTGAAAAATATACAAATTTGAACCTTAAATTTGCAGTTCAGGAGAAGCAGCTTGGAACTGGTGATGCCGTTAAGGCAGCACTTCCTACCTTATCAGATTTTAGTGGAACCGTCCTAATCCTGTACGGAGACATGCCGCTAATTCGTGAACACTCACTCAGCGATCTAGTCAAACTGCATCATACCTCAAACGCAACACTGTCACTTCTTTCCGCTAAGATTGATCAGCCAGGTTCTTATGGAAGAATTGTCCGCGACTCAAAGAGCTCAAATATATCTGCAATCGTAGAGGCCAAAGACTGCTCTACTGAACAGTTAAAAATCAATGAGATTAATGTAGGTGTATATGCTGTTGACTCAGCCTTTCTAACTCCTGCTATCAAAGAGCTGAAAAATGAGAATGCTCAGAAGGAGTATTACCTAACTGATATCGTGGAAAGGGCGATAAAAGAGGGTCAGCAGGTTTCCGGGCTTGAGATTCGAGACTGGCATGAGGGGCTGGGCATTAATACCCGTTTTGAACTTTTGGAGGCTACGATGATTCTAAACAGTAGAAAGATAGAGGCGCTTATTAGCGCTGGAGTTGAGTTTGATGATAAAAATTCTGTGTTAATTGAAGACTCAGTAGAAATATCAACGGGTGTGAGAATCGGCCCAAATGTGCAGATTCTTGGAAAGAGCAAGATTGATGCTGGCACAGTAATCGAAGGCACCGCGTACTTAAAGTGCTGCCAGATAAGCAAAAATGTTATGGTTAAATTCGGGGTCCGTGCTGAGGAGACAACGATTGGAGAGGGCGCCTCGGTCGGACCTTTTGCAAACCTTCGCCCAGGTACTGTATTAGGCGCCGAGTCTCGTATCGGAAACTTTGTGGAGACGAAGAAGACAACCTTAGGGCGCGCCGCTAAAGCAAACCACCTCACATATTTAGGTGACTGCGAGGTGGGGGAGGGTGCCAACATAGGGGCGGGGACAATTACATGCAACTATGATGGTTATAACAAATTTCAAACAAAGATTGGGCCCGGAGCCTTCATCGGCAGCAACACCGCCCTAGTTGCACCGGTAAAGATAGGTCAAGGAGCTACGGTAGGTGCTGGCTCAGTAATTACTAAGGATGTTGAAGCAGACGCTCTTGCTGTAACTCGCTCTGAGCAACGCACTGTAGCAGCCTGGTCCAAGGCAAAGCGGGAACGCTCCCGTGCTTAGTCCCGAAAGGGATCGGCCATAGATTAGATTAAGCTCTATAATATGATATAATACTTTTAGTTTCGATCAACACAATCGATATCTAGGCCATTTTGTAATACATTTTCTATGCCGAGCCCATCTAACAATCGAATACGGAGATGGAACCATTCCCTTCACGAGGCAATGCAGCCTATTCTTGAAGATGCAAAAGTTAGTAGAGCAGGGAGGTTTTCTGATCAGGCATTGTCCCAATTTGCTCCACTCTATGCTCAATTAAAAGATTTTTTATTAGAAGCTGGATTAGCTCAAAAATTAAGAACTATCAAGCTAAGCTCATTTGATGATCCTGTACTAGTCGAAGACACTGGAAAATTAAAAACATTTCTACTGGTGTTGGGTAGCTATAGAAAACTTTCAGCGATTGCTAAGCGTTTAACTTCCTTAGAAAGCGCTGCCACAAGAGCATTGGGTGGGGACGAGACGAATGCTCAGAGTGAACTTGATAAATTTAGAGAATTATATAGAGACTTTACAGATAATCGAGGTGAAAAACTAGCTAAGCGACTAGCTGAGCTTGAAATTGACTCCAGCTTTAACCACATCTTTGACGATCTGCTAGCTCTTGAAAGCCTACTCGGGTATGCAACTTCGGATCTTAGAACGAAGGTTAGCGAGCTTGACTCAAAATTCAAACAGCTTTTTCATTTGTTGGAGGTGGTGGAGCTTCAATATACCCCGCTAGTTGTTAAGATTGCGAATTTTTATGTAAGCCGAAATAAGGCATCTTTTGAACATGTTTTTCAAGATGGAATGATTGGACTTCGAACTGCCGTGTGTGGTTACAACCCAGATTCCGGGGTCTGCTTTGCAACATATGCTACTCCCTGGATTAGAAGCGCAACCCAGCGAAGTGCTCGAAGTGAAGGATTAGTGACTTATCCATTTAAAAAGCAGGCGATGGTATGGGAGCTGGCTCGTATCGAAAGTGAGCTGGAACGCGAGACAGGAGTCCCTCCAGTCTTTCGAGATGTTTATCTCAGATATTTAGAGAGGAATAAGCAAGGCCCGGAAAAAGCAACACCCAAGAGACTTAAGGAGGCTTCTGACCTCTGTAGAGCTTACAAATACGGTAAAAGTCCACTGGGTCTAGTTGGGGTGGATCACGATGGTGAGGAATATGACACTCATGCAACGGTTTCCGATGAATTACCTCCTGTAGAAATCAGTGGGCGGGCTGAGATTCTCACTATAATTACTTCGCTTGTTGATTCACTAAGTGAGGCGGATAGGATGCTTGTAGAGTTACGCTTCGGGCTAAACGGAAAGGAGGCGCACTCTTTGGAGGATATCGGGAAAATGTACGGCTATTCCCGAGAGAGCATCAGTGTTTTTTTAAAGCGTATTTTCAAAAAGATGCTTGCTACCGCCTCCGAGCGTGGCCTGGACTTAACCAAAGCATTCAGCAATTATTAGAGACTTCAAAAATATCTTAATCTCAACACAGTATATAGTGAATGACAAAATAACGAAGCGTTATTTTGTCTGTTGGATTTTGACCATCCTTGGTCAGAATCCTCCTCATAGATCTCATTACGACCGCACCCTGTCTACTCCTGTTCGAAATAGTACAAAACAGCTCAAAACAATACGTATATTAAGCAAGCTAAAAAGTTGTTTTGATTCTAATGATAGAGACTGCTAGCTTCACGAGCTAAATTAATTTTTTTGAAAGATTAGTTAGTTGGCATGGTTTTGTCGGCGATTCGAAGAAACATTTCTTCTATTCTCGCGATACAAGATATAGAAGGTTTATCACGACATACTGTTTGACGGGAAGTAGATGTTAAAAATTGCCGTTATTGATCACAGTGCTGAATCACGGAACAGAATTCTTGAAAAGCTTAATCAGTTTCTTCAATCCGATTCACTTGAACTCGAGATCGTCCCGCGCATTAATTTGCAACCATATTCAATAGAGGAGATTAGGTTTAAGTCCGCTCCGGAGATAATTATCCTTGGTGATGAGCTTTTAGTTAAGGATCCTACCAAATTATCTAATATTAGAAAACTTCTTCCTGATACTCCGATCATTATTAAAATAAATAAACAGCTAGAGAGCCTAGCAAGTGTCGAACAGTTTGCGCGCATGGGTGCTGATGACACGATCTCTGATAGCACTACGGCGGGAGAATTTCTACGCAAAGTGATCCTACTAGCTCGTCGAGCGGATAAGACAAAAAGCGGAAAACTCATTGTTGTAGATGGTGGCAAAGGAGGAGTTGGTGTTACAACCATCGCGGCTGGGCTTGCAGAGGCGTTAGTGGCACAAAATAAAAAAGTGGCCTTACTAGATTTTGACTTTGAAACCCAGGACCTTAGCAGGTTTCTACAAACACGGCCATTTATAAATGAAAATCTACAGATGTTGCTGGATCGCACACGTCCGGTAACTCAGGAGTTTGTAGAGCAGTGTCTGGTCAAAGTTTGGAGCGATGTTGATACGTTCTACTGTATGCCTCCTGTTGCTGAGAGTGAGGATCTCTATGATATGCGTGCGCTCTATGGCCGCACCCTTATATCTATCCTTGAGATTCTTGACGCTAGCTTTGATTACATTGTTGTTGATGTTGGCGCTGCACGCGGCGGCATTCTGAAGGCCTTATATAGAGTAGCAGATAAGGTGCTCTTTGTCGTGAATAATGATCCCGCCTCGTTATACGCATCGGTTGATAAGATTTTAAAAATGCGTGGACTGATTACTCCGACCGCACAACTTAAGGTTATAGAGAATACCTTGTTATCTTCAGGTCTTCCAAATAAGTTCATGCGCGCTGAGTTTCTACGTGCTGCTAAGCTCGATATTAATGATTGGTGCTCAAAAGGCATTAACTATTCAAAAAACGGACAAAAGTGGCCAGCTTCCGGTAGTTCAATCTATGGGCAAGGTGGAAATGCCATTGTCTCTGCGCTAAGCAGTGCGCTTTTTGATCTTGAGCTTATCGAGGAGCCGCAGAAGGAGAGGCTTTTCTCTCAGACCAATGCGTTTCATCAGATCCTTCAGAAGTTGTGCAAGCGTTTATTTACACCTAAGTCAAACAATATAGAGGCAGCCTCTAAGATAGATGAGCCTCTACCATTGCCTGAGCCTAGGCTGCTACTAAGCGTTGCCAACATATCTGAGGGAGGGCAGTCACAGTATGAGGCTGCCTCAGCAGTAGAGTTTCTGTCTAAGGCTAGTTTTAATTAATTTATTTTATTAATTGAAGGAGTAGTTATGAGAAAATTGATTAGTAAATATATCGCCCATGCAAAAAAAGAGGATGGAATGGAGATTCTTGAATTTGCCGGCATGGCAGCTATTATTGCTATCGCTATTTCAGCAGCGGCACTTACCTTTGGAGGTGGTGTGCAGAGCTTTTTTACAAGCGCAGGTGATTGGGCTACGCAACGAGGCATAGATATGGGGTCATAGAATTTATTATCTTAATTGATTTTTAATACGTGGAACTTTATGGCATCAAGATCAAACTTAAAGGGATACGTTAGAAAAAAAGCGAATAATGGAATTTGGGGTGCTCTAATTCTTGCGACAGCAATAATTGGAGCAACCTTCATAGCTACACGCAGAGATTCCGTAGTTCAGGCGGCAGTTACGCAGCCTACCGTAGTTGCTGAATTTGACACAGTTAGAGTGCCTGTCCCGGTAGCGTTTGTACCTGCTGGCACACGTGTGCGTGATCTGCGCACCAAATTTGTGAGCTATCCAAAACATCAGGTTCCCCCCGATACACTTCTTGAGCTTGATCGTTATGGCGATGCTGTGACCTTAGCAGCCCTTCCGGCCGAATTGCCGCTCTTTAGAAAAAACCTCAATCTTACTGGAAGTACATCAAATCCAGTAGTTGAACGCATTCCGCCCGGTATGCGCGCTATGACTGTTCGAGTTGATGTCACCTCCTCTGTTGAAGGTTGGGCAGGTTCAGGCTCAGTGGTTGATCTGCTTTTAGTAGAGAAGGATCGTACCTCAGTAGTGGCTGAAAAGGTTAGGATACTATCGGCAGAGCGTTCAGTCTCTCCGGTGGCAGGCGGGTCCTCTCCCAGTGTTCCAAGTACCGTGACTTTGTTAGTGACTCAGGAGCAATGTTTGGCCATCAACACTGCGATACCGCTTGGTAAAATAGCATTTGCTCTTCGAAGCTCTGGTGATAGTGAGGGTTGGAGCACAACCGCATATACCTCCGACAGGCTCAAAGGTAAACCGTTAGTTACTAACTCAAAAGGTGTTATTACTGGATATGTCTCAGTACGAAATGAAGAGGCTCAGGAGAAACGATCATTTGCCTTATCTAATGGCAAATGGGTAAAGACGGAAACGGTACCGGAAGGTTTTTTGGTAAATACACCACAGTAATTTGTTAACTGGGACCGCGGGACGCGCCTGGGCAGTGCGAAGCACTGCTACCAGGCAGCGTAAGGCAATTAGCTTCCTTAAGTCGGCGCGAAGCGCCGTCTAGCCCGCATTATAGTAGCATTTAATTCGTTTGCGAGCTGGAAGCCCGCGGACCCAGTAGAAAACTTAATTTACAGCATATGCAACGAATTAACGCACAACTTCTTGGATATAATGGTTCGACTGGGGTAGCTGTGCCGTTAAGCAAGCCGTCACGACTTAGTCGTGGACAGCTCGCACCTGCACTGATCTATATACTTGAAGAGGTGCAGCGTGAACTAGGATTTAGTACAGAGTTAGAAACTACTAATGAGCTTCCTAGTAATGCTGAATTACAAGCACTTATTCAGAGAGTGTCTGAGAGGCTCGGTTTTGAGCTCTCCTCATATGAGCGCGACGAGATTCTTGAGCACCTAGAGCGGGAGCAGAAGCCTTTTGGATTATTGCAGGAATTGGTAGATGATCCTGAGATCTCAGATATCATCGTTACCAACTACTGTAAGATCGGGGTACAGCAGGGTAGGAAGAACTATATCACTGATATCTCTTTTCCAAGTCAGGAAGCATATCAGTCCTATGTTGATAGGTTGCTTCAAAAGGCCGGAACAACTTGCACTACTAAAAAGCCGATTGCCGATGGCATGCTCGGCACACATGCGCGCATCCATGTAATTCACCCCTGTCTCTGTGAGTCCGGGCCCTACTTGACGATCAGACTGAATCGCTTCTCCTCGGTTACGGTAGATGATCTAGTCAAAACTGGATTAGCACCTATCCCTGTCATGGATTACCTAAGGGCCGTAATAAAAACCGGAGCAACAGTTCTTGTTGTAGGTGAAGTTGGTACAGGAAAAACAACCTTAACCCGCGCGCTTGCTTCTGGAATTGCTGCTTGGGAGTCGATACTGGTAATCGAAGATACTCCTGAAATTCGGCTTGAGCACCCACATGTAAGATACATGACTACGCGTGACGACAATTCAGATGGAGCGGGCAAGGTTGCTCCAAGTGAGTGTATCCGAGGCGGCATGCGCATGGCCATGAATAGAATTATCTTCGGTGAGATTAGAAGTGCTGAGGCAGCTGAAGCCTTTGTAGATGTTTGCGCTTCCGGACATCCCGGGCTTTCAACAATACATGCGCGCAGCGCTTCTGAGGCCATCACCCGTTTACAGCTCTTTCTTGGCAGAGCGCAGAAAGGGGTAAGTAATATGGTTTTGAATGAGCAGATAGTTACCGCTGTGCAGGTAATTGTATACGTAGATATATGTAAGCAGAGCTGGCGGCGTCGTATTATGGAGGTCACAGAGATTGGGCCGGTTGCCGACGGGCAGGTACGAGAGCGTGAGATCTTCAAATATCAATGCAACAAAGGTGTGCCATGCTGGAGAGTAGTTAACAAGCTCAGTGCACATAGGGCGATGATGGAGGGATTAGAAGTTCCGGTTGTCCTTAGTAGCTATCAGAATGTACTAGAACTCGACCTTCATATCCTCTTTAAGGAGGCATGCAATGCGCGCTGATGCGGATGTTGAAAGAGCCCGTACACTACTAGGCGGATTTTCTGGTGATGAGGGCTTGTCGCATACGAAGACACTATCAGATGTGCAGTCTGGGATTATTGAGCGCATAGCAAGATTGATTGATCCATCTATACACACAGGCTCACAGCAAAAAAAGTTATTCTTAAGTATAGTTATTAAATCCTTAGTTGTTTTAGCAATAGCGATATTCCTAAAGTCAACTCTTCCAATCTTTCTAATTCTTACTCTACCTGTACTCGAAAGACTAAAGTCAAAGAGAAAAATATTCAAGCGTGCCGAGGCTTTTGAGCGCGACTATACAGCCCTTCTACTGTCACTAGCCTCAAGTGTTAGGACAGGCATGGATCCCATGGCAGCACTTAGTAAATCAGCCACACTTTTTAGTTCGAAGTCGGTGGTAAAGGAGGAGCTAGAAACTTTAAACGGAGATATCGAGCGCGGTGTAAACGAAGAAAATATAATTCGGGGCTTTGCGCAGAGTGTGGCTCATCCGGATATCGATCTTTTTCGCAGTGCGCTCATTCTTGCGCGTAAGGAGGGTTCAAGTTTAGGGGAATGTTTGCAGCGACTTGCTAAAGTAACAAGGCAGCGGCAGTCATTTAGAAGAAAGATTTCATCAGCAGTAGCAATGCAAAAGATGTCAGCTATGGGCGTCGCAGCTTGTGTAATTTTAATCGGCGCAATCCAATTCTCTTCGAATAAAGAAGGGGTGCTTATGGCTTTACGCGATCCTGTTGGCATAAAGATGTTCATAGTAGGAATTGCCCTTGTTTTTGGTGGACTTTGGTACATGCTGCGCTTGGGTACTACAAGGATATAGATGGATAGCTTGGTATTAAATCTTCTAATAGTGACGGCATTGAGTGTGGCTGCGCTCTATGTGTGGATACGAGCTAAGCAGCGTAGTGCAATTGATGTTATTTATGATCTTGGCGAAGTATTACTGCTTGAGCATGGGATAATTGATGACCAACATGAAGAGAGGGAGAAGATAGTATGCTTGAAGCTGCAGCAGATGATTGGAGATGAGCTTGGAAAGATGGGTCTTTATGCGGTCTCAGATCGAGAAATATTCAAGTTTAGACAGAGATTTGTTCCGCTTATTATTGCCCTCCTGCCACTTATCTATATTCTTTTATTCTCACAACAGAGCAAACCCGCCACCATAATCTTTTTTGCAGCTAGCGGCTTTTTAATTGGGAAGATCTACGAGAAATATAGAGGCAAGAAACTTAGGGCAGCTTTTAGGCGGGAGATGGAATTTTATCTGCCTATTGTCATGGAACGGATGGTAATGGCCGTCCAGTCCGGTATGGATATTCTCCCCGCTGTTAAAACTGTCTTAGAGCTTGAAAAGGATAAATCTCCTGATCCTGTGACTAGATTATTAAGAATTGCGTATCAATTGACTGAGGCCGGGCTGTCATTCGAAGTTGCGCTTAATGATGTTGCTGAGCTGATCGAATGTCCTGCGCTCCGCCATGCCTTTATGCATCTTGCTTTAGCTCAAAAAGAAGGTGGTGAACTAATCACGCCGTTGCGTGAGCTTAGTGACTCAACGCAACTTTATTTTCAAGAAACGGTGGAAGAAGAGATCGCAAAATTACCAGTTAAAGCTACTGTACCGCTCCTTGTCACCTTCGCCGGCCTGATGATCTTTTTTGTTACAGCACCAATCATTCAGATCGTAGAGCTTGCCAAGAAGAATCAATTTAAAAATTCTGAATTAGAAGGAGGCAAGATAAGGTAATGGCTACAGTTAATTGCAGCTATGTTGTCACTCGAGCTAAGGAGCGATTCTTGAGTTCTAATGGCTCAACTACCATTCTAGTTGGAGCTTTAATATTACCACTGCTTATATTTATCTTCAGTTTAGTATTTGATCTTGAAAAATACTTTAGTGATCGAGAGAACACGCAGCAACTCCTTGATTCAGCCGCCATGCATGCGGCGCGTTTTCTACCGTATACAGATCAGGCTAAGCAGGCGGCTCAAGATTATATAAGCAGTAGGGTACGAGGTGATGCCTTAATTAACATCGATACTAGTTCAGCTGACACGATCTCAATCTCAGTGGAGTCTGTTTCTAAACTTATATTCGCTACTCTGCTTGGAGTTGATATCGGACTGCCTCTCCATCTCCGTGCCAATGCGCGTATTACACCACGGGACGCTCTTCTGGTTCTAGACACAAGTAGATATATGGGTCCATCAGCAGAGCTTGGGCCTGCCTGGGGCGATGCGGGGATATGGGGCGCTAATGATTTTTTTACGAATCAGCTTGGCTTAGTCGGAGATGCAAGGCTATTAACACAGCAATGCTTTAATCCCAATTTCTCAGCGCTAAAGAAAGCCGCTGTAACCTTATATGACTATTTATCTTCACAGCGTCTGAATAGCGTAGCTATAGGTTTCTCCCCTGGTGGGAGTGGTGCCTATCATCAGTCTAGGCAGTTACTACCAGGTGGCTTTACAAATTATCCAGCAGCAGGAGAGGCAAGTTTTGAGAGATACAATGCTACTAATGCGAGCAATGAGTGGTGTCTCGCCTCACTTGAACGCGAGCTTAATCCTAATTTTTCCTTACCCTCGCTCCGTTCTGAGCTTCACAGTCCAAGCATTCCACCTCCAGAGCGTGTCTACCCACTCTTACCGGACGCTGCCTCCGCGACAGAATGGGTACTACCCTTGGAAAATCATCCGTATTTAACAGCGAGAGAAGTTATCTGGTCAAAGGCTGTGAATCAGGATAGCAACATGCGTATAGTCGATATTCTGAATTCGATCATGGCTGAGCTCGTATATCCTGTTGCTCTTAATAGCCGTGGTGGATTAGCTGGCTCAGCATCTAAAGTTGCCATTATCTTTGCCGGAGATGTTCCTTGGCACTTTGATCTTGGTGCGAACGCTTCCTACCGCTTCCCCGATGGTCCAATTGTTGCTGAGATGAGCAGCTTACTAGATCAGATTCAATCGAATGACATAAAGCTTTATTATCTCCTATTTAGTCATGAAGGAAACACTGCAGAGTTCAGTACTCGCGTGGCTGATTTAAAAACATTTCTCGGGAGCTGGTCGAATATCGAGCTTTTTGTAGGAGATGATCCTGAGGATATTTCAACAGAGATGACTAAGGCTATTGTTTTAAAAGATCGTAATGTGATGTTGTCGCGATGAATAGATATTACCGCTATAAACTTGAGTTATTACGACTCTCAGAGTATGGAGTTGCATTTCTTGAGCTAGCATGGTTATCGATATTTGTGATGCTGGTTGGAACTTGGCTAATGGCAACCTATGATTTTTTACGCAGCGGAGTATTTTTAGATGAAACAGTGCAACAATATATAACTGAGAGTTCAGTTAAGCCGATGCAGATAGAGATCGACTCAGGCGGTTTGTTTACGATTAACATTGCTACCTCTGCTATAGAAACATATTTAGACGAAGTACGTAATAATGTAGAAGCACAGATCGGCGCAGCCTTAGTACATGGAGACAGTACTAAATACTATATTGAGACCGCATATGCAGATTTAAATATTGATGAAGTAAGCGGCAGAGTTAATTCCTGGAACATCAATGCTATAGAAAGTAACGGCGTGCTTACTCCTGGCAACACGCCGGAATTACCAACCGAGCTTTATAACCTCCTTAGTAACGGAGTCACACCCTCTCCGTATGCTATTCCACACGGGTTATTTGAGGCTGGAGGTGCCGCTGACAACTATATAAATAAGGCGATCTTGGTAGGCATAAGAGTTTTTGTTTCATTTGATGGAAGTTTTAGCGGTAAAGTGATAGAGAGCATCGGGCGCGAGCCGATTCTCTCGGCTTTTAAAATTATCGCCTTACGAGGGGAGTTTAGCTGATTATGTATACTTTTAAAAAATTATTTGGGTGGAAGAATGAGGTGCAGCCACGTCGCGCTACTTTTAGCGAAGAGGTTGATAACTTCACGGTTAACGTGCAGGATAAAATTATCAAGGAGCGTGCTCGTAGAAACAATCAATTAGCACGTCAGGTGCTTGAACTTTTGATCACAGAGGTAGGCGGATATAAGCAGGAGTCAGTGCTCATAATATTTAATCCAGATAGGATAGAGTATCGATTTATGACTTTAGAGGGAAAGGAGGGGGTAGGCACAGTCGATACCCGAATGAGAGCCCCTTTAATGGAGTTATTGAGCCATTGCTCTGAGGATGGTCTGCTTAATCTTATCTCTTCTGATGAGAAGACTAAGTTACCCATAAAGGTGAATGCAGTATGCGGATTGAATAAAATTGAGCTACGCTGGGGAGAGGCGCTTTATCAACATAGCCGAAAAGAGTTACCATCTCTTGAGGAGCCTAATCTGGTGAATGAGCATGATTTTGCTCCCAAAATAATAGCGTTTCCTGTCAGGGAATCTACCGTGAATATTCCGACAGCTGAGGCAGCCAGAGTCTTCAAACAACAAAAACCTGTTCAACATAAAAAACGACGCGCCACGGTGCTAATCGTAGATGACAATCTGACGTTTATTAATGTGTTACAGCGCTTTTTTGCAAGACAGGATATCGATGTAGTGCATGCCTTGAATGGAGAGTCTGCCCTGGAGACTCTAAGAGGGGCAAAGCAGATACCTGAGCTTATTGTCTGTGATGTGCACATGGACGGAATGAGCGGTTTTGATTTTCTTAAATCTATCCGCTCAGAACAAACCTTTGAAGATATTCCATTTGTAATGTTGACCTCGGATGAGGATCTCGAGACGGAGTTAAAAGTGCTTTCGAACGGTGCGGATGCCTTCGTTGCTAAAAGTGATGATCCGCGCATCCTCTGTGCACATGTAAAGCGTTTAGTAGGGAAGGCTCTCAAAAAAAAGGCAGCTTAAAAAGGGTATGGTGTTAATATCCTCATCACTTCTACTAATTGCTTACTGGTTTAATTCCATACACGCAGTTGCGTTTTTCAGTCTAATTACTGCTGTTTTAGCAGCACTGTATTGGTACGATTTGCAGCGCATTGAGGAGCGAATTAAAGATGTTAGTAGTACAGGTATATCAGTAGCAGGAGGTTTAACTGCTTATAAGAGTTTATTTTCAAAATTGGGCCGCAGTATAGCCTTGCAACTCGAGGCACTAAAGTATCGTATTTATGCAGTAAGCTGGGAAGCAGAGCATGTCAGCAGTGGGGATGAACTAAAAATAGAGCAAGATGAAATTCTAGGTGACTTGGATCTGCCGAAAGCCTCTGCTGGGTCTGATACGGCTGTATTTTATCAGAAGGTCATAGGCTTATTAGGCCCCCGCTTTCGTTGTGCAGTGGCGGCCATAGCATACTCCAATGCTGACTGTGGCGCTGAGCAGACAGTTTTAGTTTTACCTGATAAAGGCAGGAAATTTGAGACTCATCTGCGCAAAATCTTAAGAGGATATTTCGAAGGAAAAGAGGTCTTAAATTCAGGATTACAGGATGGTCTCACTACTACGCAGCTAAGCGAATTTACGGTTTTCGGTCTGCGCTATGCCATCTGCTACCCCATTGTTTCAGAGGACTCATGCCGCAAAGCTGTTCTCTGGTTGGGATATAGTGTTGATACTCCTCCCACAGAACAGGAGCTTAAACGTGCTAAGGTTATTGCCGGTAAAATTGAACTTGAACTTAAGGCCTGGAAAAAGCTGTATGAACTCTCAGATAAGGTTGTTAAAGCAGAGAGTGTCAGTAAGGAGCGGAGTGATTTTATCGCGCATGTCTCGCATGATATTCGCTCTCCACTTAACAATATTAAGGCTATTCTTAATCTGATAAAACTTGAAGGGGTGCAGAGTAACTCAATAGATGTCCTCGATGTGGCTCTTAGCAACTGTGACACTCTGTCGGATATAGTGGCGGATATTTTGGACTATAGTCGACACAAGGCTGGGAAGCTAAGTGCTAATTTTGAAATTCTTGAGCTAAACGATTTTGTTAGAAATATTGTCGAGACATTTCAGATCTCAGCTAGTTTACGGGGATTATCACTCGCATTTAGATCCGATCAAGGGAATGGGAATTTGACAGAGAGTTATGTCCGTATAGATCGCAGGCAGATTAAGCGAGTTATCTCAAATCTTATCAGCAATGCATTAAAATATACCAAACAAGGAAGTATAGTCGTGAGCGTTAAGGGAGATGCGCCGAGTGGATGGTCAATTGCTGTGACTGATTCCGGAATTGGGATCTCAGAGCATGATCTAAAAAAAATCTTCACTCCCTTCTCGCGCTTTGACTTTTCTACAGAGGATGGAGTTGGGTTAGGGTTGGCATTGAGCAAGATCTTAGTCGAGCTTAATCATGGCCGAATTCAAGCTAAGTCAGCAGTCGGAGCGGGTTCACAGTTTGAAATCTTTCTGCCAGCTGTTGAGGCGCTCAATCATAGCATCGCTAAATCTAAGCTTATAGCAGCTGAAATGCACTCCTTAGTGAGCGTGCTTGTTGTTGATGATGATCCTGATTTTACTAATACATTTGCTCGTACTCTTGAACTCTCTGGATTTGAGGTTTTTAAGGCACAGACGATCAAGGAAGCAATTGGGGTAATTAATTTTAATCCGCCTGATGTTGTAATCTCTGATTGCTTAATGCCTGATGGTGGTGGAAAACGGTTGCTACAGTATATTTCATCAAGTAAGCATAGTATTAATGTAGCTATTCTCTCTGGAAATGATAATCAATCCGAGCGTAATGAGTATCGCGCACTGGGAGCAAGTGGTTATTTTATCAAACCAGCAGATATTGACGGGATAATTTGTTGGATTGAGGAGGTGGTTGGGAAGGGTAGGGATGACGATACAACATTTACTGCGACCGTGGGTTAGAAGTCGGCAGCCTATAGCGAGTGAGATAAGTCCGTAGCGAATTTCGCTACGGACTTATCTCACTCGCTATAGGCTGGCCATGGATGGCCAGTCGAGCCGTAGGCTCGGAGAATGGCTTAAAATGGGCCTTTCGGGACCCGTTTTAAGCCATTCG
The DNA here is from genome assembly GCA_964556665.1 of uncultured Bdellovibrionales bacterium. Classification (GTDB taxonomy): domain Bacteria; phylum Bdellovibrionota_C; class UBA2361; order UBA2361; family CAZKXU01; genus CAZKXU01. Next base: position 29,815 of record CAZKXU010000015.1, on the reverse strand, counting down.
AGGAGGATTTTGACCAAGGATGGTCAATGTCCGACAGACAAAATAACTCTTTGTTATTTTGTCATTCACTATAGTACTGTGTAAGCTAAGCTTCCTAACTTGGACCGTGGGCATCTTGCCCGCTACGCATATGCAGTAATTCGTTTGCGGGCTGGAAGCCCGCGGTCCCAGTTGGGCTGAGATAGTTATGTTAAAATCTCCTAGTATCGATCGGATTTCCAAGTAGCTCCGGAAGCTCCGGATGGATCTGCTTGCCACCGTGCTCCTGGATGAGAGGTTGCTTTGAGCGTTGAATATCTCTTTGCAGATGCATGAGAGCATCTATGACTGTTTCCGGACGTGGCGGACAGCCTGGTATATACATATCAACCGGAATGATTTTATCTATCCCTGCAACAGTTGAATAATTATCGTAAAATCCACCGGAGGAGGCACATGCTCCAAAAGCGATCACCCAACGTGGTTCAGCCATCTGCTCATAGACCCGTAGAAGAACCGGTGCTAATTTGTGACTGATAGTTCCAACAACCCAGAGCAGATCTGATTGTCTTGGGGTAAACCTTGGAAGTGCTGCGCCAAACCTGTCGGTGTCATAATGTGAGCAGCTAACTGCCATGAACTCCATACCACAGCAGGCAGTAACAAATGGGTAGGAGAATAATGAGTATTTTCTAGCCCAACCTAAGGCGCTCTCAAGTTTTGTGTACAGAAATCCGGGATTCTCTGAATTAGAAAACATAATTTTATCTGATAAAATTAACAGGTTGCCGCAAAATTGAGAGTAACACTATACTTAGCCAAGCGCAATTAAACAATTTTTATGTCACAACACTCAAGCGAAGTATCATTAGAACACGCATTAGGGAACGTTAAGGCTATATTCTCCATTTTCACTGTCTCCGTCTTTGTCTTTATCTTTGTTGCTTATCAGACCTCTGTGACCTCCACTGTAGAAGTTCCGCTGCCATATGCTACGATTGGAATTCTATATATCCTTGGTGCTACTCTATTGGCTATCGGTTCAAAGGCATTCAGTACCATTCCACGTATCGCTGCAAACTGTATAGCAGCAAAGAGTCAGATTAAGCCCTTTCAGGGGTTTTTGCGAGCGACTCTTTTTGCCCTAACGATCACCGAGTGCGGAGCCTTGATGGGATTTGTTGCAAGCATGATTACCAAGGACTTTCTGTGGAGCTTCGGCTATTCAGTTATTGCTGCGGTTATCTACTCTAAATATTGGCCGACCGAGGAGCTGTTACGGAGGTTTGTTATAGAGAGGGGAGAGGAATCTTAAAAAACCGCTTTGCGTTTGCAGTTGTCGCTGCGGCAACCTCTTCTAAACTTAATCCCTTAACCCTTGCCACCATCTTTGCCGTTTCAACCATCATCGCACTCTCGCACCGCTTTCCACGATTAGGTTCAGGCGCTAGATACGGGGCGTCGGTTTCTAACATTATCTGACTAAGCGGTATGGCTGAAATTGCCTCTCGAAACTGTTCAGATTTCTTAAAGGTAATATTACCTGGAACAGATACCATGAAATTTATTTGAGCTAGGCGGGTAGCAAAAGCGGCATCCTCGCTGTAACAATGAAAGACCCCTCCAGTACGTTTAGCATCCATTTTAATAAGCAGATCCAGACAATCCTGGCCGGCCTCACGAGAGTGAATAATGATCGGTTTGTTCAGATCGAGCGCGATCCCGATCTGTGCCTCAAAAGCTCTGAACTGCTCCTCTTTTGTTGCCCAATCACGGAAATAATCAAGACCACTCTCTCCGATTGCTAAAACTCTTGGGTGCGAGGCGAGTTCCTTAATACGTTTAAGATCGTAAGGCTTGCCCGCATCGTTTGGGTGTATGCCAACGCTGCACCATATAAAGTTATATCTCTCGGATAATGCTACGGCGTTCTCAGCAGACTGCATTCCGCTGCCGGCTCCGATAGTAATGAAGGCTGCCACGCCCGCAGCCTGCGCGCGCTTAATAACATCCTCCCGATCAGGATCAAAATCATCGGCGTCTAAATGGGTGTGGGTGTCGATCAGTTGACAGTTAAAACATCTGTCATCTATCACCGTACTACTGCTCCTGCAGGAAGCTCCTTATCCGGTGCTAGCAGTCCTAAGATCGTGTTGTCTTCATTAGAAGCCGCAAGCAGCATCCCCTGACTCTGCTCTCCTGCCAAAGTCGCAGGCTTAAGGTTTGCTACTACGACGATCTGACGACCAATTAGTGTAGCCGGATCATAAAAAGCCTGGATCCCTGCTAGAATCTGACGTTTGCCGTACTGTGGACCGAGGTCTACCTGGAGCTTAAGAAGTTTGCGTGATTTAGGTATCGGCTCTGCAGCCTCAATCTTGCCGACACGGAATTTAATCTTCATTAGATATTCTATGTCAATAATATCATCTTGGATGGGTGCGGGTTGAATTGCCTGTTCTGTCATAAGTAAGGAGATTGTAGAACAGATCTCTCTTTCAGACAACGAGCGGACAGTATAGTGTGTATTCCTCTGAGGGGAGAGACGCCCCGGGAACGACGGCGGTGAGGCCGAAGTTCCCGGGGCTCAGTTCAGCGCCTTTCAGCGAAAGGCGGAACCGGCATGACATGCAGAGCTTGCGGTACTCCACTCAGATCCGCAAACCTGCAAACCAGCGCTCCTTCCGGATAGAGAACCGCCCTCCCTCCTCGAGGCAGCTCAATCTCCTCTCCTTGCCGGACCTGAGTGATCACACGAGGCACGAGCCCACGCGCCACGTATTCGACCGCCCTCCTGCGTCGATCGATCACGACTCTCTCCTTCCCTTCATCCAACCGCAGGCTCCCCATAAGCCCGACTAATCGGATGGCCAAGCGAAAGGAGTTGCTCCTCTCGACTGGCAATCCGACCTAATAACCTTCTACACCATACTGTCCAGTAATAGATTTTTGCTCGATTACTCGAGAGATGGAAAGTATAAAAATTCGCAGATTTGATACTGAAGGCTGGAAGCCCGCTGCCCGTATGGTCAAATTCTTAATAGAATTCTATGAAAGAACACCCAATTGGAAGAGGGTTCATTATACCGTAATATATAGAGAAAAGCTAATGTATATAACGAAGTCGTCGGTATAGGCTACATTGATTGCCATAAAGAACATGTTGTGCTTGACTTTTGGTATGGCAATGTAGTCAATGTTAGCGACTTCTTAGTATGTTCAAAGATTATTTGAAGTTTTTACATCTAGCTGCGCCTGTTTTATTAGGATTATTTCTTTATTTTCCGAGTATTTCCTACGATTTTGCCTACGATGATATACTTCAGATTGAGTACAACTCAGCCGTAACCTCTACTGTAGGTATTCGGGAAATCTTTACGTCCCCAACTCCACCGGGGAATCTCTATCGACCACTTGCCACATTAACATACAAAATTAACTACCTATTTTCCGCCCTAGATCCTAGTGCATATCACTGTTTCAACATTATTCTTTATCTGATCCTGATTTTTTTATTTTACCATTTTATTGCGCCTATAATTAAGAGTCCTGCGCTTATATTAGCCTCTACTTTAATATTTGCGGCTCATCCGATTCATATAGAAGTGGTGGCTAATATTGTCGGTCGAGCAGAGCTCCTGGCTGCAATAGGGCTACTTGCGGCTGCTCTTCTTTCAGGGAAGGCATATAGGAAAAAATCCCTCACTTTGCATTTCATCTCTGCAACCTTCTTTTTTTTAGCAACACTTTCCAAGGAGTCAGCGTTCTCTCTGCTGCCATTGATTCCTCTGTACGGAGTATTTACTCAGGAAAAGCGCAGCTCGTTACGGTGTCGATCTGGGCTACACCCTTTGCTTTTACTTGCGGTGTTAAGTTTAGTGCTTAGATATATCGCTTTGGGAGATCAGTTTCTAATTAAGAGTAGCGGCACGCAGGTATACTCCGAGAACCCGATATTTCATCTCCCATTCCACTTCCGACTATTACCAGCGCTTAAAATTTTAGGTGATTATACGATTCTGCTTATTCTGCCTCTTAAGCAGTCGGCTGATTATTCAAGTATGCCGGGGCAATTCCTTGCAGCAGTTTACTCCTGGACAGGCGCCTTAAGTATCTTTATTTTTTTCCTGCTTCTATTCTCTATCTGGAGTGCTAGAAAAAATGAGGAGTTCTTTTTTGGAATCTGGTTTTTAGCCGCATTTGCTTTAACTTCAAATATCTTAACTCCGATCGGAACAGTGATGGGAGAGAGGCTTGCCCTTACCCCAAGTATTGGGTTTATACCATTTTTCATAACGGCTGTTTCTAGGTATATTCCTAGGCCGCGCGCTGTTTTTATCTCCTACATTCTACTTTTAATTTTTCTTACCAACCTTCGTCTCCCGATCTGGAGGAATAATGAGGCTCTTTTCGCGCAGACAGTCATTGATGCGCCAGAGAGTCCAAAGGCTATTTTTAATTACGGATCGTATCTTTATGATCATACTGAGAAGCATGATCTTGCTGAAGTTTATCTGCGTAGAACATTAGAGCTTGATCCCGATCATTTGGCTGCGGCGAGACTTATGGCTGACATCTCTTTGTTACGTAAGGAGTATGGACGGCTAGAATACTGGTACCGCAGAATTCTAACTATTGATCCAAACAATACAAAGGTAAAAGAGGAGCTTTCTAAGCTTCTAAAGTATAAGCAATCTTTGGTACAATAATGATATGGCAGATCATGAGTATTACATGCGGCAGGTGCTTGAGTTAGCAGCACGCGGATTCGGATCGGTGACACCCAATCCGATGGTAGGATGTGTGATCTGCTTTGGATCGCAGGTGCTGGCAGAGGCTTTTCATCACCGTTACGGAGGTCCGCACGCTGAGGCAAATGCAATAAGATTAGTAGGCAAGCCGAATCTCTCTCTGCTCAAGGAGTCTACGGTTTATGTAAATCTTGAGCCGTGTGCTCATTATGGTAAGACGCCTCCATGTGTAAACCTTCTGATTGAGCACCGCGTCAAAGAGGTGGTAATCGGCACTCTTGATCCTAATCCAATGGTAAATGGAAAGGGGGCTGATAAACTCTCTCAGGCAGGTATCAAGGTTACGATTGGAGTGTTAGAAGAGGAGTGCCGGGAGTTAAATAAACGGTTCTTTACCTTTCATGAAAAACGCCGTCCATATGTAATTCTTAAATGGGCTGAGACAGCGGATGGTTTTATGGCGCGTAAAGATAAGAAGCCTGAATGGATTAGCGGTGAGGACGCGCAAACCTTAGTGCATGAATGGCGAGCAGATGAAATGGCGGTTATGGTTGGAACTGAGACTGCCTTACATGACGATCCGGAGCTTAATGTTAGGCATGTGCTTGGGCGCAGTCCGATCAGGGTTGTACTAGATCGGAGCTTAAGGCTTCCATCGACATTAAATCTCTTTAATGGTGGAATTCCAACAGTGGTGTTTACCTCAAAAACAGCAAGCTCAAAACATAATCTTGATTATATTCAGATTGATTTTAACGCTAATGTATTAGAACAGCTGCTTGCCCATCTTTATAACATGAATGTGCAATCGTTATTAGTTGAAGGTGGTGCTCGGGTAATCTCTAGCTTTATCGAAGCAGGATTGTGGGATGAGGCAAGAGTTTTTAAATCACAGAAAAGTTGGGGAGAGGGCATAGCTGCGCCGCATGCTGAAGTTGAACCAGTCAGTGAGGAGATGGTTGGAGAGGATCGTCTACAGGTGTTTAGAAATGTTGGTTAATATTTATTTAAACTCGGATCGATCGCATCTACCCAACCCAAAACACCGCCTGAAAGGTTAATAATATTACTGAATTTATGCTTTTCCTGCAGCTCCTCACAGACCTTGCGGCTTCTTCCTCCGCTGCGGCAGTAAATCACAACAGGCTTATCACGAGCAATTCTAGTTAGATTTTCAGAGAGAGTTTTCATCGGGATTAGATCTCCGCCTATATTGACAATATCCCGTTCAAACGGTTCACGAACGTCGACTAATTGCAGGTCCTCCTTGTTATCAAGTTTCTTCTTTAGCTCATGTGATGAGATCTCTTTTATTACCATAGAACAGGTTTCTCCATTATAAGCTTCATAATTAAAGCTCTCGATAAAATCCTTAGAACTTACTCTTCCTACCTCTACCTCATCTCGACTATACTTTACAACTGAAAACTCCATTGTAAGAGCATTGTAGGTGAGAAGTTTCCCAGAGAGAGGTTCCCCGATCCCGGTAATTATTTTAATAGCTTCAGTTGCTTGAAGTGCTCCGATAGTGCCTGGCAATACGCCAAGTACTCCGATCTCTGCACAGGCTGGAACTGTGCTGGGATTAGGAGGAGTAGGGAAGAGACAGCGGTAAGTTGGACCGCGCGTCGCTATATTTTTTAAATTACAAACCGTCAAAAGGCCCTGAAATTTAAAAATAGAGCCGGAGACAAATGGTTTATCAAGTAATACGCAGCCGTCATTTATTAGATAGCGGGTAGGAAAGTTGTCGGAGCCATCAATTATCAGATCAAACTCATTTAGGATCTCAACATAGTTTTTTTTGCTCAAGCGGCACGGAAACGGTTTGACTATTATCTCTGAGTTCATTGCTGCAAGCTTTGCAGCAGCAGTTACTGCTTTTGGCTTTCCAAGATCAGACTCACTAAATAGTATCTGTCGCTGTAAGTTGCTGATCTCGACAGTGTCGTCATCAATAATGCCGATCGTTCCAACACCTGCTGCGGCTAAATATAATAGTGTAGGGGAGCCAAGGCCTCCGGCTCCAACTACAAGTACGCGAGCTGATTTAAGCCGCTCCTGGCCAGTCTCTCCAAATTCTGGGAGGGAGATGTGGCGTTGATAGCGCTCGCTCTCTTTTGTATTAAGTGTTCTCATACAAGATGAATTTAATAGAAAAGGCGGCTAGCACACTGTAACATGAATTATTTCCCCACTGGGACCGCGGGCTTCCAGCCCGCATACGAATTAGCTGGTATTTCGTATGCGGGCTGGAAGCCCGTGGTCCCAGTAGGGCATAAGAACTTATGTTCCACTACACTAGTTCCCTTCCCAGTCTTTTCTTACAACAGGCAGACCTAGCTCTTCGGCTGACTCGCATTGTTTCTGGTCGAGACTAACAAATCCAGTAAGATTTGTATGCAACATAAACCATTGTGCAGTTCGTATGTGTATCAGATCGCGACTGCGCGGCGTAAGTACAGCAGGGAAGGATCCTGTAAGCGCTAGATCTGGCGTAAAATCTCTGAATATAAAAAACTCCTTATCCTCCTCAATCCTTCGCAGCACTTTCTGATAAGCCGATGAGGCTAAATGCCCCGCACGGCACAGCCTAACAATATTTCTTTCACTTTCTATTAGGAGGACAGTCGAAGTACAAAGCAGCTTGCCTTTAATGTAGCGCTTGAGCTTGGCACCACTATCTTCTCCAAGTAGCATAGCAAGATATGCAGAGGTGTCGAGATAAACTTTCTCTGCATTAATTGTCACTGCGATCTTCCTCAAGAAATTTAAGTGCTGCTCCTTTATTAGTCAATGTTGCAGCCCGATCAAATTGTTGCTTCCCCACTAATTTCCCTGTATGTAGGGCCGGCTCTGAATATGCATTTAAGAATACAACCGGCTTGTTATATCTGGTTACAACTATTGTCTCTCCAGAAAGTGCAGCTGAAATCCACTTAGAGAGATATTTTTTTAGGTCATAAAGTGATACATATTCCATATAAATATAGTACTACATTACGACCTATTATTCAAGACTACGAGTTGTTATGCGTTCTATCGCCCCTCGCAATACTGCTTAAGTCTCTCTAATGTCCTAAAGCTTAAAGCCTCTGCTATATGTTTGGCAGCAACATGCTCATCCCCTTCTATATCCGCAATAGTCAATGCAACTTTGAGAACCCTAATATATGTCCTTGCACTTAATCCAAGCTTCTGAGCTGCCTTCTCAAGCAAGGCTGCGGACTCCTTACTAAGGGTAACAAATTTTGTAATCTCCGAGCCTTCAAGTGCGCTGTTAAGCTTTGCGCTTCGTTTATATTGCCGTTCACGCGCAGCCAATACGATGCTGCGGTATCCCTCCTCTTCGGAAGACCTACTCTCTTCATCTCTTCCGCTACCTAGAGCAGAGAATGGTACAGGTTCAAGCTCAACATGTAGATCTATCCGATCTAAGATCGGTTGCGATAGTTTACGTAGGTAGCCTTGGATAGATAATAGAGAGCAGAGGCATGTTGTCCCAGGTACTCCTAAGCGGCCGCATGGGCAGGGGTTCATCGCAGCAATTAACTGAAAATTGGCAGGGAAATTTAAGCTGCCTTTAGCTCTTGTTACACGAACCTCTCCATTTTCAAGCGGTGCTCTTAGTGCTTCGATTGCAGTGCGTCGATATTCAGGAAATTCATCAAGAAATAGAACGCCTCTATGAGCTAGACTTATCTCTCCCGGTTTTGGGACTGAGCCTCCTCCCACCAAGCCGACATCACTTACTATATGATGTGGAGCTCTAAATGGACGCTCTCCTTTTAGAAATCCTACTATAGGCAAGCCAGCGATTGAGTGTATTCGCACCACCTCAAGTGTCTCCTCCCTAGTCATAGGAGGTAAGATAGATGAGAATCTCTGCGCCAACATGCTTTTTCCGCATCCAGGAGGCCCCACCATTAGTAGGTTGTGTCCACCAGCAGCAGTAATTAGCATAGCTCGTTTTGCCAGTTTTTGGCCCCAAACATCACTTAGTTGCCGTGCCGCAAAATTAGAGCAGTCACCAAGATCCATATTGAGAATATCTCTATCCTGCTCTATAGATAGATTTCCGTTCAGATATCCAACCAACTCTGCTAATGACCGCACCCCCATGACCTCAATTCCGTTAATGAGCTGCGCCTCTGGGACATTATCGCGCGGTACAACAACCGACTTTGTGCCGTTACGTAGTGCTTCTATGGTAAAGGCAACCATACCTCGAACCGGCTTGATCCCACCGTCCAATGAAAGTTCACCATAGAATTTAGTGTGCGCTAAGGAGTTGCTCTTTACATCACCACCTGCCGCAACGACCGCCAAGGCGATCGCAAGGTCAAAATAGGATCCCTCCTTTTTAAGCTCCGCAGGGGCTAAATTAACTACTACTCTATCAGGCATACGAAATCCGCTCTGTCGTACGGCTGAACTAACCCTCTCTCGGGATTCTCTGACCGCGTTATCGCCGAGCCCGACTATGTTAAACTTAGGAGGCCAGCCTGAGCTAACATTGACCTCCACATCTACCGGGATTGCATCGATCCCATGAATAGCACTTGTTTTAACAGATGAAAGCATAACTCTCCGAAAGAAATAGACTACATCTAAGTGTTCGGAAGAGATCTTAAATAGTTGCTTTAATTTTCAAGAACATAGTATGGATATGAATTAGAGAGACATCCAATCCTTCCACACAGCTTCGTACCCTTGTGTGCGGATTGCGGCTGCGACCTCAGAGGGAGAGCGTTCGTCACTAATCTCGAACTGCTTTAGAGCGCCTTTATCCGCAGCATATCCGCCCGGGTCGGTGCGCGAGCCTGCGCTCATGGAGGTGATCCCGAGCTTTAGAACTTGATCTCGAAAGGTAGAACTCTCGCGGGTAGATAGTGAGAGCTCTACATTGTGGTTGAAGATTCGATAGGCTGTAATAAGCTGCACTAGATTTCTATCCGTTACATGCACTCTTGGCTTAATAACACCTTCCGCCGGACGGAGCCGCGGAAATGAGATTGAAAATTTGCTGCGCCAATATGTTTGCTCTAAGTACTGAAGATGTGAGGCGACTAAGTAAGATTCGATTCTAAAATCAGATAATCCTAGAAGAGCGCCGATTCCCATCTTGTAAATACCGGCTTTGCCCAAACGATCCGGAGTTTCAAGGCGGTAATCAAAGTTTGACTTGCGCCCTTTAGGATGAAATTCTTTGTACACATCGCGATCGTATGTCTCCTGGTAGACAAGGACGGTATGAAGCCCTAAGTCGATAAGGCGGCTATACTCATCTTCATCAAGCGGCTGAACCTCCATTGATATATGGGAAAAATAGGGGCGAATTAATTTGAGAATACGTTCAAAATACGGCATGCCTACTGTCTTTTGGGCCTCACCGGTCAACAAGAGAATGTGATCAAAGCCAAGTTTTTTTATAGCCTCTACTTCATTAAGAACTTGGGTGTCATTTAGTGTTAGTCGCGGTATTTTATTGTTATAGCTAAATCCGCAGTAGGTACAGATATTCTGGCACTCATTTGAGAGGTAGAGCGGAATATACATCTGAATTGTGTTGCCGAATCGCTGCTTTGTTAGGCGTTGGCTCTGAGCGGCCATCTCCTCCAGTTTAGTCTCTGCTGCTGGTGAAATCAGCGCTGCAAAATCATCTAGAGTTAAGCTTCCTGACTTAGTGAGTGCCCGCTTAACATCATATTCAGTTTTAGAATAGATCAAGGAGGATATGGAGTCCCGCTTATAGGTATCGAAGGAATGAAGAAAGGTCATAATAACCCTAAGCTCCTAAAAATGCTGTCAACGGGCTGCTCGATTCCGCCTGCTTTTTGACTGCACCAAGTCCGCTTTCATATGCGGTCCTTCCCGCCTGTACTGCTAAATTAAAAGCCTTTGCCATCTCGATCGGGTCGCCGGAAACAGCTATAGCAGTATTTACAAGCACAGCCGCAGCTCCCATCTCTAATGCCTCTGCTGCCTGTGAGGGGGCGCCAATACCTGCATCAATTACTACAGGAACTTTAGATTCTCTAATGATAATTTCAAGCATACTGCGCGTAGTGAGTCCTGCATTTGAGCCGATTGGCGCTCCAAGAGGCATTACCGCCTGAACTCCTATATCCTCTAAACGTTTGCAGAGCACCGGATCAGCGTGTACATACGGCAGCACAATAAAACCATCCTTTATCAGCTCTTCTGCTGCCGTCAATGTTTCGATCGGATCTGGCATAAGGTATCTCTGATCCGGATGGATCTCTAGTTTTATCCAATTAGTTTCAAGCGCCTCCCTAGCAAGCCGTGCTACAAAGAGGGCCTCTTTCGCGGTCCGCACTCCGGAGGTGTTGGGCAAGAGATTAACTCCAGGCAGTCTAAGGTGTTCTAAAAGGTCATCTGCAGCTCCATGCAGAGAGATTCGCTTTAACGCGACGGTCACCAACTCGGAGCCAGAGGCGATTAGGGCCTTTTGCATTATGGTATTTGAACCGAATTTGCCGGTGCCCATGAATAGCCGCGAGGTAAAAGTTTTATCGGCGATTGTTAGAGCTGTCATTCGTTCCCCACAAATTTTTTATATTCAGCGGATTTTTCAGCGTATGCATACTCACGCACATCCTGCGTAATTTTCATCGAACAAAACTTTGGTCCGCACATTGAACAGAATCTGGATTCCTTGGCTCCATCATGCGGCAGGCTCTCGTCATGAAATTCACGGGCTGTATCAGGATCAAGTGCTAAATTAAACTGATCGTTCCAGCGGAACTCAAAACGGGCCTTGCTAAGTGCATTATCTCTGATCTGCGCCGCAGGATGTCCTTTTGCCAGGTCAGCAGCATGAGCGGCGATGCGGTAAGCAATTACTCCATCTTTAACATCTTTCTTATTCGGCAATCCAAGATGCTCTTTCGGCGTTACATAACAGAGCATAGCGCAGCCATACCAGCCGATCATAGCAGCACCTATAGCAGAGGTGATATGATCGTATCCAGGCGCAACATCTGTTGTCAGCGGTCCTAAGGTATAAAATGGAGCTTCATGACAGATCTTAAGCTCTTTCTCCATATTCTCTCTGATTAACTGCATTGGCACATGCCCTGGACCTTCTATCATTACCTGACAGTCATGCTTCCAAGCGATCTGAGTGAGTTCTCCCAGTGTCTCTAGCTCTCCAAACTGAGCGGCATCATTTGCATCTGCAATCGAGCCTGGACGGAGCCCATCGCCAAGTGAGAAGGCGACATCGTAGCTCTTCATCACTTCGCAGATCTCCTCAAAATGGGTATAGAGAAAATTCTCTTTGTGATGGGCAAGGCACCATTTCGCCATTATTGATCCACCGCGAGAAACAATGCCGGTCATTCTATTCGCAGTAAGAGGTATGTAGCGTAGGAGCACTCCGGCATGAATAGTAAAGTAGTCGACACCCTGTTCAGCCTGCTCAATTAATGTGTCTCTGAAAAGCTCCCAAGTTAATTCCTCAGGTTTGCCGCCAACTTTCTCCAGCGCCTGATAGATCGGTACTGTTCCAAGCGGTACCGGGCAGTTTCTAATAATCCACTCCCGGGTTTCATGTATATTCCGCCCGGTCGATAGATCCATAATCGTATCTGCTCCCCAACGGCAGGCCCAAACAGCTTTCTCGACCTCCTCTTCAATACTTGAGGAGATGGCAGAGTTGCCGATGTTAGCATTGATTTTGACTAAAAAATTTCGCCCGATAGCCATTGGCTCACTCTCGGGGTGGTTTATATTGCACGGTATAATAGCGCGTCCCTTAGCCACCTCGTCCCTGACAAACTCAGGAGTAATATGGCTCTTGGGGAGTCGTGCTCCAAATCCCTCTCCCGGATGAGATCCTGATAGCGCTTTAAGCCTATCTTTTAAGGTATCAACTAGTTGGTTTTCGCGGATTGCAACGTACTCCATCTCCGGGGTAATGATTCCCTGTCTGGCATAGTGCATCTGTGTGACGTTTCTGCCTGCGGCTGCACGCAGTGGTTTGGGATAATGCGCAAAGTTAAAAGCAGTTAATGATGGATCGGAGAGTCTAGCTCTTGAATACTGAGAGCTGAAGTCGGCAAGCTCGTTAGTATCTGCGCGTCCCCTAATCCACTCTTCGCGCAAACGTGGCAATCCCTTCTTTACATCGATATTAATTTCAGGATCGGTGTAAGGACCGCTTGTGTCATATAGGGGGATTTCAGGATTTTTTAGTGTGCCTCCATTTATTCCAAAATGGGCCGGAGTATCAGACTGTGAAACCTCACGCATTGCAACACGTATTTTATGAAGCTTTCCATCTATATATATTTTCCGTGAGTTAGGAAATGGGCTGCGGCTAATCTTGTTTTCACTTGGAATCTTTTCCTGCATCTATCCTCCTTGGGTTGCTGTTAGTATTAAAATATTGTCATCTTCCTTTAAAGTCGTGGTCGGCCATTTAGATCGCTGAACTACCTCTTCATTAATAGCCACTGCTAGCCCGCGAGAGTCCTGTCGTCCTGTCTCTCTCAAGAGAGATTCGATTGTATTTGCTGAGGAGATAAGCTCCTCACCGTTAACAGTAAGTCTCATAAGAATTGAAAATTAGGGATGGAGAAAAACCAGAGTGACGGTATAAAGTGCGCCTCCCTGCGGCAGCATTACCTGCATCAGGTTCAATGGGTATAATCTCAGCAACCGTAAGGTTGCACCCCTAAGCACGTGCTCAACTATTCGATCATCTTTAGCATAACTGCCTGTAAAGTCAAAGGCTACTGCATTGCTTGAGCATTTTAGGAGTAGATATAATCTATTTAGTACCAGTCCATCGAAGTTGATTCAAGTATCAAGGATCAAGGATTGGAATGAAGATGGCTAATGACTTCAATTATACTCAGACGATTAAGGTAGAAGACCGACCAACTGAGAGACTTTAGTAATGTAGTTTCCATAGTTTCTATAAATCTTCACTTGACAGGGCAATTAATCTAGATATAATGCTTTAATGGGACAGATTTTAAGCAGGCTTCTGCAAGTACCTGATATAACGAAGCATTCAACCTTTCTCTGGGGCCCAAGAAGAACCGGAAAAAGCCATTGGATTCGCCAAAATTTGCCTAATGCTGAGCTTATTGATCTTCTGAAAACCGATGTCTTGGCCGAATACGCCACTAGACCTGCACTCCTGCGCGAACGTTTTGAATCTCTGCAAAAAACATCTCCTGGAAAACCGATAGTAATTGACGAGGTGCAAAAGTGCCCGGCACTTCTTGATGAGGTTCATTGGTTAATTGAAAACGCTTCACAGACCTTTCTTCTGACTGGTTCTAGTGCAAGAAAATTGCGTCACTCTCATTCTAATCTGCTGGGTGGTAGGGCGCGCAGAAGAGAGCTTCGTCCGCTCTGTTATCCAGAAATAACTAACTTTAAACTTGAATCCGCCATGATCTCTGGCTTTTTGCCACCACATTTTCTCTCTGAGCAGCCAGAAGATGAGCTACGTGGTTATATAGCTGACTATTTGACTCAGGAGATTGCACAGGAGGGGTTAGTCAGAGATCTACCAGCTTTTTCAGATTTCCTACGTGTTGCAGCTATTACTAGTAGCGAGATGTTAAACTATACAAATGTTAGCCGTGAAGTCGGAGTATCTGCAAAAGTTGTACGGGAGTATTTTCAAATTCTAGAGGATACTTTGCTTGGTTTTCGAATTCAACCATGGAGAAAAAGTAAAAATCGACGCATGGTAGAAACTGAAAAATTCTATCTATTTGATGTTGGAGTAACTAATTACTTAGCTAAAAGAAAGCCGGCTCCAGCTACACCTGAATTTGGCAAATCACTGGAGCAATTTATATTAATGGAGCTGCTAGCTTATAAGGCATACCGCTCTCCAGATATGGAGCTAACTTTTTGGCGAACATCAAATCGTCAAGAGGTAGACTTTCTTATTAATGATCGTGAGGTGGCGATTGAGATTAAAGGTAGCTCGAGAGTACATGAAGGAGATCTCCGTTGGCTAACCATGTTAAGCGAAGATGGCTCACTAAAAACACGTATTGTTGTATCACTAGAACGACAGGAACGGAGAGTCTCTGATAGATACGGTGAGATAGTAATCATGCCGTGGGATAGGTTTTTAGAAAGCCTATGGCACCAGCAGATAATAAGATAAGTGGTTAATATACTAAATAGCCACTAATCCTGCGGCGCCTTAGCTGAGCATAAAAAAGATTTGAGTAGAATTCTAAGAAGCTCTCGAGCAGGCTCTATCATGCGTCCTGCTAAATGTTAAGCATCTGATAGGTAATCGCTTTGCATGTTTATCTTAAGGGTTTTTCTAACAGTATTATTTTTAACAGTGCCGACTCACCAGCATCCTAAAAACAGGACGCAGCGCTCATACTGAGTATACTGCTTAAGGAAGCAATTTTTGCGCCTTTTCCTCGAGCTAGTCTATATATGGCTAGTTCGTCTTGGGAAGAGCAGCGGCAAGCTGCGCGACCTTATTATAAGCACCGTAGTCCAACTGAGACGGGTCTTTACCGTATTGTGTACCACAATCGGGAAGAGTTGCCGCGGGTCTGGCAAGATAGCTATTATGTCCGCTTTCAACCGGATTACGGTGTGCTGCGGGACGAGGTTTTAGAAACCCTTGATGCCTACCTCGATTGCGGCATTTTGCGCATGGCTTTGCAACGGCTGTCTGCGAAAACGAGCAGTGTAAGCATACCACCCTAATCGCTTTTAGCTGCAAAAAGCGTATCTGCCCAAGTTGTGCAGCAAAACGCGCCATTATCTTTGCCGAAACCCTTGAGCATGAGATCCTTGCCCCGGTCGACAACCGTCACATTGTTTGGAGCATACCGAAAAGACTGCGCCCCTACTGTCAAAACTCCACCATTCATAACCTCGCCACCATCGGGAGTTCAGGTCGAACCGTATCTCGATGACTTACCAACTACTAACGACGATTTCTAGCTCAAGGACTTGGGGTCTGCTCACTGCTGCACCCAAAGTACCTCCAAATACTAACTCCATCACATCTTCTCCCTAAAATTCCTGCAACTACCGTTGCCCTTATGACTCCCTCGCCATACCACCATGGTCCGAATGCCAGCTTACAGCTCCAACTCACTTATATCCCACCTCCCCTCATAACCCGTTTTCCTAGCCATGTTCCAGATGCAGCAGTGACTGTTTTAACTTGGATGGAGTCAAAGGACTGGACTGAATTTGTAAGTCTTCTTCGTTTAGCTGGTGTTGCTGAGGGTGATGTCTCCCGCTTGGTTACTCAGACTGCCGAGCATCTAAATCAACTTTCGCGGCTTAACGAAACTCACCCAGCACTGGCTGCAACAGCAGAGGAGGGGCGACTAGAATTTTACGATCACCACTTATTGAATCCCTAATCATTGATATGCTAAAAGAGCAGAAAGGTGTAGCTGCAAAATAGGCTATCGTGGAGTAATTACAGGATAAGCTCATACCGCTCCTCGGTTACTAGTTTCCCCCAGATATTATGAGTCTGTTTCTCAGTTTTCTTAAATCCATATGAAAGGTAAAGTCTAGCTGCAACTTGAAGTTCACTAGTAGTCCAAAGAAATATTGTTTGATACTCTGACGCATTAGCAAATGAAATGGCCTGCTCCATAAAGTAGCTCCCAAGTCCCTGACTGCGAAATGAAGGGACTACTAAGAACCATCTTAATTGAGCAGTAGTGTTGGAGGCTTCAGCTATTGCTATTGAGCCAATATATTTTTTATCACTTGTAGCTATCCAGATTCGTTGGCGGCTACTACTGGATTTTGCGAACTCACTAAGAGGGCCAGCAACGTAAGCCTCAAATGTATGATCCCAACCCTGTTCATTGTGATAAATAACTCCGTGCTGCTCCGCAATCTGTCCAATATCACCTGGCAAGAGCTCAGTCCTAACTTGTACATCAGCATTAAATTTCATCTGGTTTTGCTTGTTTTATGATCAGCGTAATTAATTATAAACCTCCCTTCATCATTAGAGACAACCTGCACGCTTAACCTGGAGCCTTTTTGAAGTAGACGCATCTTCTTTAGCTCTTTAATTTTCTTAATCTCTGAAATCGTAATTGGCTGAGATAATTTTCTAACAAATTTTATCTTAGGTGAAAACCATCTAGGGTTATCCCGTGTAGATTTAGGATCAAAGTAGTCGCTTTTTGAGTTGAACTGAATCTCTTCAGCTATTGCCGAATCTGCAAGCTCTGCTACCCCAACGATGGCAGGGTCCTCTGTATTAGAATGGTAGAAAAAAAGAAGATCTCCTTTAGTCATTGCCTTTAGATTGTTCCGCGCTTCATAGTTTCTAACGCAGTTCCAGAGTGTCGTTTTATCCCTGGAGAGATCATCTATCGAATAAACTTTAGGTTCAGATTTTCTTAGCCAGTAGCGCATAAGCATATATATTTAAATTTAGTAGAGATCCATATCTTTTTTAACTTTAGCTACAGAACTATGTTACCTATTATAAGCATTCCATAGCATATCATGAGGTTGGCCCGAAAGCTGCATACTCCTCTCCTCGAATTTATTTTGGTAATATAAATATGGAGTTTTTTAAATTAGTAAAAATCAGGGGAGGAACAGTACGAATTGCTCTTAGTGTAGCTCTTTATCTAAGCGTTTCTGTTACAGTTGCGAAAGCAGATGATCCTTGCAAAGATAAAATGAGCCCAGATAAATTACTCTGCATTTTATATGGTGAGATCGGAACGTTTAAGGCTGATGACGGTCCAGGAACAGGCCAGAGCGGTAAGCATAAGGAGTTGTGCGAGAGGACTGCTAAGGTAGCGCTTTGTAGAGATAATGCTGGAGTTACTGATGGGATAGCCTGCGTATGCCCAAACTTAATCGAGATTCCAAAAGGAAAGGCAACCTGGCGGACATTGCAATACCTTGCAGTCTGTGCGCAGAGTGAATCTGATAAATTTAATAAAATGAGTAAGAAAGAGAAGGAGGAATATTGTAAAGGGAGTTATCACTTTTATCACCATAAAGATGGTGATAAGGGTTTTACTGGATATATGACACCGGAGATTTTTAATGATCCTTCAACAGGAAAAATTGAAGGCTTAGAGAAGTGGGGAGAATCTGGAACTTACACTGCAGCATTTCCTAAGGTAAAATTATAATTGGAGATTTACTATGAAATATAAAAGAATTACCGTATCAATGATCGCAACGTTATTAATCACACTTACTTTTGTAGTAAACTGCAATGCTCAAACAGGTACTGCAAGTTCAAGCGATGCGGATTTTCATGAGTTTACTGACTATCTTTCATTTCTTCAAAGCTATGCAGTGACCAGAAAAAACTACGGAAGTCCATCACAGGAGTCCTCAGTTTTTGACTTTCCACTTATTGAGGCCGGGCTTGATAGGTATATTAACTGGAGTGCCCCGTTTTTGCCTTCTCAAGGTGAACCATGTGCGACTGAATTTACCTATGAGATAGTAACATTTCCCAATGCCATGGGCAGTTTAGTTACTGGACCAAGTAGTAACAGTAGTAACTTCTGCTATAGGATTCAAGGAAAAAAATGTACTCAACCTACCGCCACATCACCAGCTACACTTCAGCGCGGTGTGAGTTGGAAGTGTTATTAGATGCATCTGCTCTTTTCTAAAACATACTATTAAGGTATCAAAAAAGCAGAGATAGTTATAAAGAAAAATACAAAAGAGAAAATACAAGGACATGGGATAAACCCTCATATCAACAAGAGGGGTGCAGAAAAAAAGAGCTAAACATAAAAGAGCTAAACATAGACACCCATAATTTAACTAAGAAAATTACGTAGAGCTTCCTACGAGATTCTCGTAGTCATTTTTGCTGTCCATGACTGTATTCATTGGCTGTCCTAAAAATTCTTGCCCCTGTTCTTATAGTGATAAAGACACATAATTGACTATTTTAGATTTCCGTGGTAAATATAAGACATGATCTTACGCCTACTTAAGCTACCGAAAAAACAGCATTTTTTTCTATTCGGACCAAGGCAAACTGGGAAAACTACCCTAATTCGGAATACATTTTCTGCTAATGAGCTTTTTGAATTAAATTTATTAGAAACTAATACGTATACTCAATTAAAGGCACATCCTTCTATTCTTAATTCAGAAATTAAAGCCCTAAAATCAGGTATTACCCATGTCTTTGTTGATGAGGTGCAGAAGATTCCAGAATTGCTCGATGAAATTCAGATTCTAATTGATGAAAAGATACCACAAAAGTTTATCATTAGCGGTTCAAGCGCAAGAAAATTAAAACGTGGTCAGGCAAATTTACTTGGAGGGAGAGCCTGGAAAGAGGTACTTTTCCCTTTAACTCTAGATGAATTACCAAATAATTATAGCTTAGAGCAAATATTGAGCAGGGGAACGTTAATTCCGAATGTGCTTGCAGAAGATAATTATGAGGCGGAAAGAAATTTACGAGCTTACTCTGAAATTTATTTAAATGAAGAGATTATAGCTGAAAGTGTAACCAGAAATTTAGGTGCATTTATTCGATTTTTAAAAATTGCTGCCCAGTCCAATGGTGAACAGTTAAATTTTGCCAATATCGCCCGAGATGTGTCCATGTCTGCTCCTACTGTTAAAGATTACTTTACAATCCTGGAAGAGACCCTAATTGGCACATTTCTGTCATCTTTTTCTTTTTCAGAGCGCAAAAAATTTAAGGTCAGCCCCAAATTCTACTTTTTTGATACCGGTGTTTTGCGCGCCTTACAAGGCCAGTTAACCGCAGAATTATCTCCACAAACTTTTGCTTATGGCAATTATTTTGAAACTTGGATTATTAACCAAGTTCATATTATTTCAAGCTACTATAGGAAAGATTTTAAACTCTCATTTTTGCGTACGGCTAATGATGTAGAGGTTGATTTGGTGATCGAAACTCCTAATGGGCAGATTATTGGCGTTGAAATAAAAACGAAACAGGCTCCTGACCATAGGGACTTTGGCTCCGGTTTTGCTGCCCTAAGAAGTATAGCTCCTAATGCAAAATGCTTGTGCGTGTATCCAGGTAAGAATCCGAGGGCCTTAGAAAATGTTTCTATCCTGCCTTACAGAGATTTTTTTGAGATGCTAAAGAGTTTGTGATCCCCCAATTGAGATTTTAAAACTGGTCCCGATCATAAAGTGTAAACGAATTGAAGATTCGCCCGATCTTTCATCCAGCGGATGTCCGATATAAAGAGCTAAACATAGACACCCATAATTTAACTAAGAAAATTACGTAGAACTTCCTACGAGATTCTCGTAGTTGTTTTATGGCTGTCCATTACTGTGAATTTTAGGTGCTTTAATTTGCCTCTTGCTGATACTTTCAATCCAAGGTTTAAGCTGCCTGATCATAAAGGTACCAGAAAGAATATCTACATAACGGCGAACTGTTGTGTCGCTTACGCCCAATGCAGATGCAAGTTCGGAGGCATTAAAATTTTGCCCATGATAGTGAGTTAACATCATCAAAAGTCTGCGCATAGATTCAGCGGGAATAGAAATTCCCAGATTTGGAACATCCTGCTCTAAATATGTTCTTATATAATTTTTTCTCCATTCAAAACTTATCTGCTCTGATTCGGCTAAGTAACTTCTTGGAAATCCACCCCGACTCCACAATCTATTTAACTCGGAAGATGGTTTAAATTCTTTGGACATAAAGGGAGTTATCTCTTCATACACTATTCGTCCAGCTAGACTTTCTGAACTTTGACGAATTAAATCCCTGGAAGCGCTACCTAGAAGCAATATTTTAAGTTTATTATCTACTTGATCCAACATAACCCGTAATATTGGAAAAAGATCTGGGCGTCTTTGAACCTCATCAATCACTAGATAGCCACTTAGTCCTAAGAGAGCTAGTGCTTCGCCAAATAAGTTTTTTCACGTATGGCGCGCAGCGTTGCCCCAGATTGGCACGCCTCGGAAGGAGGAAATCCGCAGCAATACTGGAGTATTGCGAGGATTTTCCGACTGAGAAGCGTGACAAGGTGGGGCAACGATGTGATGCTAGACGTGAAAAAACTTATTTGGAGGAGCACTAGTTTTGGATCAGAGAACTTTGCAAGATCAGTCGGATCTTCTAAATCAAGGATATTTTTTGACCAGCCTGGTCTCCAAGGCTAGCTAAGAACTGTCTAGCCAAAGTTGTCTTTCCACACTGGCGTGGGCCAAGAAGACAGACTAGGCTGGAAACTTGAAACCCCTGATATATTCTGGATAAATATCTCTCTCTCTGCATCGACTCAATTGAGTATTCATCCATATATATTTTTAATCTTTTAGTGCTCTGGCCGAGCTTAAAAAAGATCTAACCACGATTCTAAGAAGCTCACGAGTTGGCTCTAGCATATTTCCAGCTAGATGAGAGATCTCTGATAGGTAGGCGCCTCGTAAGTTTAGCTTCAGAATGTTAATAAATACCGTAGAAGCATTCGCAAGCTGTATGAATTGCTGGCGAGAGTCATATCCAAGAGAGGCTAATGGAAGATCTTCTAGATCGATCAGTCCAGCTCTTTCAGGGATAATACCTCTACTGAAGTCGAGAAGCTTTGCGCAGGCCTCAGCAGGGCCATCGTCTATGGTGCGCCAGATAGCCGCAGCTAAATCCACGGCAATAATAGCATTATTAACTGTAGCATCTCTAGCAGGAGAGTGTGCGCAAGTCATTTCTGCTCCTATTCTAGAGTGACCATTCAACGACCTTATTCCATTCACCTGCCAAAGCTTTACTGTCAGAGTTGCTTAACTCTGTTGCGCCTAGTTGCAAAATGCTCGGCTGTTCACAGCAACTATTATTATTTTCTGTATTTAAATTATCCATACACCTCATAAAGTATATACAATTATAATCGAGTATACGTATGATAACAGGATGCATGCGTTAAGCAAGTAAAATGTCAACATGCTGCATGTACATAATGCAATGATATTAATAGATAATATATGTTTATTAAAGGATGATGATAGTTATATTTGCATAAAGCATGTAATATGCTAAGCTGCTCAGATATGTCGCACAGACTTCCATGTTATTTTGAGCTGCATCAGCGTATCCTTACTTTCCGTAGAAAACGTCGACTAATGGCTATTGCCTTAGGAGTTTCACCGGATCAGGATCTAAAGATGATCGGCGCGCAGGAATTGACTACTCTCTATGCTGTGCAAAGCATGCCGAATCAAACTATCCGGAGCGTGGCTATGCAGCTTAGCTTCGATCCAAGTTGGACCTCGCGCTTAATAGCCGCGCTTACTAAAGAAGGTTTCTTGCAGCTGCGTATCTCCGGAAATGACCGACGAGAAAAGGAGGTATCAATTACCGAAAGAGGTAGGCAGGTTTTCGCGCACGCCTTGAAGATGGAGAGAGTAATTATGGAGCAGGCCTTACAGCCGATCAGCTCTATCGAAGTAAATAAGCTTACTGATTTTATTACATTGTTGGCTGATCGGCTTAAAGCTCCGTACTTCCCAAATTATAACGAGGGGCATCCACTGTTTATGCAGCTTATGCGCATTACGAGAGGACTAGAGCTCCTAAAGGAGAACTATCTGAATACTGGTCTCAGTCTTATGGAGCTTGAGCTAATCAATCTAATTGCTAATAGTTCAGAACCGTACACAATCCTGGAATTAGCACAGCGCATGCCGTATGACCTAAGCACAATTTCACGTACACTTAAACGCCTAACTAAGCAGGGGTTAATAATCAGTAAAATAGTTAAAACTGATCTGCGTAAACGCACCCTTACTTTAACCCGTCGTGGTATTTCTAAGATTAACGTTTATGCAGAAAGGGTTGAAATGCAGCTAGCCTCTCTCTTTAAATCAACTGACCACGATGAAATCGATAAAATTGTAAATACTAATGAAATTCTTGCTAAGCTTGGGAAAGATCTCCCGCTGCTTGCAGCAAATAACAGAAAGATTAGCACCGAGATTAAGGAGCTAAGTCGGCACGATTTTTTAGAGTTTAAGAATGACTTTAATTTTGACATAGGGTCGTTAAGTGGACCAAATGCAGATATCTTCGGATATTATAGTAATAAGAAGATAAAGGGGACTTTGATTGTTAAGTCAGGAATAAATAGACAGGTGCATGATTTCGATATGTCGGCAAAGGGCATGAGTGCAGCAGAGTGTAGAGAGTTTATTAAATCTGTGAGTCAGATGCTGCGATAGTGCATATCACCTTTGATGAGTTGGTATGCATAACTATGTAGCTTATGTTAGCTCGGAATCCAAACCGCATATGGCCACCTAGTGACAGAACAGGAGTGGCTTCACTGTCCGAACTATGTCGCGCTGTACTACATGATATATCAGTGCTCGATAGAATTCGAGCACTTAACCTACCCAAGAAGATAGTACTACTAGATGTAAACAAAACCCTGATAAAAGATGGTGCTGCTACAGCTTTATTGGAAGGAGAAGCCAAACGGAAACTTAGCTCTGCTATAGCATTACTTGAAGCTAAAGGAATTACAGTGGGCTGGTGCTCGGATAGCCCAATACTTTCGTTGCAGTTACTCCAAAGCTGGTATGGAGGTAGTGGGCCGCTAGTTGGAGAGAGCGGAAAAGTAGTTTTTTATAAAGATAATGTAGTTCAGACAAGCACTCTTGCAGACATAGATAAAATAAAGGGAGAGATTAGAGATGTTGCGGGCAATCTAGGCCTTAATGAAATAGAGGCACGACAAGCACCGGAGTACGGCGGAGCTGTTCCGTCGAAAGGAGGCAATCAATGGTATTTTGGAGAGGGCAGAGTCTCTACAGTCTCTGTTTTTGGTCCAGCTAAACTAATTATAGCTATTAATGCTGCTCTTTCTAGCACCTCTGATTTTGTCATTGATTCAAAGCCTCGTCACGGTTTTCTTGCGATTCATCCTGGGGAGCCGGTCAAAGCTTCAACATTGGTACTACTTAAAAAGGCAGATGTTGAGGATCTAACAATGGTGGGAGATTCACGATACGACTTTGTGCCTGTTGAATCCGGTATTTGCACAGCATTTGTTGGAAATGCAGATGTTACTGCTGATATAAGATCTAAGGCATATTACAACGCTCGCTATCATTACTATGCAGGTGTAGTTGAGATCCTAGAGCGTATTTATTGGGAGAGCCAGACGATTACACCTGAGACTTTGGGAAAGGTTATAACACCTGTAACGCATGTTAGAGCACGTGTAGTTATAGCAGAGAAGGCTCCAAAGGTTGACTTGCTCCCACCACATCTCATTTCATACTCCACCCCTTGTCAAGATTATGCGCCAGTGTCCTGGGTAGCACCCGAGGTCGCAGCGTATTATGCAGAGAGGGGAGAGCAATTACCAAAGGTATGTGGTCGGCCTATCTTCAAATCACTATTAGCGGAGGTGTATGATGCGCAGGGATATCTTATAAATCCTGTAGGTAGAACAAATAAAGAAGGATTATGGGGCTTCTATTATTTTGGGCCTAATTTGGTCGCCTTGGCTGTCCTTACTCGACAGAGGTCGGCCGGTAGTCCACATGAAGTATTGCTGGTGCAGAATAGAAGGACCAGCAAATTCGGTTTGCCAGGCGGGTTCTTTAATCCAGGTGAAACAGCAGTAGCTGCGTTGCATAGGGAGATAGAGGAGGAGACTGGGATTAGTTGCGATTTTAGAAAATCACACCTTCTTCACGCAGGTTATGTTGATTCGGCGCGCAACACTGATCGGTCCTGGATGGAGCAGGTAATGGTACATCAAGAGTTTAACTATGATACAACTTTAGGGTGGAAATTCCAGCCTAGGGATACGGATGAAATTGTACAAGTTGCATGGTTCTCACTAAGTATGGAAAAGCTTCCGCAGCACTTAATTTATCCACATGCCGAGTTTCTAAATTGGACAATACGCAGAGTGAGTAAGCAGAGAAAGCGCTCAGTAGCTTGATTCTGGGTCTCTACTTAAGGCGCAGTATTTTTTATATTAACAGGTAACAAACTACATCAAAACCGTTCTAAACGGATTGTCGATAAAGACTCCGCCTATCATGATAAAGAGAAGAATTATGGGGAAGATGGCATACAGCCAGGTTACCGGATTCTCGTATTTAAGATGCATGAAGAAAAGAGCTACAAGCATCGCTTTAACAGAGGCGATCGCCATAGCGACTACGATGTTCATTACTCCGAAATCAATCCGTGATACTGCTACTGTTATAACAGTTAAACAAACTAAACTGATAAACACAGTTAAAAATGTTTTGTACGGAACGATATGCCCAAGGTCATGTGGGTCAACTTTATCGCTGTTTGATCCATGATTATGATGTGACATAAAGAGCTCCTTAAACTAATTAACCTACAAGGTAAAGTAACGGAAATAGATAGATCCAGATCAGGTCTACAAGATGCCAATAAAGAGCACCCATCTCGATCGGGGTATAGTAATCTGGGGAAAATCTGTTATTAAGCGCTTTCTTCAATCCCCAGGCTAAGAAACCCATACCGAAGATTACATGCAATCCGTGTAGTCCGGTCATACAAAAATAAAGACCGAAGAAAGCTTTGTATGCCGGGTCATGCAAGTGAGCGCCGCCTGGAAATATTCCATGGTGATACTTTGCGCTGTATTCAAAGAATTTGATAACCAAGAAAATGCCGCCGCAAAGAATCGTAATGGCAAAATTTTTGACTACCCTTTTGTTGTCTCCGTGCTGCGCTGCATCTACAGCTAAAGCAGCAGTAAACGAGCTATAGAGAAGCACCAGTGTATTCAGCGCTCCGAGCTTCCAGTTCAGCTCAAGACTTGCGTGGTGAAACTCCTGAAGATACATCCAGCGATATAGAGCAAATGCACAGAACAGTCCGCCGAAGAGCAGGACCTCTGTCGCCAAGAATAACCACATACCAAGCTTGGCAGAATGGTATGCTGTTACAGGGGTCATATGATGAACATGGGGCGGGCCCATAGTTACTTCATTTGAATGAGACATAAAATAATTGTTCCTCTAAAAAATCTTCTCCTCTGAGCGTACTATTTTTAATATTTTAATGTTCTACGACTTTCCCGTATCCATAACTCCATTCATCCTCTTTTAGCTCCGGGATCTTATCAAAGTTTTCGTGCGGAGGAGGTGATGGGCATTGCCATTCCAGCCCTAAGGAGTTAAATGGGTTTGCGCCAGCTTTTGCCTTGCCAAAAATCGCAGCGAACAGAAGGTTCATCAGTGCAAATGTGTATCCGAACCCGTTTAGAAAAGCGCCAACTGTTGATACGCGATGTAACCCCTGAAACTCAGGCAGGTAATCATAATAGCGACGAGGCATACCCTGCATTCCAAGTACAAACTGTGGAAGAAATGTGAGATTGAAGCCTATAAAAACGAAAACGAAAGCAAGCTTCGCGACATTTTCATTATACATCTTGCCGCTCATCTTCGGGAACCAGAAGTGTAGTCCGGCAATCAGCCCGATAACAGCACCACCCTGCATGGTGTAATGGAAGTGTGCAACTACGAAGTATGTATCATGATAGAAAACATCAACTGCTAGAGTGGCAAGATAGATGCCTGTGGTGCCTGCGATCATAAACAAAAAGACGAAAGCCATGGCGTATAGCATCGGTGTATTGAAGCTAATTGAGCCCTTATACATCGTGCTTACCCAGTTAAATACCTTTACCGCTGTAGGAACAGCTACGCCGAATGTAATGATGGAGAATACTGTCGCAGCAGTGTCTGAGATTCCTGCTACAAACATGTGGTGCGCCCAAACAATAAAGCTTACACCTGCAATCGCTACAGTTGAGTAGACAACAGCTTTATATCCAAAAATCGGTTTCTGTGAGAATACCGGAATAATCTCGCCGATGATTCCAAATGCAGGCAAAACCATAATGTATACTACCGGGTGTGAATAGAACCAGAAGAGATGCTCAAATAGTACTGGGTCTCCACCAAGTTTAGGATCAAAGACTCCAACGCCCATCGCTCTCTCCATAATCAACATAAGAAGAGTTATACCGACAACTGGTGTTGCAAGGGTCTGAATTACTGCAGTTGCATAGGATGCCCAGATGAACACAGGCAGTTTGTCCCAGGTGAGCCCTGGAGCTCTTAGCTTATGCACGGTAACTATAAAGTTTAAACCGGTGAGAATAGAGGAGAAGCCGAGCACAAAGGCTGCTCCAACCATTAAGATTACACCTGTATTTGTCTGCAAGCTGTAAGGAGCATAAAAGGTCCAACCGGTATCAACTGGGTTAGAAAGAGCACAAAGAGCCATTATTACACCAGCCCAGTATATGTATAGACTAAGCAGGTTGAGTCTAGGGAAAGCCACATCCTTTGCTCCGATCATTAAAGGAATGAGGAAATTACCCAAAGTTGCTGGAATGCCGGGAACGATAAATAGGAAGACCATAATCGCCCCGTGAAGGGTGAATAGTCTGTTATAAGCCTGATTGCTCACTATTGTAGGTCCAGCAGTATAAAGCTCAAGTCTAACAGAAAGTGCCGCTAGTCCGCCGATGATGAAGAATACTAGAATACTGTACAGGTACATTAGGCCTATACGTTTATGATCAACCGAGGTAAGCCATGACCATATTCCGGTTTGGTGGTTAAGATAGTTCTCCCCATGGGATGTGTGTGCGTGTGAAGCCATATAAAAAGTTAAATCCTAAACAGTGCGATAAAACAAAATTTGTAAATATACTCAATCTGTGCGCTCAAGCGCACTAACTGCTCACTCACTATGGGTGCGGACAATGGCCACCCCTATTTCAAAGTCTTCATATACTCAATTAGAGCCGCGATCTCCTTATCGCCTAGCTGACCACCCATGGCCGGCATCGCCGGTGGGAAGCCTGCAACAACCTGTGCAGCAGGGTTCATTATTGAGTCCTTAATATAAGCGTCATCTGCTGTGTAGCTTGTACCATCCGTCAACTTACCTTGACGACCGTATATTCCTTTGAATGTTGGACCCACCAGCGGCGAGCCATCTATGGTGTGACAGGTTACACACAGTTTTTCATTATATACTTTCTGGCCGTATTCAACTGCAGTCATCTCGGATACCGGTTTTTCAGCTACTACTGCTGCTGCTGCTGAGCTGCTCGCAGGCTTTGGTGCTTCAACTGGCTTAGAACCATCCTGTGCTTTAATAAATGATATCAGAGCACCGATCTGCTGATCGTCAAGCTGTCCTGTGAAGCTAGGCATCATGTTAGGCGGGAATCCGGCTACTATCTGTGCGTTTGGATTTAGTAAGGAGTCTTTAATATAGTTTTCATCGACTACAACCTCGGTGTTATCCGAGAGCTTCTCTTTCTTTCCAAATACTTTTAACAAACTTGGGCCAACACGCGGAGTGCCATCCAAGCTGTGGCATGCGTTACACCCTTTTTCATTATACAATTTTCCGCCAAGCTCTACAGGGTTCATGCGTGAGGCGGCCATCTCCTCACTATTATCAGTAAGCCAACGTTGATACTCAGCTTCTGATACAACATGAAGCTTGGTTAACATATTCCAATGCTCTAAACCGCAGTACTCTGTGCAGTATGCCTGATACACACCTGTTTTGATCGGCCTAAACCAAAGGTAGGTATATTTGTTAGGGAGTGTGTCGTTTTTAACGCGCATACTCGGAATAAAAAAACTGTGCAACACGTCAGTGGAATGCATTATGAGTTTAATCGGTTGATTAACTGGCACATAGAAATCAGTGGTGGCTTTCCTGCCATTCGGATATTCAAACTCCCATTTCCACTGTCTGGCGGTAACGTTAATTTCAATTGCTCCGGTCGGGACCTCTCTAATTTTGCGATAGCCTAGGTAGCCGTATACGGCGACATAGATACAAATTATGGTAGGCACTATAGTCCAAACTAATTCAAGTGCATGACTGCCTAGGATACGTGGTGTTTCGTGATTCACACCTCCTCGTGCACGATATTTAAATGCAAAGTAAAGCATCGTTCCAACAATCGCCACAGTAAAAAACACTGAGATGTCTGTTATAACGTTGTGAATGAAGTCTACTCTTTCTGCGAAATCGGATGCCTGTTCGGGAAGATAGCGAAACATAATCTATGCAAATCTACTTCTTAAAATGAAAATTAAACTGCTTAAGGCGAGAATTGAAACTGCCCCCACAACTTTCATAACATTAAGTACGGCAAGTGTATATCTCCCCTTTGTAACATCAAAATGAAAGCAGTAAAGTAGGATATGATCAAGAGCCGTTCCTATACGACCCTCTGAAGCTTCAATCAGCCCGAGTTTGACGTCCTGGGCTGGGAATTCTACGCCGGTGAAATACTGAGAGATTGTGCCATCTGAAGTTAGGAGCATAATTGCGGCTGAATGAGCGAACTCTCCATTATCCTTTAAATAATGAAACCCTATTTGATTCATTAAGTTTTTTACACTTGACTCCTCACCGACAAGAAACTTCCAGCCAGCACTGTCAGGTGGGATCCCAGCTTTTTCTTTATATTCCTGGGCTTTTTTACTTGCGGACTCCGCTGTATCGGTCGTATCAAAGCTAGCGGTTAATACTGTATAATCAACACCAGGTGTAAGTCCAAGCTCCTTAATAGTTTTGGTTACGGCACTTAAAACCAGCCCGCATAGACGCGGACATCCATAATATGCAGGAACTATAATGATAGGGCGGCTAGCTGTAACAAAAGTTTTGAGGGGGGCTACTTTCCCGCTCTCATCCTGAAAAGGTAAGGAGAGGTCAACAGAGTTTCCGAGTATCGTTGAGATCGATGCGTTCGCAAGCTCTGTCCCTGGCTCAGTAAGAGCAAAGCTGTGTGAGGCAATGCCGATTAAAGATAGTAATATTATATAGTTAGATCGCATTCTAGGTAACTGCTCATTAAGTGTGGGTATATTCTTAGTCTTTGTCCTCGTCTTCGTCCTTGTCTGAATTCTTTGCCCTAGCCCTAGTCAACGGGGCGCGGACTGGAACGAGGGCAAGGATTCCGGACAAGGACGATGACAAAGACGAGGATAAGGACTAGTGCTCCTCCAAATAAGTTTTTTCACGTCTAGCATCACATCGTTGCCCC